>DLLB01000012.1:14394-27490 GCA_002477905.1 Clostridiales bacterium UBA7573 | reverse complement strand
TATGATCTTACGGCATGTGAAACCGCCATTTCGGAAGAACTTGCAGCAGACGAACCATCTGTTATCATCTCCCGCCGCCCATGCGCACTTTTGAAATACGTCAAGGCAAAGCCGGCGTTGCATGTGGCTCCCACATCCTGCAAGAGCTGTAAAGCATGCATGCGGCTCGGATGCCCCGCTATCCGCATGCACAATGGCAAAGCGGAGATCGATGAGACGCTGTGCGTCGGTTGCGGCGTATGCAAGCAGCTTTGCAAATTCCATGCCATTACAGAGGAGGTTGTGCAATGAATACGAAAAACATTATGATCGTCGGCGTCGGCGGACAGGGTTCCCTGCTTGCCAGTAAATTGCTCGGCACGATTTTAACCGATCACGGCTACGATGTCAAAGTTTCCGAGGTACATGGTATGAGTCAACGCGGGGGCAGCGTTGTGACTTATGTACGGTTTGGGGATGCCGTTTATTCTCCCATTATCGGTGCGGGGGAAGCAGACTTTATCGTTTCCTTCGAAAAGCTGGAGGGCGCAAGATATGTTTCCTGCTTAAAGCCGGACGGCAGAATCATTGTCAACACCCAAGAGATCGATCCGATGCCGGTCATCACCGGCATGGCGGAATATCCGCATGACATCTTGGATACGCTGAGCGAACAAGGCGTTGCCATCGACCGGCTGGACGCGCTCACCCTTGCCGAGCAAGCGGGTTCCTCCAAAGCCGTCAACATTGTCTTGATGGGGCATCTCGCACGGTATTTCGACTTTTCCAAAGAAGAATGGCTTGCCGCCATTGAAAAAAGCGTCGCGCCACGCTTTTTGGAAATGAACCGGAAAGCATTTGCTTTCGGCTATGAAGCATAAATTCACATATTCCGGCATCATTTTCGGAAAAAGCGTTGACTTTTTGCCGAAAATATGCTATACTGTGCGAAGAAAGTTCTGTAAATCAGAACCGGATTCTCTCTGATCTCCTTTTTCGCAGATCTTTCTGCGGGAGTTATAAGCAGTCCTTTGCAAGAGCTGTTGCAAGGGACTGTATCATTTTCAAAAGAGGAAAATAACATGGAAAATCAAAAACAGACACCCACCCAAAAGCGCGGCTTTCTCTCCCGCTTCTTCAAGCTGGAAGAACGCCACACCACTGTGCGCACGGAAGTGCTTGCAGGGCTCACCACTTTCATGACCATGGCATACATCATCGCCTTGAATCCGAACCTGCTGACCGGCTTTGGTCAAAACGGCGGAAGCGCGCTTTGGAACGCAGTGTTCCTTGCAACCTGCATCGCGTCTGCTGTCGGTACTTTGGTGATGGCATTCGCCGCGAATCAGCCGTTCGTCATGGCGCCCGGCATGGGACTGAACAGCTTCTTTGCTTTGGTAGTTGCCAATATCGCCAGTCTGACCGGTCTTTCGTATGTAAGTTCGTTCCAGGCGGGCATGTGCATCATTCTGATCGAAGGCGTTGTATTTCTGATCTTATCCGTATTAAACGTGCGGGAAAAAATCGTGAATGCAATCCCGCTCGGCGTGCGGCTCGGCATTGCGCCGGCAATCGGTCTGATGCTTCTCAATATCGGGCTTGGTTCCAATGCCGGTGTTTACAATGCAAACGGACAACCATTCTATGTCTTAAAAGATTTCTTCGGCGCACTGACGCCGAAAATCATCAAAGACAACATGGGCGACAGCTATAGTCAAATGATTCTGACTGTCGTTACCATGTTCATCGGTCTGTTTCTGATTATCATTCTGGCACAGCATAAGATTAAAGGCGCCGTGCTGTTCGGCATGCTTGCCGCTTCCGGTATTTACTGGGCAGGCGAAGCCATCTTCTTAAAGATCAATCCCTTTGCCTCCCTCAAGGACGCGTCTTTTCTGCCGCCCTTCTCCGATCTTGCCAACACCACACTGTTCCAATTCAATTTCAAAGGGCTCATGGAAATCGGATGGTTCACAGTCGTCACCCTGATTCTCACTTTCTGCATGATCGATATGTTCGACACCATCGGCACTTTGGTCGGCACAGCCTCCCGCGCCGGTATGATGGATGAAAACGGCAATCTGCCGCACATGCGCGAAGCCTTGGTTGCAGACGCGGTCGGCACGGTTGCCGGTGCCGCAACCGGTACTTCCACCGTAACCACTTTCGTAGAATCCGCCTCCGGCGTGGAAGCCGGCGGCAGAACCGGTCTGACCGCACTGGTTTCCGCCCTGCTGTTTTTGGCATGCATCTTCTTGGCACCGATCGCGGCGATCATTCCTGCGCCTGCCACCTCTGCCGCTTTGATCTATGTCGGGTTCTTGATGCTCGGCGGACTTTCCAAAGTAGATTTCTCCGATCTTTCCCAAGGATTGCCGGTCGGATTGATGCTGATTGCCATGCCGATCTCCGGTTCTATCGGACACGGCATCGGGCTTGGGTTAATCACCTATACGGTGCTGAAGCTGTTCACCGGAAAAGGCAAAGAAGTTTCCATTTTGACCTATGTAGTCTCCCTGTTGTTCTTGGTGAAATTCTTCCTCATTGTATAAAATGATTGTATAAGATCCTATAAAGATTTCTCCACTCTATCAAAAAAATCCGCACACGTTTTTCCGTGTGCGGATTTTTTTGCAAAGTCAGAAATGCGCATTTACCAAGTCAGTTCAAACAAACGGGCAGAAAGTCCTTTCGGCAAACGAACGCTGAGTTTGCAGTTTGCCGGATAAAACGCGTACTCCACTGCCATATCTGCTTCCTTCTCCGGATATACGCACCGCGCCGTTGCCTCTTTCGGTATCCATTTGGACAGATCGATCACCGTCTGCGGTTTCCATGCGTGGATATTCCACACGGCAAGCAAGAGCTTGCGTGCCTCACGGTTATATAAGCCGGTCGTAAAGATACCTTCTTCATCAATCAGAAACGTTCCGGTCGGGTAGATCGGTACTGCACGCTGCAAAAACGTTTGATTGGCTTTATACAAAGCGATGGCAGACCGGATCAATTTTTGGTTGAATGCGTCGCACTGGTCAATCCGTCCGGACAGATACAGATTGGCAAGCATACCGTTCACCAAATTGAATACCGTTTCCTCACCGTCCGCATACTTCTCCCGCTTTGCATCCCAGAATTCCAAATCTGCGAACGGATGCTTTTCTTCCCCATTGAGGTACACCGGGTACGGATATGCCCATGCACCCGCCTTCTCCGGCGCCATGCAGGCAAGGGTGCCGGAAATGATCGACGGATTGCGGAAGTAAAGCTCCTGATCGCTTGTACTTTGCAAATCAAAATGCCGCAGGGTGTTATGATCCTCCCGCATACCGCCGCTTCCGCAGTTTTCGATCCAAAGATCCGGGTATTTCGCTTTCACCGCATCAAAGAATGCAAGCATCGCAAGAACGCTGTCCGCGCTTTCCTTGCTATAGGCTTCGCCATAGTTGGAAAAACCAATGCCGGTGGTTTGGTTGTAATCGTTTTTGATATAGCGCACACCCATGGCATAGAGCCGATCAATCAACTTCATCAGATAATCGCGCACGCTTTCCTCCCGGAAATTGAAAAATGCGCGGGTTCCGCCGATTGGTTTACCGTTTCTCTCGCACAGACAATCCGGTGCCATGTGATATGCCACGCCGGTTTGACAGCATTCCGCTTCGATCCAGATACCGGGTGTAATGCCCTTTTTCCGCATCTCATCCAAAATACCCTGCAATCCGTAACCGGGGAAACGATCTTCCGCAATATTGTAATCTCCGATGGCATTCTTCGACGGATCGTCAAAGCACCGGAACCATCCCGCATCAATACAGAACACATCCACGCCGACTTTGGCGCAAGCATCCACCAACGGCAACAGCGTTTCGGTCGTCGGATTGGAAAAGATGCAGTCCATATAGCAGTTAAATACCACGGGAATTTTTCCGGGTGCAAAATGCACCAAAGAATCTGCGCGTTTGTAGGCAAGCAGTGCCGCGACCGCTTCTTCAAAGCCACCGTCCGTCACGCCGTACACACAGGGCTGTGCCGTAAAGGTTTGCCCTGGCTGTAAGGTGACTTGCCAACCGTCATGATGAATATTGGCGCAGTTTGCCTCAATTCCAAGGAATCCATCCTGCGCAAAACCACGGGAGAAATTGAACAGCTCAATTTCCCACGTGCCCGCCGGTTCCAACTCCAGATAGAAGCTGCGTCCTGTCTCGGTATCTTCTAAGATCAGAATCGGATAGTTGCGTGCCGTGGTCCAACTGCCGACCGAATCCACCTTGAACGTTTTCATATTGATGTGCGTCGTAGTTGGCACTAACCCAACCTCCGAAAGGGTGCGATGCCGCCACTGGCATTCGCCTTGCCAAACGGTATCGCAGGTATGCAAAATATAGCGTTTGGGATCGTACCATTTGAGCAATCCGTCCTGCCCGATCCCGTCCAACGTTGCAGAACTGAGATGATTGATCGTTGCCGGTGCATCTCCTGTATTTTTCACACAAACCGTTTGTTTGATTGCCCCGCCCGGCATTTGCCGGTAAGTGACCGCCACTTCCAACGTGGCAATGCCGGACACCGCGTAATATTTCACCCTGCCATCCGGGATTTCTTCTTCTCTGATATAGCGAATGGTCATGTCCGCACTGGAAGCATAAGCATTACGCCCCTCAAACTGACTATAACTTGCGCCTTCTATTCCAAGGCGAAAATTTTCTTGTAACGGTTTGTCCTGTAACATCGGGAACAGGCATCGTTCAATTGCATCAAAAACTTGCATAGGAATCTCCTTCACATGAAAATCTCTTGTAAAAATGCTCATTTTAACAGCATTATACCGAAGAAAAAAAGAAATGTCAAGAACTGCTTCCGATTTTCATTCAAAATTACAAGAATAAGAGCAAATTATACAACAAAAA
The DNA here is from genome assembly GCA_002477905.1 of Clostridiales bacterium UBA7573. Classification (GTDB taxonomy): domain Bacteria; phylum Bacillota; class Clostridia; order Oscillospirales; family CAG-272; genus UBA7573. Next base: position 22,604 of record DLLB01000012.1, on the reverse strand, counting down.
AGCACCCCCGCGTCCCAAAATCGGACGCAGGGGAGGAAAATCAACTGTTTCTCTCTTTCAAATCTCTTTTTACGGTTTCAAAGTCGCAGGAAGTCGCTTTTTATGCTTCCAATATCACCTTATGGAAAATCTTTTTACCCTTTTTCAGCACCACACCGGCTGTCAACTGTGCTTTGGTCAGCACAGCGGCAAAGTCGGTTATTTTTTCGCCATCCGCACTGATTCCGCCTTGTTGTACCAACCGACGGGCTTCGCTCTTACTGGAGGCAAGCTCTGTCCGCACCAAAACATCCAGAATTCCCATTCCGTCTGCCGCTTCTTCCGCACGCAATACCGTCTGCGGCATATGTTCGCTGTCTCCCGCACCGGTAAATAAGGCAAGCGAGGTGGCTTGCGCTTTCTCTGCCTCCTCTTTGCCATGCACCAAAGCGGTCAATTCATAGGCAAGGATCGCCTTCTTCTCATTGATACGGCTGTCATCCCAATGATCCATTTCTTCGATCTGCTCCAGCGGCAGGAATGTGAGCATCCGGATGCACTTCATTACATCCGCATCCCCTACGTTACGCCAATATTGATAAAATTCAAACGGGGAGGTCTTATTCGGATCCAGCCAAACCGCATTTCCGGCGGTTTTTCCCATCTTATGCCCTTGAGAATCGGTCAGCAGAGTGATCGTCATCGCATAGGCATCTTTCCCGAGTTTTTTGCGGATAAGCTCCGTACCGCCCAGCATATTCGACCACTGGTCATCGCCGCCGAACTGCATATTGCATCCGTAATGCTGATACAGATGATAGAAGTCGTAGGACTGCATGATCATATAGTTGAATTCAAAGAAAGACAGCCCCTTCTCCATTCTCTGCTTATAGCACTCTGCACGCAGCATATTATTGACGGAGAAGCAGGTTCCGACTTCCCGAAGCAGATCTACATAATTAAGATCCAGCAACCAATCGGCATTATTGACCATAATGGCTTTGCCTTCTCCGAAATCAATGAATTTCTCCATCTGCCGGCGGAAGCATTCCGCATTGTGGTTGATGTCTTCCCGTGTGAGCATTTTCCGCATATCCGATCTGCCGGACGGATCTCCGATCATCGTGGTACCGCCGCCGATCAGCGCGACCGGCTGATTGCCCGCCGCCTGTAAGCGTTTCATCATCGTCAACGCCATGAAATGTCCGGCGGTCAGGCTGTCCGCAGTACAGTCAAATCCAATATAAAAACGTGCGCCGCCGCGATTGATCAGATCCCGGATCTCGCTTTCGTTTGTCACCTGTGCAATCAGCCCTCTGGCTTGCAGTTCTTCGTAAATTCCCATTTCTCTCGTGCGAACCGCATTTGCCGCTCGCATCCTTTCTTTCTCGTTAATTTCCTTGGAAAAGCTCCGTTTTCCACTGCTCCTATCATACCATAAACAGCCTTGTATGTCAAGAGTTTTCCTTGGAATTCGCTATGCTTTTTTCTGTTTTTGCATCTGGGATTTCCGCTTCTTCCGTGCAAGCGGATGTGCATGCGGATTTTTGTTTCGCTATCTTTTGCGGATGCGGAATTTTTTGCACCCACCCGATCATCTGTCCGGACAAAATCACCGTGCCAAGCGACCAAATGATACGGCGAACCGGAATGTAAGTCAAAGACAATGCCAACACCACAAGATCGCTCGCAAGATAGATCCATTGAATTTTTAAGTGTGTCAGATGCGACAAGCTCATGGCAAGCGCATCATCTCCGCTCGGTGCGCCGCCCGCCCAGACACAGAATCCTGCACCCAGTCCTACAAACACAGCCCCCACACACATCGCCACCGCGGGATAAGCCGCAAGCGGCGCGCCAAGTGGTGGGAAGCATTCGCAAATTTTATACGCGACCGAAAAGGTAACGGTTCCGATGCCGGAATAGGCAAGAAAATTCTTTCCGAGCAAGCGAAATCCCAGCAGATAACAGCATGCATTCAGCACCAGATTGGTAATCGCGGGGGAAATCCCGAACCAGTGTTGCAGAAGCAATACCGCCCCCAATACGCCACCCTCCGTAATCCCGGAGCAGGAATGTACATGATACAACCCGCACGCAAGAAACGTGCTGGCTAAAAATGTAACGATACAGTTTTGTACTGTCAGACGCGGCAACCACTTTCGTTTGAAACCACGCATTTTGTATTCTGTGAGCCTCCTTTGATTTTCCAAAGCGCTGCTTTGGATTTTTCTGTAAAAAATAATTTTAAAGATATTCTTTCGGAATTTTCCGGTCTTTGAAATAGTATTCCCGATCATGTGCGCCGATCTCGCGCACTACCCGACATGGCACACCAAGCGCGAGAACACCGGCGGGAATGTCCTTGGTCACAACGCTTCCCGCGCCAATTACCGTATTGTCTCCGATCGTTACGCCGGGCAAAATCACACATCCCGCGCCGATCCAACAATTCTTTCCGATTTTTACAGGCATATTATACTGATATGCCTGTGCGCGCAACGCGGCATCCAACGGATGTCCGGCTGTCGCAACAGTCACGTTTGGTCCGAACAGTACATCGTCCCTCACCACAATATCCGTATCATCGACCAGCGTCAGATTGAAATTGGCATACACATGATTACCAAAATGCACATTCGCACCGCCCCAATTTGCATGAAAAGGCGGTTCAATATAGCAACCTTCCCCGACCTGTGCAAACATGTCCTTCAGCATCCGTGCACGTTTTTCCGCTTCCGACGGGCGCGTTTGGTTAAAATCATACAATTTTTCCAGACACAGCACCTGTTTTTGTAAGATCGCAGGATCTTCCGGATTATACAGCGCACCGCTGTGCATCTTCTCCCATTCCGTCATGCTTTTTCTCCTTTCCGCAAAGCACGATAATCCTCCGGTGCAATCACACGGCTCTTTCCGAGAATCTCCGGTTTGTGCATCATGCTGTCCGCTTCTGTCAAAGCACGGATCACCTTACACGGCACACCTGCTGCAAATGAACGCGCGGGAATGTCATGTGTCACAACGCTTCCCGCTCCGATTACGCACCCATCGCCAATCGTTACGCCGGGGCATACCGTCACCCCTGCGCCAAACCAGCAATCGTTTCCGATTACAACCGGCTTCGCATAGCACAAATGTTTCGGTTCTCCATTTGCATCATACATCAAATCCCGTTCTTCGGGCAACATCGGATGAATCGGCGTGACAATGGTGGTATTCGGTCCGAAGTTGCAGTCGTCTCCGATGGTCACCGGTGCATCATCCTGTATTGTCAGATGAAAATTGGCAAAAAAGCGTTTTCCGATGGTGGTATGTTTGCCATAATGAAAATAAATCGGTCCCTGTATCACCGCGCCCGCGCCAAGGCTTCCGACGATCTCTTGCAGGATTTTGGCACGCTTCTCCGTTTCGTCCTCATAGGTTGCGTTATAATCCGTATTCAGGTTGTGCGTTTTCCGCTTGATTGCCCGCAGATCGGGATCACCCGGACAAAACAGTACACCTTGCATAATCTTCTCTTCTTCCGGATACATTTTAGATCCTCCTTTTTGATCATTGCCAAGATTTTATGATTTCAGCGCTTCTTCCGTCACCGCTTCCTGCTTTCCGACCACATTTGTGATCTGTTTCATCCATTTGCGGGAACGAAAATGCAATACACACAGAATGCCCTTCGGCAGATCCTCCGCAATAAACATCACCGCCACCAGCACCACAAAATGCGCAGGCTGGATTACAAAGCCGGTCAGGAGTACTGCGGGAATGGCAATCAGATACATACAGCAAATGTCCAAAAAACACCCCGTTTTGGTATCGCCGCCGGCACGAAAGATCCCGCAGATCATCGTATATTGAATCATCCGCATCGCGATCCAACAACCGTAGAACAACAGACATGCGGACGCAACCATACGCGCCCCCTCTGTTTCCACAGGGAACAAAGACAAGATCGGATTCCGCAGCAGGATCAGCAAAGTCCCCAAGAGTAATCCGGTCACAGGCGTCATCACCGCAAAGCGTTTCGCCGTCTGATAAGCTTCTTCCTGTTCGCCCGCGCCGACGCGCTTTCCGACCATGACGGAACAAGCGCCGCAAATCCCCACGAAGAACACAAAGAAAATCTGCTGAATATTTTCGTACAGCGTGTAACCGGAATGGTTTTCTGTTCCTTGGCGCGCCAACACCATCACATAGACATTTGAACCAAGCGCCCAAAGAGACTCATTCAGCAAAACCGGAAACGCCGTCTGGAAATATCGTTTGCAAAAATCTTTCGTAAAGCGAAAGCCATCCCGAATTTTCCCGCGGAAAGGTGTATTGCAGAACAGCACTGCCAAGACCAGAATGATTGCCTGCACCACGCATCCAGCAACCGAACCGATTGCCGCGCCGCGCAAGCCAAGCGCCGGACAGCCAAAATGCCCGTTGATATAGCAATAATTCAAAAATGTATTGACGCACACCGAGACAGCGGCAGAATAAAGCGGAATTTTCACACATTCCACCGCGCGCAGTGCCGCGCACAAGATCTGGGATAATACCAGAAACGGGACTGCCAAACTGAAAGTACGCAGATAAGACGCCCCCAGCGTAATCGTTTCCGGTACATCGGTAAAAATCCGCATAAGTGCGGTGGGAAAGCATGCCATCACGATGGTGTACAAAAGCGCAAACGTCATGGAAACCGTTAAAGCAAAGCCAAGGGAGCGCCGGATATTCTCCCGATCGTTTGCGCCCCAATACTGCGACAAGAGCGCCGCACAGCCGGACGCGAATCCAAAGCAGACCACATTCAGCAAAAAACTGAATCTTGCCGCGATCCCCATAGCGGAAGTGGCGGCGTTTCCCAAGCCCACCACCATAGCGGTGTCAATCAAAGTTGCACAGGAAGTGAGCAGGTTCTGAAAGGCGATCGGGATTGCCAGAGATAGCGCCGTACGGTAAAAGCCGGCTGGGGCGCGATCGGATAAAAAACGGAGTTTCATTTTATGGAATTCCTTTGTATGGTATTCAAATTGGGAAAACGCATCCGCGCAAGGCGCTTAAAACGGTGCGGACTGCGAATCGGTAATATACGGAGTGCCATCGTCATGGTAACGAATCGGAAGCACCACATAGGAGGATGTGAAATAGGCGTCGCCGCCCCCTTCCCATCGATCGCCGACATAGTATTCTACGCCGTCCTTCTGCAAAACAAACGCCGGTTGCGAACGGAACGTTGTAGCATCCCCGAAATTGCCGGGAATCGACCAATCCCCGTCAATCTGATCGGCGATGGCAAACTGCCCTTGATTCGGCGCCCAACCGGTGCAGTAAGAGGTAAGAATATAATACTTTCCGTTCCGTTTGAAAACCGCAGGAGCCTCGCGGCTCTCTCCCTGGAACGCGATCCCGACAAGCCGGGAAACGTTCAGAAAATCCGGCGTAAGCCGATAAAAATGCAGATCCCGATTGTCGCGGGATGCGCTGATAAAGTACGCGCGCCCATCATCGTCCAAAAACAACGTACAGTCGCGCGACATCGCGCCATAAGGATTAAACGAGCCGTGATATACAAAATCGCCGTCCGGCGTATCACAAGTGGCGACCAGCGCCGCCGCGGCGCTGTAATCCCTGCCGTTTTCATAATGCGCCCACAGAACGTATTTTCCGGTTGCTTCGCAATACAGAACTTTCGGGCGCTCCACGTTGATCTTCGCCAGCTTTTTTCCATGATGTACGATCACAGGATTCACGGCTTGTGTGGATTGCGAAAGCTGTACATACGTTTCGTCGTCTATTTCGCGGTACAACGTCAGATCTGCGGATTTCACCCGCGCCTTCTCACATCTAGAATCTACCGTCAATACATGATTGCGAAATTCCCATGTTGCAAGATCGCGGGAACGATACACCGATACATATGCCCCGCCCATACGGTTTTCCCCATACCAATAATAGTACCCGTCCTTTGCATGCAACAAATGCCCGCCATGCGCGTGGATCGGATTTCCATCCGTATCATACCATGTTTTCCCGTTTTGTAACATAGATTCCTCCCATAAATCCAACCGGATGCCGATGCGCACCGGTTTTCCCATTCGTAAAAAAGTCCGGGAAGTGTATCTCCCCGGCGATTTGTTCGGATACTACAAGAAAAATGCTTGTAATAAAAAAACGCTTATTTGTATTATAACATGAATTTCGTCAAAAAGCAAGTGCTTTTGCCAAGTTTCCCATATCTGCGCAGACGCTCAGCGTCCGCGTTGCCGTACCGTTTCATACAGCATAACCGTTGCGGCGCAAGCCACATTGAAAGAAGATGCAGCAGAAGCGGGCGCCATCGGAATGGTCGCCTGTATATCGCAGATTTCTTTGAACGCCCGACAAAGTCCGTCCGTTTCGTTGCCAATCATCCACAACAGTGGCACGCGCAGATCCACCGTATCAATCGGATGTTGTCGGTGCGCGGTTGTCCCCACCGTGAGAAAATCCGGATGCTCCGCTTTCTGCGCGGCAATAAACGACAGCACCTGTTCCTTTGCAGGCATGCGCACGGCTGGAAGATGAAAAAAGGAACCCATAGACGCGCCGATTACCTCCGGATCGTATAGATCGACCGCATGACCGGTAATCAACAGTCCGTCTACGCCAAAGGAATCGCAGGAACGGAGGATCGTACCGAGATTGCCATGATTGGAGGGACGATCAAACAGTACAAACAACGGATTCTCCCGTTTGGGAAACCGATCAACTGTATCGGGACGCATTTTTACCACGGCAAGCAGTTCCGACGCGTCTGTTTTTCCGCTGAGTTCTGCCATAAACGCGGCGGGAAGATCGTAATTGCAAATAGTCTTGACCGTTTGCAAATAATTCTTTGCCCAATCCGACAGCGGACGCTCCGAAGTATACAGCAGATGAGAAATTTCCCACCCATCCTGCACCGCATAGTTCAGATTCCGCACACCCTCTACAAAAAATTCGCCACAGGCATACCGCTTTTGCCGGTTACGTTTCAATGTTTCAAACTTTTGATACAGATCATTCTTGGTCTTTAGCTGTCTGACCACTGTCTTTGCCCTCGCTATTTCTTAAGATAGCTTTATTGTAGCACACTTTTTCACAAGTTGCAAGTACCTTGCCGTTTTCTTCGGCGCAAAGCGTATTTTCTTTCCAAACGTCCCGTTTTTCTGTGCACCGCTTTTCTCAAAATCGCGTATACTTTAGAAGTAGAACGGTTTTACAGGAGGTAGACTATGTATCAAAGTAAACAAAAACCGATTCCTGCCGCAACGGCACCGCAGGCTCCCGCAACAGTCCCGCCCATCACGCCTTCGCAGGAGCCCAAACCGCAAGCCATCCCCCAAGACCGTGATCCGCATCCGTTTCGTCCGGTGGGGAATTTTCCTTTGAAGATTCGAAAAATCGAGAACAAACCTGCCAAAAGTGCCCCGCATGTGGGGAAAATTTATGATTTTGCCGCAGGTTCTACGCCCGTAGTGGAGGAAAAGAAAACACAAACTGCAGCAGATCCGTCTAATGATCCCTCCGTGGCAACGGCGCCTGTACCGACATCCGCTCTACCGGAGCAGGTGAAATCCATCTCTGTCGCCGCAGTACCGGAAGATGTGGCAGCAGAGCCGAAATCCATCGCCCCTGACACACCATCACAGGACTTTTCTCAAAAGAAACCCGATTTTTTCCACTTTCCCGTGTTCTCTGCTTCCTCTGCCTCCTCTGTCTCTGCAAACGTCTCGGTTCCGACGCAGGGCGATCCCTTAAACAATCCACAGACGGATGGAATGAACGGGACGGATGGAACGAATCAAACGAATTCACCCGCACCCTCCGGCACGACTGCACAGCACACGGGCTATTTTGCGCAACCGATTGATCAACTACCGACGGCAACGCGGCAACGTCTGCTGGAAGCCTACGACAACTTTGTTTCGGAAAACAGTGCCACCGGTCAGGTCAAGGTACAGACCTTTCTGGCACAACAAGCGTATCCTTTGGGAGATGTGAACCTGATTATCAGCAAGCGATTCAATGATATTGAATATGTATTTTACGAATTACAGACCAATGCAACCGGCATTTCCGACAATATCACGCTTCCTGCTCCTCCCCGCGCCAACTCCCAACAACCCTATCAGCAGGATCCCTTTACCACTTATCTGATCACCGCTTACAAACAAGGGTTTATCAGTGAAGAACCGTATGAAATTGAAATTTTTGAAAACATC
>DLLB01000012.1:7772-14358 GCA_002477905.1 Clostridiales bacterium UBA7573 | reverse complement strand
TGAAAACATCAAAGCGATTCAACCGATCGAGATGCTTCCCTTGATCCGCAAAGTGGAGGAAGAAACCGAAGAAGGACAGGAGGAATAAGCGCTTATGCAATCACCGGTCATCCCCGAATATATCGTGGTACATCTCGGTGCACCGGATCAGGCGGCAAACGATGTCAGAGTCGAATACATTGATTATATCAAAAATGTCGCGTCCAGCGAAATTTACCCTACCTGGCCGGAAGCGGCGCTGCGTGCGAATATCCTTGCCATCAATTCCGTAACGCTGAATCGCCTCTACACAGAGTTCTACCGTTCGCAAGGCTATGAATTTGACATCACCAACAATACCGCTTACGATCAGAGCTTTGTCCCGGGGCGGGAGATCTTCGGCAACATTTCCGAAATCGTAGACGATATTTTCAACGACTATATTGTGCGGCAGGGATTTGTACAGCCGCTTTATGCACTTTATTGCAACGGAACCACCACTACCTGTGAAGGGCTGTCGCAATGGGGAACCGTCACACTTGCCGATCAAGGGCTTACGCCCTATGAAATCCTGCAACGCTACTATGGAGACGATATCGCCATCGTATTCAATGCCCCCATCGGCGGCGATCCAATCTCCTCTTATCCGGGAACGCCGCTTCGGTTGGGGGATATTGGAGAGGATGTGCGGGAGATTCAGGCACAGCTCAACCGTATCGCGCAAAACTATCCTGCCATCCCTACCATTCCCCAGGAAAACGGGGTATTCGGCGTGCAGACCGAATCGGCGGTACGGGCATTTCAGGAAATTTTCGATCTCGTCGTGGATGGGATCGTCGGGCGAGCCACCTGGTATCGCATTCGTAGCATCTATAACGCAGTCCGCAGATTGGCAGAACTGATTGCAGAAGGAATTACGCCGGAAGAACTGGAACCACTGTATTTTGAGCAATCTCTCGGCTCCAGCGGCAATCAGGTGCGAAATTTGCAATACTATCTCGCCATCATCTCCTATTTTGACGATGATATTCCCTACACCTACATTACCGGCGTATTTGATGAAGCCATGGAAGCCACCATCCGGGCAATTCAGGAGAAATACGGTTTACCCGTCACAGGAGAATTGGATCGTGCCACCTGGCGCCAGATCGTACAGATCTATGCCGATATTTTAGAAAGTCTGCCGGAAGATGCGCAGACTTTACGCAATGAAATTTATCCGGGCAGAGTATTGACCGAAGGAATTGAAGGAGACGATGTCCGCAAATTGCAGGAATTACTGAATCGGGCGGCAGAACGAAATCCTTCCATTCCCGAAGTACAGGTGAGCGGCGTGTTTGATCCGCAGACCTTTGAAGCCGTCATTCAGGCGCAGATCTTAAGCGGCGAAATCGCAGACGGCATTGTCGGCTCTGCCACTTGGTATCAGATCGTCAAACTCGCTGGCGGCGGGGGAGAACCGCCGACTTTACAAAACGAAGGCGGAAGCGGCTCCGCGTAACGAAATGAGGCTGGATGGAAATTTATGCAAATCCGTCCTCATCCGGTTCCGGCAAAACCGCCGAATGCAAAAATGCAGACGGTGACTGCCCGCAAAAATGACGGAACGTATTACAAAAATGTCCGGAAGAATGAAACGCTAATTTTTGCGCGATCTGCGTCACCGTATCCCCTCCGGTAAGCAACAAACGCTTTGCTTCCTGTATTTTCAGATACAGAAAGTACGCATACGGAGAAAATCCCAGCATTTCTTTGAAAAACGCCGTAAAATGCGCCGGACTGTACCCCGCCGCCGCAGCAAAGTCCGCAACCGTACAATTCTGTTGCAAATGGGATTTCATAAAGCAGATTGCCGCATAGAGCGCCGTTTGCTTTTGTGAAAGCCGCGGCGGCACTCGCACGGCGGCACTGTCGGAAAAAGCCAGCAGCATCTCCATAAAATCGGTTTGCAGGCGTAGACTTGCCACATAATCCGACGTGGGAAACTGTGATACAATTTTCGTGATCCATCCGGCAAGCGCCGGATCGTGCGGCACCTGCGTCGGCAGCGTCTGTAAAAAGGACGCGCTCTCCGCCTGTGGTTCTACGAAATCAAAATATAAAAAGCGGGTAGCCATCGGAAAATCGGAACAGCGGAGTTGACCGGGGAGGCAAAACAGACAATCTCCTGCCTGCATCGGATAGGCAACACCGTCTACCCATGTGGTCGTGGGACGCAAAAACAATTCCGCCTCATAGCGCATGACAAATCGCGGATGACTCCGCGTCACTCCCTCCGGACTGTACCATATCCCCGCATTCAGAATTTGCAGATCTGGAAATCTCATAAGCGCTCCTTTGAAATCAGCGGATTTTATAACAAATTCCGCGGATTTTGACTTGTTTTCTTTACTTTTCCGTGTATAATACAATTATACACAAGATGCGCGGATTGTCAAGCGCAAAATACAGGAGGACATTATGGCATTTACGGACGTTACGTTACAGGATGTTGGCATGAAGGTCTATACGCCGGATGCTACGCATGCGGCAAGCTATCTGCCCAAGGAAAAGCAATGGAAGTTGGTCTGGCAGGATGAATTCGACGGTACCGCACTGGACGAAAGCAAGTGGAACTACCGGATGCATTTTTGGGGATTTCCGTCTCCGACCTATACCAAAGAAGGGGTGGAACTGGACGGAAACAGTCATCTGAAAATTCATCTGGTACGCAAAGGAGATCATTTTTATTCCGCCCACTTGCAAACCGGCTCTTTGACCTTTGACATTCCGCGAGATCAGAATACCGAAGGATTTTGGCCATTTGGAAAACGGGAACCGGCAAAATTCATGCATCGCTATGGTTATTATGAGATCCGTTGCCGTTTGCCAAAGCATCCCGGCTGGCATGCGGCGTTTTGGTTACAATCCCCGTCGATTGGTGCGCATCCGAATCCGGCATATGCGGGAGTGGAATGCGATATTCTGGAAAATTATCGGCAGAACACCGATGGAAAGATCATTTGCGGCTGTGGGTGGGACGGATACGGCGCGGAAAGCAAATGGTACGGACACTTTGCGTTCCCCTATGAAGAAAGCGCGGACGGATGGCACTATTATGGCGTAGATTGGTCGCCTGCGGGATATATTTTCTATGCAGACGGCAAAGAAGTGGGCAGACAAATGGCTCCCGCATGTGCCGTATCACAGGTGGAACAATTCCTTTTGGTTTCAACTGAATGTCACGGATACCATCGGAAATTCACCCCACAAGGCGGCGCAGGGGAAACGACGCTTCGGGGAGAACCGGTCCCGGCACTGTTCTCTGCCTATCCGGACTGTTTTGAAGTAGATTTTGTGCGGGTGTACGACAGCCTGTAATTTTTAAAAACCGGAACTCATGAAAAAAGCCATCGTGCAAGTCCAACAGGAAGCACGATGACTTTTTTATTTGTATTTTTTGAAAAACAAATCCCCAAAGCAAGGGCTTTGAGGATTTGCAAACAGTGATTATCTCTTGGAGAACTGCGGTGCGCGACGAGCGGCTTTGAGGCCGTACTTCTTTCTTTCCTTCATACGAGGATCGCGCGTTAAGAATCCGGCTGCTTTGAGTGCCGGACGATAAGCGGCGTCTGCCTGAAGCAGAGCCTTTGCGACGCCATGGCGAATTGCGCCTGCCTGACCGGAGAAACCGCCGCCGCATACACGGCAAACGATGTCAAACTTGCCTTCCGTACCGGTAACGCCGAACGGCTGGTTTACGATCAGTTTCAACGTTTCCAAGCCGAAATACTCGTCAATGGAGCGATCGTTGATGGTGATATTACCGGTGCCGGGCATCACGCGGACGCGGGCAACGGATTTCTTTCTTCTGCCGGTTCCGTAGAAATACGGTTTTGCACTTGTATACATTGATTCGTTCATCCTTTCCTCAAATTAAAGCACGATCGGCTTCTGTGCAGCCTGTTCATGCTCTGCGCCGCGGTAAACTCTCAGTCTGGTAATGCTCTTATCGCCGATAGAGTTTTTCGGAAGCATGCCTTTTACCGCAAGCTGCATTGCAAGCTCCGGTTTGGTACGCATCAATTCGCTGTACTGTACTTCCTTCAATCCGCCGATATAACCGGAATGATGACGATAATATTTCTGCGTCAATTTATTGCCGGTGAGAACCGCCTTCTCTGCGTTGATGATGATAACGAATTCGCCGCAATCCACGTGCGGTGTGAATTCCGGTCTGTGCTTGCCGCGCAAAATATTCGCAGCTGCTGCCGCGGTTTTTCCGAGCGGCTTGCCTTGTGCGTCCAGCACATACCACTTACGTTCCATGGTTTCTGCTTTTGCCATAAAAGTGGACATTGCCTGATTCCTCCATACTATTCAATCTTTTTCCTGTTTAGGCACGTTAGATTATAGCACAGGCGGCGCGGCTTGTCAATAGGTTTTTGCGAAAAAACTAAAGTTTTTTCATTTTGAGCGGAAGAATCTCTCGTTTTCTCTTAAAATCGCATGTTTTTCTGCTGTTTTCAAATGCATGATTTCACTTTTTCTGCATTGCCCACACACGCAAAACCGCGGCTTGCGTCTTTCCATCCGGAATTTCACCGCACAGGATCATCTCTACCGCGCGGGCAAGCGGTACCCGCTCCACCGCAAGGAACTCGTCCTCGTCCAGATGCCGTTTTCCGAAAGTCAGCCCGCGCGCCAGATACAGCCGGATTTTTTCATCCAGGATTGCCGGAGACGGGTAAAACATCCCAAGCGAACGCCATTCTTTCGCCACAGCGCCCGTTTCCTCCTGTAATTCCCGTTTCACCGCTTCCGCGGGATCTTCTCCTGCCTCCAACTTTCCTGCAGGGATCTCCCACAAAACCTCTGCATGCGGATAACGATACTGCCGCTCCAAGAGAATCTCCCCCTCGTCGGTCAATGCAACCACCGCGACGGCGCCGCGGTGACGAATTACTTCTCTGGTCGCCATTTTGCCGTTCGGCAACCGGACTTCATCATATTCCAACCGCACAATTTTTCCGGTAAACAGGGTGGTAGAGGTTTCTTTGCTTTCTGCCAGTTCTTTAGGCTCCATTGGGATTCCATTCCGCAAAAAAGGACTGTTTCCAAAGTGCAGTCCGGAAAAGCAACGAAAAGAGAAAAGCAAACAGCGTTTCTGCCATGTAGGATGGTGGAAACGCTGTCTTTCCTCACAGGCGATCCTGCGGATCCCCCGAAGTAGAACTTCTATTTTGCTTTTCCGCTCGTCGAAAGGGACTTTCCCGTACGATTCGCCGCCGGGCGGCTTCCGACAATTCTGCCTCTTTTTTAACAACCCTTTTGCATGGTTTATTTTAGAATTATTCTGCAGGCTTCGCGGTCGGCGTGACAATACAATCCGCATTGTCGCCGAAGATTTTCAAGGAAGGCGCCGCATCGTCATGAATCTGCCAGATGTTCGTAAAGTCAAAACCTTTCATCGCTTCTTTTGCAGCTTCGCCCTTCAGCTGATCCACCGTCAGAAAACCGCAATCCGTAGCCGTTACACCGGAATGGTGGAGTGTTTCCGTTTCAAATTGTCCGCTTTGCGCATACGTCTCGCTCATATTGACCGCTCCGCCGCACCATGCGGTTAACGTGCGCTCTCCCTGTCTGCCTTCCGCGGAGGAGGTGATCTCCACGGTGGAGAAACAATGTTTGATCGTTCCGCCACAGGTGCCGGAGAACAGCGCGCCGCAGGTGTAGCCGATCATCTTCCCGCTGGTATAGCAATTTTCCATGGTCAGACCGCTCTGCACCCAACCTGCGAGATAGCCCATATTCCGGATACGGTCGCAATCCATGAATGCATCCACATAACAGGACTGGAAATTCAACGGACTGCCGTTTGCAACGATCACCGCCACACGGGAATTGGATTGTCCTTTCTCATTGGCATATACCTCGTCGGAAATTGTAACATGCACATACGCATCCACAATGGCGAGATTCTGGAAAGTTGCGTTGCTGGCACTGCGGAACATAGCGGTCCATGTGCCATCCGTATCATGGTTTGCCTCGATATACAAGCCTTTGATTACATATCCCGCACCATCAAACGTGCCTTGGAACGGTGCGTCAATCGGCTCCCACTTCGTGAGATTTTCGCCTTGGTACCAAGGCTTTCCATCTGCAAGATCCCGGGTATCGTTCAAATCAATGTTCGCCGTAAGTTTAACCGTCTTTCCTGCGTAGGTGTTCGATTTATCCTTCCCTGCCTTCATGAAAGCAAGCAATTCTTCCTTGGTGCCGATGGTGAGGACATCAGCCGGTTTTTCCGGTTCTTCCGCTTTTTTGGTGGTCGTCGTAACATCCGGAGGATTCGGCTTGTTGGTCGTCGTACCGGCTGACGGCTTCGTAGTCGTAGTCACGGTCGGTTGCGGTGTCGTTTGTGCCGGCTTATCGCCGCAGGCGGTCAATGCCGCGATCACGGTGAACACTGTCACCACTGCAAGACACAGTGCAAAAATTCTCTTTTTCATTGTTGACTCCTTTTTTAATTTCATCCGGCGCGTTCTAAGGTTTTAAGCCTCATGCACCGGTAAATTTTCCCCGACAGCGGGAAATTATCCGACCATCGGGGAAAGTATGGTTACGT
>DLLB01000012.1:5687-7735 GCA_002477905.1 Clostridiales bacterium UBA7573 | reverse complement strand
GGTTACGTTTGTTTAGAATTCCCCTTGCAAGCGTATCTTATGCTTCGGGTTCTTCCGGTTCTGCAGGAGATACCTCCGGCGCATAGGTGAAATCGTCAACCCCGTCCTTATGCGCATCCGCAAAGACCTGCGCAACAGGAAGTTTGCCTTCCACCATCGTCCAGCCGTCACCCAAATCCTTGAGCGCGTCGCCGATCATTTCGCCCGCCTCTTTCCGTGTGGAAAGCGGAATATTGCCGTCGGTCGTTTTACCGGTCCCCGCGATCGTCGTGCCAAAGTTGTTGGTGGCAACACGGGTGGTATTGGAATCGTTTGCTTCTTTGATGAAAGCGCCGTCAAACGTGACCTCCGGATCCACAAATTTCGGCACTGCAATGGTATTGGTGACGGAAATTTTGCTTGCAGCCCAGTCGCAGTGATAAATCAAGCCGCACTGAATGGTGTTGATATTTTCGCCTTTGTCATTCTTGTCGATGGTATACAGGGGTTTTCCGTCCGTTCCATTCGGCACCTCGGTCTTCGTTCCATAGAAACTGCCGAGGAATGCACAGTTGTTGATGGAAACAGTGGCGCCGCCCAAGATCATTC
The DNA here is from genome assembly GCA_002477905.1 of Clostridiales bacterium UBA7573. Classification (GTDB taxonomy): domain Bacteria; phylum Bacillota; class Clostridia; order Oscillospirales; family CAG-272; genus UBA7573. The sequence goes on along the minus strand of DLLB01000012.1, from coordinate 7,147 downwards.
CGATAAAGCCGCCTGCGCGAATGGAAGAAGAATTATCCGACATACAGGGAGAATTGGAATACAGATCAAACTTTGCATCCATTAAGCAGGATTCGATCGTCAGATTTGCACGTCCCTGAACCTGCGGCACCAAGCCTGCAAAATAGGCGTTGGTTTTTGCAACATATCTGCCGTCTTTTTCCGTTGCACCGGTCCGTTCGAACTTGTAATAGCTGTTCAGAATCGCAAGATTCTGAATGGTGACGGTTCCGCCGTTCACCGGGCCGAAGAAGCCGGCAGAGAAATTCCCACCGTTCTGATCGTCCGCACTGACGGAGAGATAAACGCCATAAATTGCATGGCCCTGTCCGTCAAAGGTTCCGGCAAAGCCCTCCACCGGTTTCCACTCGGTGAGATTCTTGCCTTGATACCAAGCGCCGGTTTCGCCGGAATCCAGCGTAATGTCCTTGATATCGTTTAAGTAAATATCCGCTGTCAGTTTTACGGTCTTACCCGCATAGTTGTTGCTTGCGCTGACGCCCTTTGCCCATGCAAGCAGTTCTTCTTTGGTTCCGATGGTGGTTGCTTGTGCCGGTTTTTCCGGATCTTCGTCTTTTTTAGAAGTCGTAGTCTGATCGCCGCCGCCGATCACCTTGGTCGTGGTTTTGGTGGAGGTGGTCGTTTGGGATCCGCCGGTACCGGGATCCTGTGTGGTCGTACCGGGTTCCGGTTTGTCCCCGCAGGCAACCATGGTTCCGATCGCACCAAACAACATGGTGACTAAAAGCAAGATTCCAAGAATACGTTTCATCATTTGAAGCCTCCTATATTTCCTCGGATTCTGTTCATATTATAGCAAATTTATTTCCGGAAGTCAACGATTTTTAGGAATTTTTCATCAAAAATGAAGATATTGTGAACCCTACACAAATTTACAATTCTGATTTTGGGCAACCTGAACATTTTATTACGAAAAAGTAGAGCCGGGAATTCCGACTCTACTTCCTTTTTACGCGGGTTCTTCCGCGGTCTGCCTTTGCGTGAGGAGCGGCGGTACATGGTGCAGAATCGTTTCTTCTGTCACCGTCACCTTCTCCACATCTTTGCGGGAAGGTAAATCATACATGATGTCCCGCATGGATTCTTCCAGAATCGCACGCAGTCCGCGCGCGCCGGTATTGCGCGCAATCGCCTGCTTCGCCACGGCTTCCAAAGCCTCCGGCGTAAATTCCAGCGTGATTCCGTCCATTTCCATCAGCTTGGCATACTGCTTGATCAAAGCGTTCTTCGGCTCCTTCAAAATACGCACCAGTGCCTCGGTATCCAAGGATTCCAATGCCACCATCACCGGTAACCGTCCAACCAATTCCGGAATCAATCCGTATTTCACGACATCGTGCGCCGTAACGTCTTCATAGGCGTTGCGCTTCATCCGCGCCGCTTTATCCAAAATCTCGCCCTCAAAGCCGATGGTGGAATTG
>DLLB01000012.1:5434-5578 GCA_002477905.1 Clostridiales bacterium UBA7573 | reverse complement strand
ACGCGCCGCCGCAGATAAAGAGAATATTTTCCGTATTGATCTGAATAAACTCCTGATTCGGATGCTTTCTGCCTCCCTGCGGCGGCACATTGGACACCGTACCCTCCAAGATCTTTAAAAGCGCCTGCTGCACTCCTTCGCCGG
>DLLB01000012.1:0-5334 GCA_002477905.1 Clostridiales bacterium UBA7573 | reverse complement strand
CGATTTCATCAATATAAATGATGCCGCGCTCCGCAAGCGAAATATCGTAATCCGCCGCTTGGATCAACCGCAAAAGAATATTTTCGACATCTTCCCCCACATATCCCGCTTCGGTCAGCGTGGTTGCATCCGCAATCGCAAACGGAACCTGCAAGGTTTTGGCAAGCGTCTGTGCAAGGAATGTTTTTCCGACACCGGTGGGACCGAGCAACAGCACATTGCTTTTCTGAATCTCCACACCGTCGTCCTGCGTGGTTTCTTGCTTTTTCTTTGCACGTGCGGGTTTCTTCATGCGCAAAATCCGCTTGTAGTGGTTATACACCGCAACAGACAGCGTCCGTTTTGCCAGATCTTGTCCGATGACATATTCATCCAAAGCTGCTTTGATCTGCGCAGGTTTCGGCAATGTTTCAAGCGTCAATGCCGCGTGGGATTGTTTTTGCACATAATGATTTTCCACAAATTCATTGCAGGAATCCAAGCAAACGTCACACAGAAACAAACCGTTGGAAAACGGGATCAGAAAATCCACCTCATCCTGCGGTCTGCCGCAGAAAGAGCAATAGCAGAGCTTTGGAGGTTGTTTATTGTTTGCCATAAAGACATTCCTTTCTTCCCCTACCATGGGGATTGTCGAAAAAGGACTGTCCCTGTCCGGCGGCGGTAAACGGGCAAAGCAACCTCTGCTTGCGCATTTGACTTACCATACGAACTGCGACAGTCCTTTCTGTTTCTCAGAAAAATTTCAGAAAATTACGGGCGGTGCGTGATTACCCGATCAATCAGACCATATTCCATCGCTTCTTTTGCCGTCATGAAATTATCGCGGTCGGTGTCCCGCTCGATGGTTTTCAGCGGTTTGCCGGTATTCTCCGCAAGAATCTGATTCAGCGTTGCTTTCACGCGCAGGAGGTAATCGGTATGGATCTTAATATCCGTTGCCTGTCCTTGCACGCCGCCAAGCGGCTGATGAATCATAATTTCGCTGTTCGGCAGGGCAAGACGCTTGCCTTTTGCGCCGGAAGAAAGTAAGAATGCACCCATACTTGCCGCCATTCCGATACAAATGGTAGAGACGTCGCATTTGATAAAGTTCATCGTGTCATAGATCGCCATGCCCGCAGTGACAGAACCGCCGGGGCTGTTGATGTAGAGAGAAATGTCTTTATCGGGATCCTGCGCCTCCAGAAACAGAAGCTGCGCGACCACAAGCGAAGCGGTCACATCATTCACTTCATCTGCCAAAAAGACGATGCGGTCATTGAGCAACCGGGAATAAATATCATATGCCCGTTCCCCGTGGTTGGTTTGTTCAATTACGGTTGGTACCAATGCCATTTCTGTTCACGATCCTTTCGGTTTCCGGTTCGATTCCGTTGTCGGGCGCGAAAGGAATACCGGAATTATTCCTGTGCGTCCGTGGAAGCGCTCTCCGTTTTGCCCGCTTCCTCAGCTTTCGGTTCCTCTGTCTTCTCTGTCACGACTGCCTGCTCTTTCACCAGCTTCACAGCCTTCTGCACAGTGATGTCCTGTGCGAGCATATCCGGCGTGATGGCTTTCTTTACGTCGTCCTTCTCCATGTGGTAAGCGGTCGCCAGCTTGCCGATTTCTTCGTCGATCTCCTCCTCGGATGCCTGAATGGATTCCAAAGCCGCGATCTTTTCCAAAGCAAGGCGTACCTTTACCTGACGCAGTGCCTGCGGCTTCATCTGCTCCCGCATCGTAGAAAGATCCATGCCGGTGTACTGGAAGTAGGTTTTGAGATCCAGTCCCTGCATTCTGAGATTGTTGTCATAATCGCGGAGCATATTTTCCGTCTCGGTATCCACCATCACAGCGGGGATATCTGCTTCAAAGTTGTCATCCGCAATCAGCAGATCAATCAGTTTTTCTTCTACGGTGTTGTCCGCCAGCTTGTTGTTGCGCTCTTCCAGTTTCGCCTTGACATCTGCTTTATATGCATCAAAGGTATCAAAATCGGAAACATCTTTTGCAAATTCGTCGTCAAGTGCCGGAAGTTCGTCGTATTTGATGCCGTGAAGCACAACTTTGAACGTTGCGTCTTTTCCTGCAAGCTCTTTTGCATGATATTCCGTCGGGAACGTAACGTTCACATCAAATGCGTCGCCTACGCTGTGTCCGACGATCTGATCTTCAAAGCCGGGGATAAACTGACCGGAGCCGAGTTTCAGATCCTGCTTCTCCGCTTTGCCGCCGTCAAACTGCTTGCCGTCTGCATAACCGTCATAATCAATATTTACGGTGTCTTCCAATCTTGCCGCACGGTCGGAAATGTCAATGGTGCGGGCATTTCTTCTCTGCACCCGTGCAATTTCCTCCTCCACATCCGCGTCGGTTACGGGCTTTACAACCTTGTCCACAGCAAGTCCCTTATAATTGCGGAGCGTCACTTCCGGTCTGGTGTAGACTTTTGCAGTCATGACCAATCCGTTTTCATCCACGGACACCACATCAAATTCCGGCTGACCGACAATATCCAGTGCGGATTCTTTTGCCGCCGCGCTGTAAGCCTCCGGCAGGACTGCATTGATCGCGCCCTCATAGAACACGCCCTTGCCATACATTTTTTCCACAACGCCGCGGGGCGCGTGTCCTTTGCGGAAGCCCGGAATGTTCATCTTTACGATTTCTTTCTTATAGGTGGCTTCCACTGCATCGGCAAAGGTTTTCGCATCTACGGAAAACTCGATGACAGACGCATTTTTTTCCTCTGCCGGGGTAACTTTGACTAAACTCATTTGATTCTTCCTCCATTTTCACACGGTCGCAAATTCCTGCAAGTCACACGCCACTCGGCATAGAAATGCATACTATTTAATTGTACACAGATTTTCCCGCTTGTCAAGGATTCTTTTGCAAAATTCATAGTTTGTTCATAGTCAAAACACTTTCTTCGGGCAAAATTGCAGATAATCCGCCGCAATGATATGAAACCGGATGTTTTCAAAAGAAAATACCGGCGGGATTTCATAGTTGCCGTGAATATGTCCGTAGTAACAATCCGTCACCCCATGCGCTTTCAGAACCTCTACAAGGGGACGGCAAAGATAATCTCCGAACACCGGCGGAAAATGCAAAAACACGGTCGGCGGAGCCAGAATCCCAGCCTGTGCCGCCAGCGCTTCGCCCGCCCGCAGGCTCATTTGCAACCGCAGACACTCACGATTGACAATCTTCTGATGATCCGCTTCGCGCGGCGCCTGTTTGCCTTCAAAATACCAACCGCGCGAACCGCATAAGATATGTCCTTCTACAAGATGCGCGCAGTTATGCAGATACGCGATCGTCGTAATTCCGTTTTTGGCAAAAAACGCATCCATTTTGGATGCGGTCGCCCACCAGTAATCATGGTTCCCGCGCCCGATCAGCTTTTTGCCGGGCAAACGATCCAGAAACAACAGATCCTGCGTCGATTCCTCTAAGGAAATTCCCCACGAAATATCGCCGGGAATCACAACGGTATCTGCCGCTGTGACGGTCTGCTTCCAGGCGGTTTCGATCTTCTGCTGATAATTTTGCCAACGTGCGCCGAAAATGTCCATCGGTTTGTTTCCGGTCAGCGACAGATGCAGATCTGCCATTGCGTAAATCGCCATCGGTCCCTCCTTGTTTGGATTTCCAAAAATTGCAGCGTATGCTTTCCCGTGTTTTTCCCCATACTACGAATGTGCCGAAAAGAGAGTTTCAAACACAAAGGAGCGTTGTCTCATGGAAACCATTTCCGCATCCTTACAGGGAAAAAACAAACCGCTCAAAGGCGTCGTGTGCGATGTACAGAATTGTAGCTATCACGACGGAGCGTGCCATTGTACGGCAAAACAGATCGCAGTCGGTCCCAGTCACGCAAGTGCCTGTGCGGACACAGTCTGCGCAACCTTTCGGGAAAAGCAACAGGGCTAACCTTCCCTGCCGGATTCCCTCCGAAAAACACGCAGAGGAAAAATGCCGCGGCATTTTTCCTCTTTTGCATTTACAGAAAAGAGCTCAGCGAATCCCAAAATAGCCGGAAACGCTTTGCAGCATATCAGCGGCTTCCACTGCGGCTTCCGGTTCAAAGCGCACCGTTCTGCGCTCTATATCCGCAAGCGGTGCGGGGATCGGCGTACCGGTCACGTCATGCAAAACATGCAGTGCCGCAAGATCGTTTTCCGGCAGAGGCGTCCCAATGGCTTTGCAGACATCGTAAGCGAATTTATAGGGGCTTGCCGTGGACGCAATCAGAATCGGCGTCGAATCCTGCGTCTGATCCAAATACTGTTTTGCCGCGCCTACGCCGACAGCGGTATGCGGATCACACAGATAGTGTGAATCTGCATAGACTTCCCGAATTGTAGAGGCAGTCTGCTCCTCCTCGCAGAAATAGCCGGAAAACTCTTTCTGCAATACCGCAAGTTCCGCTTGTCCCAGTTCATAGCTTCCGGTCTTTTGCAGACTTTTCATCCATGCGGCGGTCTTTTCCGTGCCGAAGGTGACGTACAAAAGCCGTTCCAGATTGGACGAGATCAGAATATCCATAGACGGCGACATCGTGGTATAGAACGCACGGTTGCGATCATACACGCCGGTACGCAAAAAATCGGTCAGAATGTGATTTTTATTGGAAGCGCACAGCAGGCGGTCAATCGGCAATCCCATCCGCTTTGCAAGATAAGCGGCGAAAATATTGCCGAAATTGCCGGTCGGAACACAAACATGGATACGTTCGCCCATCCGGATCGTGCCGTTTTTCACAAGATCACAGTAGGCAGAGATATAGTACACGATCTGCGGCACCAGTCTGCCCCAGTTGATGGAGTTGGCGCTGGAAAGGAACACTTGATTTTCATCCAATCGCTTTGCCACATCCGGATCGGAAAAGATCCGCTTTACACCGCTTTGCGCATCGTCAAAATTGCCATGGATCGACTGAACAAATACATTGTTTCCCTCTTGCGTTGCCATCTGAAGCTTCTGCACACGGGAAACGCCATGCGCAGGGTAAAATACCGCGATCTTCACGCCGTCCACATCCCGATAGCCTTCCAATGCCGCTTTTCCCGTATCGCCGGAAGTTGCAACCAAAATCAACGCCGTGCGATGCTCACCGGTTTTTTTGAGCGCGCGGGACAAGAGCTTGGGCATAATCTGCAACGCCATATCTTTAAACGCGCAGGTCGGTCCGTGCCATAATTCCAACAAGATCCGTTTTCCGTCCGAAAGTGGTGCAAGCGGCGCGGCGCCGCCCGGGAACCGACTTTCCTCGTATGCCGCAGTACAATCCGCAAGCAGCTCCCCCTCGGTGTAATCCGTCAGATACATTCCGAGAATCTGCGC
>DLLB01000028.1:6129-17771 GCA_002477905.1 Clostridiales bacterium UBA7573 | reverse complement strand
GAAAAACAAACAGAGGAGCAGATGCTCTGGTTCATTCGCAGCGTTATTGCGCGCTGGAATGCGTTTGCGGAGGAGGATGCTGCCGCCGAACCTTTCCGCCGAGAGGAACTTGAGGCTGTTTCGGACAAGGCAAGGGCATATTACAAAAAAGGAGAAAAGATTCAGTCTGCTTACGGCGCAACGCTTATAGGTGTTGTTGTTGCGGAAGATTTCTGGTTCGGAGTGCAGATCGGGGACGGCAAATGCGTTGTTTTCGGCAGGGACGGCGAGGAGTGTGAACCCATACCGTGGGATGACAAATGCTTTTTGAATATCACAACTTCGATTTGCGATTTCAATGCCGGCAGCGAATTTCGTTTTTATTTCGGCAGGGAACTGCCGGCGGCGGTGTTCGCGGGGAGCGACGGCATTGACGACAGTTTTAAAAACGAAAGGCACCTGCATAATTTTTATCGAGTCGTGCTCACAAGCTTTGCGGCAAAATCCGCAAGCTTTGCCGCGTCTTTCCGATAGGCGGTGCCGATGCATTCGTCCAGCCGCGCTGCAAGCGCGGGATTGGAATAGCAGAGCCAGCGGCGGTAGGCAATGCCGTTTGTGACGTTCGTAAATTTGCCGGGCGTGTATTTGTAAAAATCGTGGAATGTGGTTTTCTTCAAAATATCAGAATGCAATTCTGACACGCCGTTGACTGTGTGAGAGCCGACGATACTCAGATTTGCCATTCGCACCTGCCCGCGGCAGAGGATCGACATGCGGGAGATCCGATCCCAGTCGCCGGGATACGCATTCCATAGATCCGCGCAGAACCGACGGTTGATCTCGGTGATAATGGTGTGAATACGCGGCAGGCGTAAACCAAGCAAATCCTCGTTCCATACTTCCAATGCTTCCGGCATCACGGTGTGGTTGGTGTAGGAAATGACGCTTGTCACCACCGACCAGGCGCGATCCCAGTCATAGCCGTGTTCGTCCATCAGCAAGCGCATCAGTTCCGGAACGGCAAGGGCGGGGTGTGTGTCGTTGATGTGAATGGCGACTTTGTCCGCAAAGTGGGAGAGATCCCCATAGGCGCGCATATGATCCGACAAGATGCATTGCAACGATGCGGAAACCAAGAAATACTGTTGGGATAAGCGAAGCAGTTTTCCTTCCACATGATTATCTGCCGGATACAGAACTTTGGTTAAGATTTCCGCCTGGTTGCGTTCTGCCATTGCCCGGACATAATCGCCCTGTGAAAACAGATTCATATTGAATTCTTTCGGATCGCGCGCACGCCACAGCCGTAGCAGATTCACCGCGTCACTGTTTGCACCGGAGATCATCATGTCATACGGAATGGCTTGCACTTCTTCATAGTCCGTGTAGAGGATGTCGAGCTTGTTGTCGTGCCACTGTTCGGTAATGTGCCCGCCGAATTTGACGGAGAACGGTTTGTCGATGCGCGGAACCAGCCACACATCTCCGCGGGAGAGCCATTCATCCGGCAGTTCGATCTGCTCACCGTCTAAGATCCGCTGGCGGAACAGTCCGTATTCATAACAGATGGAAAAGCCTTGGGCGGGATAGTCCTGCGAAGTGAGTCCGTCCAGATAGCAGGATGCTAACCGTCCGAGTCCGCCGTTGCCAAGTCCCGGATCCGGCTCCAGTTTGTAAATCTCCTCTATGTTGAATCCGAATTCTTTGAGGACCTGCGTGTAGTTTTCCAAAACACCCAGATTGCAGAGATTGTTCTTGAGTGAACGCCCCACCAAGAACTCCATGCACAGGTAGTATACGCTTTTGGCGTGCTGTTCCTTGACGGTTTTTTTGAATGCGGAGCGCTTTTGCGTCAGAATATCTTTGACGGAGAGAACCGTCGCACGGTACATCTGCTCTTTGGTGGCGTCCTCCGGCGTCACGCCGAAATAACGGGCGAGCTTGGAGGTGACGGATTCGCGAATTTCTTGGATAGAGAGCGCTTGTTTCATAGTAATCGAGTATTCCTTTCCGATAAGTGGGCGTACCCGGCATCAGCCGAGCAGAGAACGGTAAAGCGAGAGGTAGGTGTTTGCGGATGCACGCCAGGAAAAGTCCATTTGCATGGCGTTGGTGCGGAGCGGTATACGGTGTTCCCCGTACCACAGCCCGACGGCGCGCCCGACCGCGTCTTTCATATCATGTGCATTATAAGAGACAAATGTGACGCCGTTTCCGGTGCGGGTGGCGGGAGAATACGGATGAATGGTGTCCGCAAGACCGCCAACTTCCCGCACGATCGGCACCGCGCCATAGCGGGATGCGATCATCTGGGAAAGTCCGCACGGTTCGCTTTTGGACGGCATCAAAAACAGGTCGGCGCCGGCATAGATACGCTTGGACAGCGCTTTATCAAAAGCAAATACAGCGGCAAAGCGATCGGGACGGCGCGCCGCTGCCTCCGCAAAAAACGACTGTAAAGCGGCTTCGCCCGTGCCGAGCAGAACAAACTGTACTTCCCAGTTCAGCATCTCCGAAAAGACACACCGGATGAGATCAAATCCCTTGTGGGATGCAAGACGCGAAACCATCGCGATGATCGGTACATCCGCGCGTATTGGCAGATGCAGTTCCTCTTGCAAAGCGGCTTTGCACTGCGCTTTTCCTTCTTGGTGAAACGCATTGTAGGGCGCGGCAAGCGCGGAAGCATCCATCGGATCATAGTAGGCAACGTCGATCCCGTTGACGATGCCGGACAGCTTATAAGCATTTTCCTGCAGGATCGGCGCCAGACCGTGTGCAAAATACGGGTTCTGAATTTCGCCGGCATAGCGTGCGCTGACCGTGGAAACGCGGTCGGCACAGAGAATTGCCGCTTTGGTGAGATTGATGCATCCACCGTATTCCACGGTCGGAATGGCGTCGTTGCCGAGTCCGAACAGATCGCCTAAGATCGACAGATCATAGATCCCCTGATATTCGATGTTGTGAATGGTATAGATCGTGCGGATATTCCGATAGGCTGCCTGATAAGCGTAGCGATGTTTTAAGTATACGGCGCAGGCGGCGGATTGCCAGTCGTTTAAGTGCATCAGATCGGGGAAGAAGCCGATCTTCGGAAGCATCTCCATGACCGCCATACAGAAATATGCAAAGCGTTCGCCGTCGTCGTAACTGCCGTACAGAGAACTGCGCTTGAAGTAGTACTCGTTGTCAAGAAAGTAATAGGTGACGTTTTGATAGGTGGTTTTCCATACGCCGCAATACTGCATTCTCCAGGCAAGCGGAACCGTGAATTCGCAAACCATCTGAAAATCTTTGCGATACTCCCAGGAGATGGCGCTGTATAACGGCATCACAACGCGCACATCAAACGCGTCGGAAGCGGCGGCAATCGCACCGGGCAAAGAGCCGAGCACGTCTCCCAGTCCACCGGAAGCGGCAAACGGCAGTGCTTCACTGCCGACAAATAACAGTTTTTTCTTTTGCACAAGTTCTGTCACGGAAGAAGTCTCCTTTTGCGTGGTATCGGTGGTTTGTACGGCGGCGGTGTCGGCGGCAGATGCGGAAGGAGCCATGGTTTTGGGCTTACGTCCCCTGCGTTGCGGCACTTTTTCGGATTTCTCCTCCGGTTGTTCGGAAGCGACGGCTTTTGCGGAGCCTGTCCGCTTCTTTGTGACGGAGGTTGTGCTTGATGCGCGGATTGTCTTGGGGGTGTTGTCCTTGCGCGCCGTGGTTTTTTTGACTGTCTGTTTCTTTTCTGCGGGCGCTTTTTTTGCAAGAATCTGCACCTGCTCGGATTTCCCCGGAAATTCCGTAGTTTCCGAAGCGGATGCAGAGATTGTTTTCTTTGGCATATCGGTTCCTCCTGTTTTTAACATCGGCATGAAAACCCGGAAAAGGACGGCTTATAAATGCCGTCCCTTATCAAGGTAAAACGGGAGCGTTTCATGCCCGGAAAGTTCGATCCCGTCCCGGATGGAAACATCCATATCGGTAATGACGCAGTTCAGCCGCGCCCCGGCTCCCACATAGGTGTCCGCCATGAGAATGGAGTTGCGGACGATTGCGCCGCGGGCGATGTGTACGCCGCGGAAGATCAAGGAATTTTCCACCGTGCCTTCAATCATGCAGTCATCCGCGATCAGAGAATTGCGTACCCGCGCCGCACTGCCGTGCTGGGTGGGAGAAGAATTGCGGCGTTGGGTGAAGATCGGACGTTCGGCATTGCCGAACAGGGATACCCGCGCGGCGGGATCTTTCAGCAGATCCATGCTTCTCGCATAGTATTCCTCCAAAGAGGAGATGTCGGCAAAATAGCCGTCATAGCAATACACGCGGAATTTGTCGTTTTTCAGGTTTCTGCGCAGAATATCCTGCGTGAAACTGCGATACCCGTGCGCAGCGGCGTTTTCCAACGCATGAATGAGGTATTCCCGATTGACCACCCAAATATTCAGATTCAGGTCCGCCGCGCGGGTTTTGAGCTTGGAATGCGTAAGAATATCGGTCAGATTGCCGTCTGCGTCCGATTTGAGATAAATGTTGCGCTCCCCCATTTCCTCCACCTTGACGCGTTTGACGGCGATGGTGATGTCCGCGCCGTGCGCGATATGATCTTTCAGAAGATCGTTTAAGTCAATATTGCAGATGACATCACAATCGGAGAGAATTACATAGTCCTCTTTGATTTCCGAAAGGGAGGATTGTACGCTGAGCATCGCTTCCATTCTCGTGGAATAAAGCTGCGAACCGATGAGATTGCCTGCCGCATTCATAAACGGCGGCAACAGCCGGATACCGCCACTGCGGCGGGCAAGGTCCCAATCCTTACCGGAACCGATGTGATCCATTAAAGACTGATAGTTGGTGTGGGCGATGACGCAGATATTGGAGATACCGGAATTCACCATGTTGGAAAGCGGAAAGTCAATGAGCCGATAACGGCACCCGAACGGAATGGATGCCATGGTACGGCGGCGGGTGAGTTCGGGGATACTGCTGTCATGTAAATTGGAGAAGATGATTCCTGCGACTGACATCGTTTTAATCCTCCTGTTTTGCGGGGGCAAGCGTAAGTTGCTCCGCGAAAGTCTGCTCGGTCAGCATCGCGCCGACCTTGACGGTGGCACCGTCCGGAATCCGGAGATCGCCGCCTACGACCGTGATCGCGGCATCCGGCGCGTCTTTGCCGGCTCCGCATTTGACGTGCTTGCCAAGGACGGTGTCCTCGTCCAGCATGGCATACTGTACCGTGGAGCCGCTGCCGATACGGACATGGCTCATAATCACACTATCCTCCACACAAGCGCCTTTTTCCACAATGACGCTGCCGAACAGAATACTGTTGCGCACCGTGCCGTAGATTTCACACCCCTCTGTCACAATGGAATTCGTGACGTCCGCCGTGTCAGAAAGAAACTGCGGGGGTTTCGCGTCGTTGCGGGAATAAATCCGCCAGTCCTGCGAGGAAACGCGGAACTTCGGATTTTCGCCCAGCAGATCCATATTGGCGTCCCACAGGCTTTGAATGGTGCCGACATCTTTCCAATAGCCGGAGAATTCATAGGCAAACAGTTTTTTGCCGCTTGCAAGCATGGCGGGGATAATATTTTTTCCGAAATCGTTTTCGGATTGCGGATCCGCTTCATCTGCAAGCAGATACTGCTCCAGGACGGAGAAGTTGAAAATATAAATTCCCATGGAAGCCTTTGTACTTTTCGGCTTTTTGGGCTTTTCCTCAAATTCATAAATGGAACCGTCCGCGTGCGTATTCATAATGCCGAAACGGCTGGCTTCGGACAGCGGCACATTCAAGACCGCGATCGTTGCGTCGGCACCTGCCGCCTTGTGTGCGGCAAGCATCTGGCTGTAATCCATCTTGTAAATATGGTCGCCGGACAGGATCAGGACATATTCCGGCTGATAACGCCGGATGAAATTCAGATTCTGATAAATGGCGTTGGCAGTGCCTTTGTACCATGCCGCGCCATGTTTGCCCTGATACGGGGGCAAAACCATCACGCCGCCGAAGTTGCGGTCTAAATCCCATGGCTGACCGTTGCCGATATATTCATTGAGAACCAGCGGTTGATATTGCGTAAGCACACCTACCGTGTCGATTCCGGAGTTGACGCAGTTGGAAAGCGGGAAATCAATGATGCGGTACTTACCGCCAAAGGGAACTGCCGGTTTTGCGGTTTTTTCCGTCAGTGCGTAGAGTCGGCTGCCCTGTCCGCCCGCAAGCAACATGGCAACGCATTCTTTCTTCTTATACAAGAGTTTCGCCGTCCTTTCAAGTCATCTGAATATAGAAATCGAGGAATTTTTCAGAACCCGGCAGATACCGGAGATCATACTTGGGAAGCAGCACGCCGGATCGGTTGCTCCGGACGCAGGTAAATGGCGCTGTGCGCGCCGATTTGCAAGGGGATCATTGCCTGTCCGTTCAGATTTACGGTTTTGATCGGCAGAGGATTGGTTACACCGCCGCCGCCAAACTCATAGGCGTCGGTATTGAATACCTCGCGCCAGACGCCGGACGAGCCCTGCGATTTGGAAAGTTCGCGGGTAGGCAACAGCACTTGACGTACCACCGGATCAAAATGGAACAACGCAAGGATAGGATTGCCGTCGCGGTCTGTGCGCCGGAATGCCAGCAGATTTTCCTCCGCGTGATCGAGCATAACCCACTCAAATCCATCCCACGAAAAGTCAATTTCGTAAAATTCTCTTGCCGACAGATAGAACCGATTGAGTTTTGCCACATAACGCCGCAAGGCGTCGTGTGCCGGATATTTGGTCATAAACCATTCCAGCTCGTCGGCAAAATCCCATTCCCGAAACGGTCCGTATTCACATCCCATAAACAGGAGCTTTTTTCCGGGGTGTGCCATGAGATAGGCAAGAAACGTCCGTGTTTGGGCAAATTTTTCTTCGTAGGAACCAAACATTTTGTCAAGCAAAGATTTTTTTCCATGGACCACTTCGTCATGAGAAACCGGCAAAACGTAGTGCTCGTTCAAGGAATAGAGCATGGCGAATGTAAAGGATTTCTGATGATATTTCCGATACACCGGATCCTTGGCGAAAAAATCGTACAGGTCATTTGCCAGCCCCATATTCCATTTCATGTGAAATCCTAGACCGCCCTCAGACACTGCTGCAGTGATTTTCGGATAATCGCCGGATTCCTCCGCGACCAGCACTGCGCGCGGGCATTCTGCCGCGATCTGCGCATTGATGTGCCGGAAGAACGCAATGGCTTCCAAGTTACGGTTGTCTCCATAGACATTGGGAATCCATTCGCCCGGTTTGCGGTCATAATCTAAATACAGCATGGAAGCGACGGCATCCACGCGCAGTCCGTCTGCATGAAATTCCTTCAGCCAGTAGATGGCGTTGGACATTAAGAAGCACTGAACTTCATTGCGCCCGACGTCAAAGCAACGTGTTCCCCATCCCGCATGCTCCATCCGGTCTTTTCCTTGGTATTCATAAACATACCCGCCGTCAAATTCGCATAGCCCGTGTGCGTCTTTCGGGAAATGTGCCGGAACCCAGTCCAAAAGCACCCCAATACCGGCTTTGTGCATTTCATTGATGAAAAAACGAAAATCATCCGGCGTGCCGAAACGGGAAGTCGGCGCAAAATAGCCGCAGACTTGGTATCCCCACGAATCGTCCAAAGGATGTTCCATGACGGGAAGCAGTTCGATGTGCGTGTAGCCAAGTTGTAACAGATAGGGGATCAGCTCTGCCGCCAGCTCCCGATAGTTCAGAAAACGGTCGCCATCCGCATCCGCCTCCCCTTCGCGCCGCTTGAAAGAGCCGAGATGTACTTCATAAATATTCATCGGCGCGGGGTAATAGTCCTGTACGTCCCGCCGATTTTTTTTTGTTTGCGCCGCAAGAAAGGCGGCATCTTCCCAAACAAAGGCGGACGGCTTGCATAATACGGAAGCCGTGCGCGGACGTTTTTCCGCATAAAAGGCGTAGGGATCGGCTTTGTCAAAAGTCCCTTTCTCGGAGACAATGCGGTATTTGTAGCACATGCCCGCAGATAATCCGGAAAATTGCCCTTCAAACAATCCCTGTTCGGTCACGCGCGTCAGCGCAAGCGTCGGTTCCCAGTTGTTGAACGAGCCAATGACGAAAACTTCTTTTGCATGCGGCGCAAATACGCGGAATGCGTAGTCGCCGTTTTCTAAAAGATGCGCGCCGAGATAGCGATACGCATACGCATTGGTACCCTGATGGAACAGGTAAGCGGCGCCCGGATCAGAGGGGGCGACGGGTGCGTGTGCCGGCGGCGTTTGCAAAAGCGTGGTGGATTTTTCTTTCATGGTTGCTCCTTTGGAAAACTCTAAGCAATGTGCCGGCACAAATGAAAATACATGGCACATTTTATGCGCGAAGGATGGATTTTATGTATTTTTTGCCGGTAGGTTGTCCGGTTCGGATGGTTGTATCAGATCGGCAAGGGGAAATAAGGAAAACGGAAACCGATCTTGGGGGAGCAGAGTAAAACACTGCATTTTGTCGGTTTTGGGATCGGGGAAAGTCAGCCGGAATGCAAAGAGCGCAAGCTCCGTTCTGCCAAGCCGCTCGCATCGGACGCGACTGCCATACCGCCCGTCTCCGAGTAAGGGGAGCTTCCGATGCGCAAACTGAATCCGGATCTGATGGGTGCGCCCGGTATACAGCCGGATTTGTACCAAAGAAAGCGGACGTCCCTCCCACAGAACCGTCTGAAGCAGGGTATACGCCAGCTTGGCTTCCCGCACGCCGTGCCGCATCCGATCTACCACATAGGTCTTATTTCGCGCGGCGTCCCGAAACAAAAGATCACAGAATTCCCCGGACGTTTCGGCAGGAACGCCGTCCAGCACGGCAAGGTACTCCTTTTCAAAGCGTCCTGCCTGTAAAGCCGCGGACAGTTTTGCCGCCGCCGCTTTGGTCTTTGCGCAGACCATCACGCCGCCAACCTCCCGATCCAGTCGGTGAACGGTGTAAAAAGAGGCTTGTGCCTGCCCGCATCGCGCGGCGTCCGCGCGCAGCAGCGCGGGTAACGTGCTTTGCGCGTGTGCGTTGTCCTCACTGAGTACGCCGCATGGCTTTTCACACACCACATATTGATCGGTATTGGCAAGATAATTCATAAAGCTCCTTTGGCAAGGCGGTTTTCTGAGGTTTTTCCCAAATCAAGGTTACCGTTTTTTCTTCCATTCTAGTATAGCATACTTTTTCTGAAATTGCAAGTGGGATTGACAAAGATGTACAAAAAAACAGAAAAAAATATATATTTTCGTTAAAAGTTGCTAAAAATCACGAAAAAGGTACGGAATTACAAAAAATCTATTTGGAATCTTTGAAAATCTATTGCAATTTCCGCGTATTTGGAGTAAAATAAAAATAATAGACTGTGTGGGAGAATGGGAATTTCCTTTTTCCCGCAGGTCGGATCTTGTTTTCGGAAAAGAGGGGATCGGAGAGTGTCACGCACCTTTCGGGGCGGTGTTCATGTAGAAGAACACAAGGATACGGCGTCACTTGGAATCGCGCGCATGCCGGCGCCGGATACAGTATATATTCCGCTCAGCCAGCATATCGGCGCGCACTGTGAACCGACGGTAAAAGTCGGGGAGCGGGTGCTTTGCGGACAAATGATCGGAGAAGTGAAGCAGGGACTGGGATGTCCGGTACACGCCAGTGTTTCCGGGACAGTCAAGGAAATCAGACAACGCCATACGGCGGCTGGAACACCGGTGTATGATGTGGTGATCGCAAACGACGGTCTTTCGGAGATGGCGCAGCTGACGCCCTATACGCGGGACCTTACCTATGCGCCAAGCTCGGAGCTGATCGAATGGATCCGTCGTGCCGGTATTTCCGGTATGGGCGGCGCGACGTTCCCGACTTATGCAAAAATCCAATCCGCGCTTGGAAAGGTGGATACCTTGCTCATCAACTGCGCGGAATGTGAGCCGTATATCACGGCAAATCATCGGTTGCTCTTAGAGGACGCGGGATCGGTTTTGGAAGGCGTGAAGATCCTTCTGAAGATTTTTGGATTAAGACAAGCGATCCTTGCCATGGAGGATAACAAAGCCGATGCGGCGGCACATTTACAGCGCACACTCGGCGGCGCGGAATATGCGCGGGTAGAGTTGCTGGAAACCAAATATCCGCAAGGGGATGAGCGGCAACTGATCTACGCAATCACGGGAAAAGAACTGCCCGCCGGAAAGTTACCGGCAGATCTTGGTTGTGTGATTTTCAACGCCGAAACCTGCGCGGCAATTTATCGTGCCGTTCACGATGGGATGCCTTTGATCGAGCGGATTGTGACGGTGGCGGGCGACTGTGTGAAAAATCCTAAAAATCTGATGGTGCCGATCGGGAGCCGTTTTGCCGATGTGATTCGTTTCTGCGGCGGACTGACCGGAGAACCGGAAAAGCTGATTGCGGGCGGACCGATGATGGGCGCGGCGCAGTGGAGCTTTGATACGCCGGTTACCAAGGGAACCTCCGCGATTCTGGTGCTGTCGCGCAAAGCGTCGGCGCCATACCGGCCGGACGCCGCCTGCATTCGTTGCGGTAGATGCATTCGGGTTTGCCCGATGCACTTGGTGCCGTGCGAGATCGCCAAAGCGTCGGCGGCACAGCGCTTTGACAAGTGCGAACAACTGCATGCGCTTTCTTGCGTGGAATGCGGAAGTTGTTCCTATATTTGTCCGGCATGCGTGCCGATTGTACAGCGTATCCGCGCGGCAAAGGGTGCGATTCTGACGGCGCGCAAACAGAAATCTGCACTTTCCGATGCCAAACCACCACAACCGACACAAGCAAAAGAATCCAAGACCAATCCGGAAAAGGAGGAACCCTGAGATGGAAGAATATTCGGATCTTTCCCTGACTGTTTCCCCCTCTCCGCATATCAAACATACCGAACGCACCCGTTCCATCATGTATGATGTGGCGATTGCGTTGTTTCCGGCAATTTTATTCGGCGTGTACAACTTCGGACTGCGTGTGCTGACCTTAACGGTAATCTCCGTGCTCTCCTGCATCGGATTTGAAGCCCTATGGCAGGCACTGCGTAAGCAGCCGCTTCGCATCTCGGACGGCTCCTCCCTTGTTACGGGGCTACTGCTCGCTTGCAATCTGCCGGTTTCCGCACCGCTGTGGCTCCCGGTTCCGGGCGCTTTGTTCGCCATAATCCTGGTGAAAGAGCTGTTCGGCGGAATCGGAAAAAATATTGTCAACCCTGCGCTTGCGGCGCGTGTGTTCCTGTTTTTCTCTTTTCCTGCTTACATGTCCCGCTATACGGTGTCCCTTGCCAAATACAGCAGCGGACTTTCCGGCTTCTTGCATAACGGACTTCCGGCTTTCGCCATTGCGCCTTCCGTGGACGGCGTGACCTGCGCAACCCCGCTTGCACAGGTGATGGAGGGGATGGTACCGACGATCAGCGGCGTGGGCGTCAAAGAAGCGGTCCTCGGCTTTAAAGGCGGTATGATCGGAGAAGTCTCCGCAGTATTTCTGTTGATCGGCGGCGTGTATTTATTGATGCGTCGGGTGATCACCTGGCATATTCCGGTGGCATATCTCGGTACGGTTGCTGCGTTGGCACTGATCTTTGCTCCTGCCGGAGAACTTTCCAGAATGGATTTCTGCATTTA
>DLLB01000028.1:0-6059 GCA_002477905.1 Clostridiales bacterium UBA7573 | reverse complement strand
CGCTCCGGCGGATTGATGCTGGCGGCGCTGTTCATGGCGACGGATTATGTTACTTCGCCGCTGACTGCCAAGGGGAAACTGCTTTACGGCTTTGGATGTGGGGTACTGACGGTGTTTTTGCGGTTCTTCGGCTCCTATGCCGAGGGCGTTTCATTCGCGGTGCTGATTATGAATCTGCTGGTGTATTATATTGATAAGATCACCATGCCAAAACCGTTCGGAGGGAAGCGTAGCCATGCAAAAAATTGAACTGAAATTTGTGCTTCGCGTAGCGGCGGTCTTGCTTTGCATTTCCACGCTTGTCGCGGTATTGATCGCTTCTGTTCATTTGTTGACGAAGGATAAAATTGCAGAGCATGAGGCGGAAGCGGTCAGACAGGCGATCGGAGAATTATTTCCGGGACTTGACAGCGTTGCCTGTGAAGGAGATTTTCCCGCGGAAGTTTCTGCTTGCTATCGGATTTTACAAGATACGGAAACGGTCGGATACTGCGTGTATGTAGCCTCACCGGGTTACGGCGGGGACATCTCCATGATGGTGGGGGTAAACGCGGACGGTACGGTGCATGGCGTAACCATCGTTTCCGCTTCCGAAACTGCCGGCATCGGTTCCAAAGCACTGGAAGCGTCTCATCTTACCAAATTCAACGGAAAACGGGACGCGGCTTCCGTTGACGGAATTTCCGGTGCGTCCATCTCCTCCCGCGGCGTACAGAACGGCGTGCGGATCGCGTTAGAATTGGTACAAGGAGGGAAGATTCATGCGTAAATTTCGAGAAGCGGTTCTGGAGCCGTTGAAAAACGGACTGTTTACGCAGAATCCGTTGTTTATTCAGCTTCTCGGCACCTGTCCGACGCTTGCGACTACGACCAATGTCAAAAATGCGGTCGGGATGGGCTTGTCGGTTACGGCAGTATTGATTTGTTCCAATGTGTTCATCTCTCTTTTGCGAAAGATGATCCCAAAACAAGTACGCATTGCGGCGTACATTGTCATCATTTCCGGCTTTGTGACAGCGGTGGAAATGTTGCTTGCGGCATATTTACCGGCACTTTCTGCCTCACTGGGCGTATTTATCCCGCTCATCGTGGTCAACTGCATTATTCTTGCCCGCGCGGAGGCGTTTGCCTCCAAAAACCCTGTCCTGCCGTCTGCTTTGGACGGACTTTCCATGGGACTCGGCTTTACCGGCGCGCTGTGCCTTGTCGCGGCGGTACGGGAACTGTTTGGCGCGGGAACGCTTTATGGGTATCCGGTTTTGGGCAGTCATTATCAGCCGATGCTGATGTTCTTGATGCCCTGCGGCGCGTTTATCACGGTCGGATGCCTAATGGCGGCATTCCGGACTTTGGTTTCCAAAGCGCAGAATGCGGCGCAAAAGCGCGCGGAGAAAAAGGAACAGGAGGAACCGCAGGCATGAAAGACATTTTTCTTCTGATGTTCACCGCGGTGTTTGTGGAGAACTTCATCTTTTATCGCTTTATGGGATGCTGTCCGTTCCTCGGCGTATCCGAAAAACCGCAGACGGCGCTTGGGATGGGTTGTGCTGTGACGTTTGTCATGACTGTTTCCGGTGCGGTGACCTACGGCGTGTATCAGATTTTGGTGCTGTTTGATTTAACCTATCTGAAAACGATTGCGTTCATTCTGGTCATTGCGGCGTTGGTGCAGTTGATCGAGATGGCACTGCGGAAATTCCTGCCTGCTTTGTATTCTGCGCTCGGCATTTATCTGCCGTTGATTACCACCAACTGCGCGGTGCTTGGCGCGGCGCTGTTGAATGTACAGAACGGATATAATTTTGTACAGTCTGTCGCGTTCGGCTTTTCCGCCGCCGTTGGCTTTACGATGGCGATTGTGGTGTTTGCCGGCGTGCGTGCGCGGGTGGACCAGGCAGAACCGCCAAAGGCATTTCGCGGAACGCCGATTGCGCTTGTGACTGCGGGACTGATCGCGATGGCGTTCGCCGGTTTTTCCGGCGTACACCTCGGCTAAGGAGGCGGTTACATGAGTGGAATTTTATGGGCGGCATTTTGGTTTGCGGTGTTTGGCGGCGTCTTAGGGGCGGCGCTTGCGATCGCGTCCAAGTTGCTTGCCGTTAAAACAGATCCGAAAATTGAACAGATCCGGGAACTTCTGCCGGGGGCGAATTGCGGTGGATGCGGACATTCCGGCTGTGACGCCATGGCGCAGGCGATCGCAGAGGGGAAAGCCGATGTCAGTGGTTGCGGCGCCTGCTCTGAGCAGGCGGCACAAGCCATCTGCGCCTTAATGGGCGTTTCCCAAGGAACGCACCGCCGGATGCGTGCACAGGTGATGTGTAGCGGCACCACAGCCTGCGCAAAGGAAAAATATCGGTATAACGGAGTCAGGGACTGTGTTTGCGCGGCAAAGCTCGGCGGTGGTACGAAAGAATGCCCGAATGGGTGTATCGGTTTTGGTACCTGCGCGGCGCATTGCCCGTTTGACGCGATTACGGTGGTGGACGGTGTGGCACAAGTCAATGCGAAAAAGTGTACCGGATGCGGAACCTGCGTTGCCGCCTGCCCGAAACAGATCATTCGGCTGATTCCGTGCGATACGGCATATTATGTCGGATGCCGTTCGGTAGATCGCGGCGCACAAACGCGTACTTATTGTACAGTTGGTTGTATCGGTTGCCATCTGTGTGAAAAGAATTGTCCGACCGGAGCCGCGAAAGTGGAAGGTGCGCTTGCGTCGATTGATCCCGAACGTTGCATTGCCTGCGGCAAATGCGCGCAGGTTTGTCCGCGAAAAATCATCCATGCGGGAAGTGCAAAACCGATCGCGGCAGAAAATGCGGAACAGGCAGAATCAGCAGAAACAGAAGAAAACGCATAAAAGGCGACCGATAATATAAAGGAAATATCCGAAAAAGCCATTTACAAATCGGAAAACCTGTGCTATACTGATAAAAAATGTGCAAAGACCGGCATTCCCCGGACTTGCCAAAAGAAGGAGAACAGCTATGTATTATATGGGCATCGACCTTGGCGGCACCAATATTGCCGTCGCACTGGTAAATGAGAAATTGGAAATTGTCGCAAGAGATAAAACGCCGACGCGCGCAGAGCGTCCGGGCGAAGAAGTGATTCGTGATATGGCGATGGTTTGCCAGCGCGTTCTGGATACAGCAGGTCTGAAAGTGGAGGATGTGGAATACGCGGGTATTGCAACGCCCGGTATCGCAGATTCCAAACATGGTGTGGTGGTATATGCGAACAATCTGCATTTCCGCAATTTTGAAATTGCGAAAGTGCTGAAAAGCTACATCCCGTTCAAAAAAGTCTATGTTGCAAACGACGCAAACGCCGCCGCTTTGGGCGAGGCGGTTGCAGGTTCTGCCAAAGGCATTGCGGATGCGGTGTTTATTACACTCGGCACCGGCGTTGGCGGCGGTATTATCATTGACCATAAGATTTACAGCGGCTACAACTATGCCGGCGCGGAACTGGGACATGTGGTCATCCGGCATAACGGACGCCCCTGCTCCTGTGGCAGACGCGGATGCTGGGAAGCATACAGCTCTGCCACTGCGTTGATCAAACGCACGAAGGAAGTTATGCGCAAGCACAAAGACAGCGTGATGTGGGAGCTTGCCGGCGGTAAGCTGAGCGGCGTCAGCGGCAGAACCGCGTTTGACGCGATGCGGAAAAACGATCCTGCCGGATGTGAAGTCGTGAATTGGTACATCGAGCATCTTGCAACCGGTCTGACCAATATGATTAACATTTTCCAACCGCAGATTCTTTGTATCGGCGGCGGTATCTGCAACGAAAAGGATTATCTGCTTAAGCCTTTGAAAAAAATCATCGACAAAGAGCAGTACACCCGCGATATGGAGGAGCGCACGGAAGTGAAGATCGCTTCTCTCGGCAACGATGCCGGTATCATCGGTGCCGCAGCACTGGGTATGAAATTTTAAGGGAACGCTGAAAACGCAAACAGGCGAACGCATTTTGTGTTCGCCTGTTTGCGTTTTGGATGGATTTTGGTTAAGCGGAAAGCGACTTCAGACTTTGGGGGACGCAATGACGCAAAGCGGTTCCGGCAGATACAGCACATCCGTCACCCTGCCGATCCGGTGCCCGTTTTTCTCCAAAACCGATACCGAGTTTCCGAATTGATTGGTGACAACAAAATAATTGCCGAACAGATCAAAGTCGCGGGGGAAATCACCACCGCAGTCTGCAATCTGTTCCAAGGTCAGCCGATCGCCTACCGCGCGCAAAACCGAGATGGAGTTGTGTCCGCGGTTGGAAACGTAAAGATAACCGTCGTGATAGCGGATTGCCGCGGCAGTGTTCTTCCGTCCGTGGTATCCGGCAGGCAGAACGGGATAAGTGCCGCGCACGGCAAGCGAACCATCCTGATAGGTCATGACTGTGATCGTGGAAGCAAGCTCATTGACACAGTAAAGCAGAGATCCGTCCGGTGAAAATACCAGATGCCGCGCCCCGTGTCCTGCCGGCACATGTGCTTCCATGTGAAGCGAACCGTCCCGCCGATACAGCCCCACTGTGTCAAGACCAAGGTCTGTGACGGCAAGATAAGCGCCGTCAGGCGTCGGAAGCACGCAGTGCGTGTGCGGCGCGTCCTGCCTTGGCAGATTCGGACCGCTCCCCGTGTGGGAGATTGTGACATCCGGAAACAGTTTGGCACTGCCGGAAAGATAGTTGGCGCAGGCGGGTGTCCCATTCCACAAGGTCAGATGGCAGGCGCATTCCCCGTCTGCCGATTGCAAAGGCGACATTTCGCCGAGCGATCCGTCTGCAAGGATCGGAAATGAGCAGAGCGCGCTGTTGGGAGAATCCGGATAGGGATTTCGGAGCAACGCGTACAGGGTGTCGTTCTGCGCCGCGAGAAACATCGGACGATCCATGGGGGTGACGGAGGCGATCCGGAGCTTTCCGTCCTCGGAAAGCAGACAGTGATAAATGCCACCGTCTTTGCGGCAACCGGCAATGTAAAGAGAAACAGACATAAAAAAACTTCCTTTCTGCAATTTAAGCAATTTATTGATTCTTCTAATCGGATTTATAGATTTATATTTGTGGGTGACACTTGGAAAACGATTGTATTTCGCGCACAAAATCAAATGGCGTGTGCCGAGAGCGGGAGCGAACGCTACGCGATTATTCCAGCTCCCACTTTGGAATGAAACTTTCGCTGACGGTGCCTCCTTCCTGGATAAAAGCGTTTGTGATACCGAGTGCCGCCGCCCAGTCGATGAGTGCGTCATAGACGGATGGGGATACGCAGTGCCCCAATACGGGATCGCAAAGCTCCGGCGGCGGGGTGTACTGATTCATGATGCTGAGATAAATGCGATCTTTATAGGTTTCATACAGATACCGCAGGATATGCTTGGCTTCCGATACGCCATGCGGAAGAAGCAGATGCCGGACGATGACGCCGCGTAACAGCATTCCGTTCTGATCAAAGGCAATGTCGCCGGTCTGACGCACCATTTCTGCGATTGCCGCACGGGCAACCTCCGGATAATCCGGCGCATGACAGTGCCGTGCACTTGTCTCTCCATTCCAATATTTAAAATCCGGCAGATAAGCGTCTATCAGTCCGGAGAGCTGTCGCAGGGTAGCGACGCTTTCATAGCCGCTGGTGTTATAGATGACGGGGATTTGCAGTCCGTTTGCCCGTGCGATCCGCAAAGCAGCCGCGATATGCAGTGCCATATGCGTTGGCGTCACCAGATTGAGATTGGCAAGCCCCTTGGCTTGCAGAGAGAGAAAGATTTGCGCAAGCTCCGGAATGGAATAAGGCTTTCCCACACAATCCCGACTGATCTCCCGATTCTGACAATATACACAGCCGAGCGTGCATCCGCCGAAAAAGACGGTGCCGCTACCGGTTTCGCCTGAGATACACGGCTCCTCCCAAAGATGCGTGCCTGCCCGCGCTATGCGGACTTGCGTTCCCGTTGCACGGCAAAAGCCCTTTTGCCCCG
Source organism: Clostridiales bacterium UBA7573 (assembly GCA_002477905.1). Lineage (GTDB taxonomy): Bacteria > Bacillota > Clostridia > Oscillospirales > CAG-272 > UBA7573. The sequence goes on along the minus strand of DLLB01000028.1, from coordinate 69 downwards.
CAAGCCGATTGACGCCGCATTGACGGGGGCATAAGGTACAATGACGTAAAAGCGCTTGTTCTGAGGGGG
>DLLB01000050.1 GCA_002477905.1 Clostridiales bacterium UBA7573 | reverse complement strand
TGGAAATGGCTTTCTTGATCTGATCGGCAGGGATACCGGTGCCGCCGTGCAGAACCAACGGCATCTTATCGCCGACTTTTTCGGAAACAGCGGCAAGCGTTTCAAAGGAAAGACCTTTCCAGTTTGCCGGATAGACGCCGTGGATGTTGCCGATTCCTGCGGCGAGCATGGTCACGCCGAGATCCGCAATCATTTTGCACTCGTTCGGATCGGCGCATTCGCCCATTCCGACGACGCCGTCTTCCTCGCCGCCGATCGCACCGACTTCCGCTTCCAGCGAAAGTCCTTTTTCGTTGCAGATGGCAACCAGTTCTTTGGTCTTTTCAATGTTTTCGGCAATCGGATAATGAGAGCCGTCGAACATGATGGAGGAGAAGCCTGCGGCAATGCACTTCTTTGCGCCCTCATAGGTGCCGTGGTCGAGGTGCAGTGCCACCGGTACGGTGATTCCCAGCTCGTTCAGCATGGCGCTGACCATGCCGACAACGGTGGTGTAACCGCACATATATTTGCCCGCGCCTTCGGAGACGCCGAGAATGACAGGAGAATTCAGCTCCTGTGCGGTGAGCAGAATGGCTTTGGTCCATTCCAGATTGTTGATGTTGAACTGACCAACGGCATATTTGCCGGCTTTTGCTTTGGCAAGCATTTCTTTTGCAGAGACTAACATTTTAAAATCCATTCCTTTCCGGATAAAATTTTTTACCAAGGTATATTATATCGGATACTTTGAGAAAAATCAAGTCTTTTCCCGAAAAAACTTGCAAGGGAATCCGGAGAAAAACAAAAAACACGATTGACAATTTCAGGAAATCATGATACAATAGGTAATATCTGGATTCTTAGGAGACGCAAAATGAAAAAGCTGATTTTTCGCGGAATCGCAACAGCATTGATTACCCCGTTTTCCAACGGAGAAGTGGATTTTCCGACCTTGCGGGAGCTGACTGTCCGGCAGCTTACGCAAGGAATTGACGCACTTGTGGTCGGCGGGAGTACCGGAGAGCCAACGCGCCTTTCCGACGCACAACTCTGTGCAGTGATTGCATGTGTCTGCACTCGCGTGCAAGGACGCGTACCGGTGATTGCAGGCGCTGGTGGACGGGATCTTGCGGGGATGTTACGCATCGCCCGCTATGCCGCAAAATCCGGTGCAAACGCCTTCCTTGCGGCGTCCCCCTGTGACAGTGACAAGACACAGGCGGGACAGATCGCGGCATATCGGCGCTTAGCGGACGCATGTCCGCTTCCCGTGCTTCTGTATCATGTGCCTGCGCGGACCGGCGTGACATTTACGGCAGAAACCTGCGCGACGCTTGCCGCGCATCCCAATATTGTGGGGATCAAGGAGGCGAGCGGCGAATTATTTTGGTGCGGACAGATGATGGCGCATTGCAGGGGAGCGCTTGCCTTGTACGCGGGAAATGACCGGCAGATCCTGCCGGTGTTGACGTTGGGCGGAGCGGGTGCCGTTTCGGTGGTGTCCAATCTGCTTCCGCGGAAAACGGCAGAGATCGCCCGCCGGTACTTTTCCTCTGATCTTTGCGGTGCGGCGCGGGTGCAGGAGGAATTACGTCCGTTTGTAGACGCGCTTGATTACGCAGTAAATCCCATCCCCATCAAAGCCGCGCTTGCCGCTGCGGGTTTGCTTACGGCGGAATGCACGGTGCAAAAGCCGGAGGGAGATGCGTGCAAGGAGCCGATCTGCGGGGGAAAACCGGTATGCGGATAATGGTATATGGAGCCGCCGGACGTATGGGGCGGGAGCTTTGCGCCTATCTTATGCGGGAAGAAAGCACGGATGTGCTGGTCGGGCAGGTGGATGTGCGGGCAGATGCCGACGGGATCTTGCCGTGCCTTTCTGCGGTGACGGCAGAAGCGGATGTGATCGTGGATTTTTCTCATCCCACCGCGACCTCGGCGGTATTGTCTTATGCTTGCGCACGCCGAATCCCGGTTGTGATTGCAACCACAGGACATACGGAGGAAGAACAGGCATACATCCGCGCCGCATCTGCGGTGATTCCGGTATTTTACAGTGCGAATCTGTCGCTGGGCATGGCATTTCTGTGCGAATTGGCCGGACAGTGTGCGGCGCTGTTTCCTTTCGCGGACGCAGAGATCGTGGAAACGCATCACGCGCAGAAAGCGGACGCGCCGTCCGGCTCGGCGTTGACCTTGGCAAAGACCATTCGCGCCGCACGCGCGGCGGGACAGATTGTGATGGGACGAACGGGGCAGGGAAAACGGGAAGCGGGCGATATCGGTATCCATGCCGTCCGGCGCGGCAGTGTCATCGGCGAGCATACGGTCTATTTTTCTACGCCGACGCAGACGTTGACCTTTACGCATACCGCGCATTCCCGTGCCCTGTTTGCGGAAGGAGCGCTTGCCGCCGCACGTTTTTTGCAGAAAAAACCGCCGGCGCTGTACGGAATGCCGGATTTGCTGACGATCTCCCCCACACAAAACGTAAGCGGAGGAACGCAATGAAGATCGCTTTTACCAAAATGCACGGCGCGGGAAACGACTATCTGTTTTTGGATGGGATGCATACGCAGCCGAAAGATCCGGCTTATCTTGCACGCCTGCTTTCCCCGCGGCACACTGCGGTCGGCGCAGACGGACTGGTTGTGATCTGCCCCAGCGACTGTGCCGATGCGCGGATGCGGATGTTCAATCGGGACGGCAGTGAGGGAGAAATGTGCGGAAACGCCATCCGGTGCGTGGGGAAGTATCTGTACGAGCACCATTTCGTACATACCGCGGCGCTGACGGTGGAGACAAACAGCGGAATCAAACGACTGACCTTGCAGTTTGCGGGGGAAACGGTGCGCAGTGTTGCGGTGGAGATGGGAAAAGCGGTGTTTACGCCAAAGGCGCTTCCTACAACGCTTTCCGCACCGGATTTTTCGGATGCCGCCCAGCCGGGGGTGTGGTTATCCTGCGGAACACAGCCGATACGCGTCACGCCGGTGTCGGTCGGAAATCCCCATGCGGTGGTCTACGCCGATGCGCCGGCGGAGATGGATCTTGCGGTGCTTGGACGAGAGATTGAAACACATCCGGCTTTCCCGGACCGCGTGAATGCGGAATTTGTGCGGGTGATTTCCCCGACGCGCCTCACCATGCGGGTGTGGGAGCGGGGAAGCGGAGAAACTTATGCCTGCGGCACAGGCGCTTGCGCCGTGACGGCGGCTTCGGTTGCTTATGGCTATTGTCCCTTTGAAACACCGGTGACGGTAGAAATGCCGGGGGGAGATGTGACGGTCACGGTGCGGCGGGATTTCGGATTGACGTTGTGCGGGGAAGCGGTTACGGTTTATGAAGGCGTCTGCGAAGTCCCGGCGGAAGGAAAGGAGGAAGTGGTATGAATCTTCCGGTCAATTCCTGTTTTTTAGATTTGCCGGAGCAATATCTGTTTTCCGAAGTTGCCGCGCGGGTGGAGCGCTATCGGCTGGCGCATCCCGCGGCGCAGATCCTGCGGCTGGGCATCGGGGATGTCACCCGCCCGCTTGCACCGGCGGTGATTGCCGCTCTGCATCAAGCGACGGAGGAACAGGCAGATGCAGACACCTTTCGCGGATATGCACCGGAGTGCGGCTATGATTTTCTGCGAAACGCCATTGCCGCTTCCTATGCCGCTTATGGTGTGACTGTCTCGGCAGAGGAAGTGTTCGTCAGCGATGGCGCGAAAAGCGACCTCGGCAATCTGACGGAGCTGTTTGCCCGTGTACCGGTGCAGGTGCAGGATCCGGTGTATCCGGTGTACGCGGACGTAAACCGCCTGTGCGGCAGAACCGTGTACAGCCTGCCTGCAACCGCAGAAAATGCCTTTCTTCCCCTGCCGGATGATTCTTTGCCGACGCCCGCCCTGATTTACCTTTGCTCCCCGAACAATCCGACCGGCGCGGTCTATGACCGGAAGCGTCTGCAAATTTGGGTGGACTATGCCGGTCGTACCGGCTCCCTGCTTATCTTTGACGCGGCATACGCCGCGTTTCTGACGGGGGATTTCCCGCACAGTATCTTTGAGATCCCGCATGCACGGACTTGCGCGTTGGAGGTGAATTCTTTCTCCAAATCCGCCGGATTTACCGGTTTGCGCTGCGGATATACCGTGATCCCTGCGGAACTGACCGTGCAGGGGATGCCCCTATCCCGTCTTTGGAAACGTCGGCAGGCAACCAGATACAACGGGGTACCGTATGTGGTTCAGCGTGCCGCGGAAGCGGCACTTTCTAAAGACGGCATGGCGCAGTGCCGCGCAGATCTTGCGTATTATCGGCAGAATGCGCAAGCCATCGCCGCTGTCCTGAAACAGTACGGGCTTTCGTATACCGGCGGCGTCTGCGCACCGTATCTGTGGTTCCGTTGCCCGCATGACATGCCTTCCTGGGACTTTTTCGATCTTCTGCTGGAAAAATTGCAGATCGTCGGAACGCCCGGCGCGGGGTTCGGACGTGCGGGAGAAGGGTATTTCCGACTGAGCGCGTTTGCTTCCGCAAAAAGTGTGGCAGAGGCGGCAGAGCGGGTGCGTTTGTATTTCGGATGACCTTGCGAACCCGTTTGAAAACGATAAGGGACGCCTTTTGGAAGGCGTCCCTTGCGTTTTTGTAATGGTTAGGGGAGGTTGTCTAAAATTTTTGCGCTCTGCGTTTGATATTCTTCTTCGGTAAGGATGCCGCAATCCAGCTGGTATTGTAAGAGTTTCAGCGACTGTGCGGAATCTTTGGAAGAAAAAACGACAGGTGGAATGGGATTTTTCAGCGCAAATAAGAACAACGCAATGCAAAACAGACAGGTTTCCAAACAGGATGTCGTAAAACCGGAATTTAAGCGTAAAATAAAAAATACGATGTTCAGCAGATCATAAGAGAAGGATAAAAGGAAATACACAATCATTGCAATGGAAATGCATAGCTTTTGGCGCGTTCCTTTTAAAATGGAGAACCATGCAGGCAACAGACAGGCAAAAAGTGCCAAAGAAACAGCGAATCCCGTAAAATCCCCGTTAAGGAAGCGCATAATCGCTGTCCCCATGTCTTTGAGTGCCAAAGCTCCAAAGAGAATGAGCAAGAGGACGGTTGCTTTTTGCCTTTTGTAGAATAGAAAGATGTATAAAACAAACAGGAACATCGCTATCAGGGACAGGGACATTGTGATCAGGGATATGAACAGAAACGGCATGTACTCATAACCTGCATTATTCATTCTGAAAGAACTGAATGCTGTCCAAATTTCCAACGCCGTCAAGATCAGCGAAATAATCGTGCATGATTTGATTGCCGCGCCGTATTTTATGGATCGGTTCTTTTTTGTGGTTGTTGTTTCCATAATCATTCCTCTTGTTGATTTTTCATGATTGTCAGGGAGATTCATTTTCACTATAACACAAATTTACTATAACACAAATATGTTATTATGTCAATAGAAAAGGCGGGTTCCAAAGAAAAAGCTCTTTGGAACCCACCGGAAATCGTGCTTTCTTTTATTCGGCTTTTCCAATCGTTTCTGTCTGCGATTCGCTTGGCGTTTGTCCGATTTCCTTTGCAAAACGTTCGGTGAACGGATGAAATACTCCGTTTTGCTTGTAGGAAACAAAGGTATCCAGACATACGTTGTGGATGCTGTTGAAAATGTTGTTTTCCAGATTTGGGTTGTCCCGCGAGAGGGTGCGGATCAGCTCCTTGACCTCTTTGCGTTTGGAGACGCCGGTATCCTGCGCGGCTTGCTCGGTCAGACGGCAGGCGCATTGCAGAAATTCCAGTTGATTGTACCGTTTCCACGCGAGAATATCGTCCTCCCGAATGCAATAGAGCGGGCGGATCAATTCCATCCCCGGAAAATTGGTACTGCGCAGGCGCGGCGGCATTGCCTGTAACTGTGCTCCGTAAAACATCGCCATGACCGTAGTCTCGATCACGTCGTTGCGATGATGCCCCAATGCAATTTTGTTGCATCCCAGTTCTTTTGCCTTGGCATACAGAAACCCCCGCCGCATCCGCGCACATAGATAGCACGGATTTTTTTCCGTCTGATCTGCGACGGAGAAAATATCCGTTTCAAAGAATGTGAGCGGCAGTCCCAGCTTTTTGCCGTTTTCCGCGATCTGCGCCCGATTTTCCGGACGATACCCCGGATCCATCACAAGATAGACCAGATCAAACGGAAAATCGCTGATCTTCTGTAATTCTTTCATCAGCACCGCCATCAGCATGGAATCCTTGCCGCCGGAAATACAGACGGCGACTTTATCTCCGGGTGCTAACAAAGCATACCGCTTGACCGCGGTAATGAACGGCGTGAAGATCTGTTTGCGGTATTTTTTTAAGATGCTTCGCGCAATGGCGACCGGCATTTCGAAAGTTCTGCTCATTCTGACTCCTTTTCGGACGCGCAGATTGTACCGCCGCCGAGTACGGTATCTTCTTCATAGAGCACCACGGCTTGACCGGGCGTTGCGGCGCGTTGCGGTTCCTCAAAACACACATGTAATATGCCTGCATCGTCCTGCCATGCGTCCGCGTCCTGCGCCGCCTGCCGATAACGGATTTTGGCTTGGACGCGCCGTTTTTCCTTTAAGGACGTACATGCGATCAGATTGACGTCTTGGGCAAGCACGGTACGCGTAAACAACGATTCGCTTTTGCCTAACACCACGGTGTTTTCTTCCGGACAAAGCCGCAGCACATACAACGGTTCCGGCGTGACAAGCCCCAGTCCTTTGTGCTGTCCGATGGTGTAGTGGATGATGCCTTTATGGGTGCCGAGCCGCTCTCCGGTTTCTCCGACAAACGCGCCGGCAGGGCAGTCGTGACCGGTATAACGCCGGATGAAAGCGGCGTAGTCGCCGTCCGGAATGAAACAGATGTCCTGGCTATCCTGTTTGTTTGCGGTCGCAAATCCGGCGTTTTCCGCAAGCGCACGGATCTGCGGCTTTGTATAGGTGCCCAGCGGCAGGAGCAGATGAGAAAGCTGTTCCTGCGTGAGCATGTATAAAACATAACTCTGATCCTTGGATTCGTCTATGGCGCGTTTCAGTAAATACCGTCCGCGCGCGGCGTCATATTCCACCCGCGCGTAATGTCCGGTGGCAAGGGTGTCGCAACCGGCTTTTTGCATTTCTTCAAACAGCGCGGAGAATTTCAGACTGCGGTTACAGTTCACACAGGGATTCGGCGTTTGCCCGCGTAAATAAGTCTGGACAAACGGTGCGACGACCGCCGCTTCAAAGCGGTCGGAAAAGTCATATACGGTGTGGGGAATGCTCAACCGTTCACAAACGGCTTTTGCATCCGCAATATCCTGTTCCCCCCCGCAGGAATTTTCCGTGCAAAGGGAAAGGCGCGGCGTACTGCGCAGGCGCATGGTCGCGCCTACGCAGACATCTTGCGCTTCTTTTCTAAGTAAGGCGGCGACGCTGGAATCCACGCCGCCGCTCATGGCAATCATCGTATGTCTCATGATTCTTCCGCAAGCTCCACCGGTGTAAACCGTAAAACCTCGCCGCTTGGCGTTTTCACGATCTCCCGCCACATGGATGCCGGACGCACCCAGATTTCCCTGGCTCCGTACAGTGCCTGATAGACCACCATCGGCTCTGCCGTTTCGCTGTGCTTTGCCATGCAAAGCACCCGGTATTCCCCGCCCTTGAAATGGCGGTAGCGACCGGGGCGGATGGCGGAATCTGCGTTTCCCGACTGTCCGGACAAATCCGCGCCGTCCTGTGCCGGTGCTCTCGTTTCTGTGTTTTTAGAAAAAGGTTGTATCATCTGCTTTGGAACGCAAACTGCGTCCGCCTTTCTTCATTTTTTGGATGGCGCTTGCAAATCCCGACGGCTTATTCGCCCAGCCGGAGCATTTCGTCAATGCATCTGCCGGCGGCGTCCATGGTAGCTTCCTCTAAGAAAATTTCTTCGCCGCCCTCGCCCTTCAGGCAGTGATAGACATCGGAAAGCGTGGTGAGTTTCATATTTTTGCAGACGCATTCCTTTGACAGCGCATAAAATTGTTTGTCCGGACATTCCATCTGTAAATGCTCTACAATGGAATTTTCCGTCCCGATGACGAACGCTTTCTTTTCGCTTTTTTTCGCATATGCCATAATTCCGGTCGTGCTGCCGACAAAATCCGCCAAAGCAACGACCTCCGGCGCACATTCCGGATGCACCAGGATTTCCGCTTCCGGATGCATTTTCCGCGCGCGCTCTATGTGCGCGACGGTTGCAAACTGGTGGATGGGACAGCCGCCGTCCACAAATAAAAACTGTTTTTCCGGCACCTTACTTGCCACATAGTGACCGAGGTTCGGATCGGGAATAAACAGGATTTTGTCGTTTGGGATCCGGCGCACGATTTTCTCCGCGGAGGAGGAGGTCACACATACGTCCGCCAGCGTTTTGAGCGCTGCTGTGGTATTGATATACGCGACGACGGTGTAGTCGGGATGGCGCTCTTTTTCCTGGCACAGCCGCGCCAAGGTCATTTGTTCCGCCATCGGGCAGCCCGCGTCCGGATGGGAGAGGAATACATGCTTGTCCGGAGAAAGGATCTTTGCGGTTTCTGCCATAAAACGCACGCCGCACATCAGGACATTCTGGTGGGAGGCTTTCGCCGCCTGTTCGCTCAGTCCGAAAGAGTCTCCGATATAATCCGCGACTTCCCAGACGGCGTGGCTCTGATAGGCGTGTGCGAGAATGCAGAAATCCCGCTCCTTTTTTAAGCGCAGGATCTCCTCCTGCATTTGGGAAATGGTCATAACGATTCCTTTCCGGCGCGGGAACTGCCCGCGCCGCTGTTCCTTTTTATTTATAGTTATTTGAACGGTAAGGGCGTCAGCTTTGCTTGCTTTCGTTGGTATAATACACGCGTTCTCCGGCAGGGACGGAATGCATCAGCCAGACATTGCCGCCGATGACGCAGTGATCGCCGATGACGGTGTTGCCGCCGAGGATCGTCGCGCCCGCGTAAATCACCACATGGTTGCCGATGTCGGGGTGCCGTTTGACGCCTTTGACCGGGTTGCCCTGGTCGTCTAGCTCAAAACTCTTTGCCCCCAGGGTAACGCCCTGGTAGAGTTTTACGTGGTCGCCGATGCGGCAGGTTTCGCCCACCACCACGCCGGTGGCGTGATCGATGAAAAAGGAATGGCCGTTGGTAGCGCCGGGGTGGATATCCACGCCGGTATTTTTATGGGCATATTCGGTCATCATCCGCGGAATCAGCGGTACTTCCAGTGTGTAAAGGATGTGTGCCAGCCGGTAAATGCTGATGGCTTCAAATGCCGGGTAGGCAAGCAGAATCTCTTCCTCGGATTTTGCCGCAGGGTCGCCTTCATAGGCGGCGCGGATGTCGG
>DLLB01000088.1:20060-37625 GCA_002477905.1 Clostridiales bacterium UBA7573 | reverse complement strand
GCCCCAGTGAATAAAATGCGGGATATAGGTATTTCCGAAGAAGCTTTCCATAATATCCACCTCCACGCCGGCTTTCTTTTCATCCGGTTGCGTGCCGATGCAGGGGGATTGCAGCCAAAAAGAGGACCACCAATTATCCCCCCTTTGCAATTTGCAACGGATTTCATAATATCCGTATCTGTGCAAAAATTTTGGTTTGCTGAATTTTGCGACGTTCCAGGTAGCATCGCCCTCTGCCGGACGATCATACCAGTTTTCGCCGGTCTGTAATTGGCAACAATAATAGGTATCGTTTTTCTTGACCAGTTTGAAAAGGATATTTCCATCCTGGAAGTCGATTCCTTCTTCCTCTATCCAACAGGCATTTCGCTTGTGGAAAAGATGCTTTCGGAAGCTCCACTTTGTTTGATCGAGCACCGGTGCGTCAAATTCGTCGCTGAAGCATAGTTTCCATGTAAACCCTTCCGGTAAATAGGAACTTTCGTGGTTTTCTATCTTGTATTCTTGCATTTTGGAATCCGCCTTTCGATTCTGAGATGATTCTTATTATAAGGGAGGATCCCAAAATTGTATATCAAAATCCTATTTGCTTTTTGCCGTATGATATTCAAAAGGCTTATAGGATGATCTGTTTTTCACTGCGGTATGTTTTCGGTGTCATTCCGAACTGCTTTTTGAATGTGCGGCAAAAATAGGCCTGACTGCCAAACCCGCAGAGAATTGCAATCTCGGAAAGAGGGGTATTGCTGAGACGGAGCATTTTTTTGGCAAGAATCATTCGCTGATGCAGCAAATATTCTGTCGGAGTGGATTTTTTTATGGATTTAAATACAATATGAAAGAAACTGGGGCTAAGATTCACCTGATGGGCGATATCCCGCAGCGTCAGATGCTGATCCAGATTTTTTTGCATGAAGATACAGGATGCGGAAACATCGGGCAGGTACCGGAGATATTTTCCGGTATACGCAGTTTCGTTTTCTAAGGAGAGATGCCCGATCAATTCCATGAGAGAGCCGTGTAGGATGAGATCGGAAGCAGTCGTGTGAATACTGCGTACCTCAATCATCGTTTTAAATAATTGCACAAATTTTTCGGGATCCGAGCAGTGCAGGATCTTTGGCAGGCTGTCGATCGTATTTGCTATTGTGGGATCATTACAATCAAAGTGGATACAGTAGCATTCAAAAGAATCGATACTGTATCGGGTATCTCCCGGCCGCGCGATCAGAAAATTACCTGCTTTTTGCCGGTATTTCTGATCGTTTATGACGCTGATATTTCCCGATGTCACATAGAATTCTATTTCATAATTCTTCACTGCCCGCAGGGGCGTTTGTCTGATTGCAAAGGAATTCTTTGATATATAATAATCCAGATTCTTTATGGTAAATGATTGATACATAAGTTCCCTCCACACAAAAACATACGCCGCGACCGGCGGGTGAATTTGTGATTTTCCATGGGTATCCGCTGTTTTTGGAAACGCGAAGCCGTGCTTCGTACTCTTTATTTTTCCTCCGCAATCTCTTGCAAAAACCGCTCCACCGCGCGGTTAAACTCCACCGGACGCCGATTGGCGAGAAAATGATTCCCTTTTAAGATCACCAATTTTGCATGCGGTATGCTTGCCGCGATTTCTTGGGTATGCGATTTGCGGATCATATCTCTTGTTCCGCAAATGACAAGCGTCGGAGAAGTGATGTTTGACAATTCGCAAGGCTCGATATGCGGTTCGTTTACCATTAAGCCGAGCATTTCCGCATGCTTTTTTGCTTCCGGTGATTTCGCGGCAAAGTGTTTTGCAATTTTATATCCGATCTCGATGGGAATTTGTGTGGTTCGTTTTACTCCTTCGGGGTTGAGATTGCCGCCGTTTAGGATCAAAGCCTTGACCAGATCGGGGTGCTGTATGGCAAATTTCATGGCAATGTTTGCCCCGTCTGAAAATCCCAAAATCACTGCCTTTGGAATCTGATGCGTTTGCATAAAATCGAACAGATCGCGGGAAAATTGCGCGATGGTAAATGGCGCATTGCCTCTTGGGGTTTTGCCATGTCCTCTTGTATCCAAAGCAATCACACGGTATTGACTTTGAAAGTAGTCGATTTGATTTTGAAAATAGGAACTGTTTTCCCCATTCCCGTGTAAGAATAGAAACGGTGTTCCGTTTCCTTTTTCGATAAAATAAAATGCAATATCCATTGCCTTCCCCTTATGAATTTACAAAATTAAGCGGTTCCCTCCAGCATTATGCGCTTGACAGAAAGCCTTTTGATCCTGCGAAAATACAGATACAGAACCAGTTCATAGGTAATCACAAATAGTAGCAGCGTGATAATCAGCGCTTTGAAATGGAACCTGTATTCCGGCACGTCTGAAACATCCGCAAACACGACGGACATCATCAGCCGCAGCAATCCGTATTGGTATCCCGTACCGACGGCAAACCCAAGATAAGAAATCGGGCGATACGCCCCCAATATAAAATGACCGCAAATATTGTCGTCATAGCCGAACACCCGCATCATAGCAATGGTCCTGGCGTTGCCCCGGACAACACTGGAAAGAGAGAGGAATAACGTCACAAAGGAAAGAATCAGACCGATCGACAAGATCATCCATGCAAAGGTTTCACTTGCAAGCTCGTTCATTGAAAAAGACATCTGCACCATTGCCGAAAAACAGAACGCCGAAAATGCCACAAAAAATACGAGCGATTTCCTGCTTTTTAGCGTCACACGCCGCAGGTCTTTCAAAAAAGGCGTACCCTCTCTCCCGTCCCTGCCGATCTTGATTTTGTTATGCTGCTTCTCACGGAGCAGATCCAGCACGGGGCTTTTCAGTTTCCGGTAAGCGAACAGCACCGATAGGATGGCAAAAGCGATCGTCGGCGCACCGACCAAAGCAAAAGTCAGTAGCGGATGAAATGCGGGACGCAGCGTTTGCAGGTTTGGGGCTTGTTTGGAATAAAACGTCGGAAGATAAAGATACCCGATTGTATGCCCCACGGTGCAGCCGACCAATACGGAAAGTCCGAAGATCCAAAAATATCTTGCAATTTTGAGATTGGAATAACCAAGCGCTTTGAGAATGCCAAGTTCCTTCCCGTGTACGCTGATGTAGTTTTTTATATAGAATAACAGCATCACGACAGAAGTCGCAATCAAACACCCTCCGGAGACGCCGGCAATCATTCTGCCCATTAACACTTGTGCATGATACATCGCCATTTTGGCTTCCGATGTGATCTCCGCTTTGATTGCCGCGAGGTCAATATTGTAGCTTAAAAACAGCGTACAAACAAAAACAGCACAACACGCGAGGATTGCAATTCCGAACAGCTTCGCGGTATCCTTGAATCGAATCATCCCAGCGTCACCACCCGATCTCATAAGCAGATTTCTGCTTGGCGTTGGTGTAGATTTCGAAAATTTTACCGCTGTTCATCCGGATCACCGTATTTGCCATCTCCGCGATGTTCGCGTTGTGCGTCACCATGACGATCGTGAATCCATATTCCGTATGCAGCTTACAGATGTAATCCAGCACCTGCCGCCCCGTTTTTTCGTCGAGCGCACCGGTCGGTTCGTCCAGAAACAAAACTTGCGGCTTTTTAGCAAGCGCGCGGGCAACAGATACCCGCTGCTGCTCGCCGCCCGAAAGCTCGGACGGATATTTCGCGGCTTTTGATTCCAGTCCTACCGCCTTGATAATTTCCCTGTAATCTGTGTTTCCCGCAAGATCTGCCCCCATGCGGACATTCTTTTCCACCGTCATATCGGGGAGCAGATAGTATTGCTGAAAGAGAAAGCCGATCTTGTCCTTGCGGAACTTTGTCAACGCTTTATCGGACAGCGCGGTGATGTCCTCCGCGTCATATCGGATGTGTCCGGCGTCTACCCGTTCCAGCCCTGACAGACAGTTCAAAAGCGTCGATTTGCCTGAACCTGACGCCCCCAGGATCACAGTAAAATCGCCGTCCGCAATATGCAGATCAATTCCTTTCAATACTTCCGTCCTGCTCTCGCCGGAACCGTAGGTCTTTCTGATCCCTTTCGCTTCAATCATTGGATACGCCTCCGTTTTCATACCGCCGTTTGAGTCCCTCATAGCCGTCTGTCAGTGCCCGGCTGATAAATGCTTCGTCCCAATCAAGGTAGTTTGTTGCAATCATCGACGCAATCCCGTGCGTAAATGCCCACATTTCAAGATAGAATAACCTTGCTTCTTCTTTGTCAATCCGGACCTGTTTACAGATCAATCCGATCAGTGCGTCCATTTCTTCCGGATTTTCCTTGATGGATTCCTGCGAACGGTCGCGCATAAAAAGCAGCTTGAACAGTTCCTTTTCTTCTTTTGCAAACCGAATATACGCCATTCCGTTTGCTTTATACGGCACATACTTTCCGCTTGCGATTTCTTCCTTACGGAAGGATTGATAAAGCGCATTTGCCGCGCCGATGATTCCCCTCTGCACATCCGCCATATTTTCAAAGTGGCTGAATATCGGGCGGGACGTCGTGCCGAGTTGCTCCCCAAGTGATCGTGCCGAAACGGCAGAGAATCCTTTCTTTCGTGTCAGCGCAAGGGCGGCGGCAAGCACTTGTTCTTTGGTAAACAGATAATTCCGGGGCATAACCGTACTCCTTTTTTATAAATACGCATGTAGCGCTACGAGTGTATTTTTATTATAACACAAAGAAACCGAAAATGCAATAGGAAATTGAAAAAAAGCGCAGACGACCATAGTCGTCTGCACTTTTTGCCTGATTTTAGAAAGCAAGCGTGATTTTCAAAAGGTTGGCTTTGTTATGCCGCTTTTTTCTTGCGAATCACGATCACAACAACGGTGGTGCCGATGCAGAGTACGAGAACGGCAAGGAGAATCCAAACCCATACAGGGGCGGAATTTTCCGGAGGAGAAACGATTGCGGCATCCACTGTGAATGTCGTGGTTGCATCACCGCTCGCAGAGCGAATGGTAAGCGTATGTTCCCCCTCGGTAAGCGTGGCAAGATAGCTTGCTTTCAATGCTACGCAGATACTTCCTTCAGATTTTGTATAGCGGTCGGCGGGAATCGCATTGCCGTCTACAAGCACCTCCACAAAGTCAGAGAACGCCGCGTCGGAGCGGAAGGACAGATCATTTCCTGTTCCCTTGGTCCACTTGCCGTTCGCCCCTTCGAGGATGGAAGGCGCAAGTTTCTTCAGAACCGTGTCCGCCAGGGAAATTTCGTTCTTCCCATCTGCATCGGCAAAGCGTTTTCCGCAAGCGGTGCAATACCAGTGCGCACATGTACCTGTGTTTGCCGCCGTTGCGGGGATTTCTTCTACCGTAGCAAGTCTGAAATGATGGTTTGCGTCCAGTGCTCCGTATTTCTCATGGCAAACGTCACAAATCGCTGCTTCGGTACAGGTTGCGGTACCGCCCTTGTGCCCGTCAGCTTGTATTATCGTGCCGGAGGCAAGTCTTTCTTTGCACCCTTTACAGTAAGTATCGCCGGTATATCCGTTTTCGGCGCAACTTTGCGTTTTTGCGTCCCGAACATCCGTTCCCCCTGCATGATGGGTGTTGTCAAACGCGCCGTATGCGCTGCGGCAGATGTCGCAGATCGCTTTTGTATGGCAAGTTGCCGCGCCGCCGGTATGGGAGCAGGCATTGGCACAGTCCAGACAAATCCCGTCCCGCCATCTGTGCGGTCCCTTTTTGCAGATCACCAAGCCGCAACAGCTCCACACTTGTTCGTGCGTAGTGGCGGTTTTGGTCCAATCGGCGGTACCCGTGTGATGGGTAAGATCCAGTGCGCCGTAGGTCGTTTTGCAGAACTTGCAGACTGCCTGTTCCGTACAGGTTGCTGTCCCGCCACTATGTCTGACATTGGAACTGGTTGCATTGCAACGCGTGCATTTGTTCCAATGGTAGGTGGCGTTGTGTTGCCAAATGGCAAAGTTATGACCAAGCGGAGCGGCGGTTCTGACCTGTTCCTTTGTTTGAACGGAAAATGCCGGATTCTGAAAAGTTGCCGTGTAGGTGGACAGCTCCGCGGATGTGCAGGTGCGCTTCTGTGTGACAGTCACTTGGGCGATGACCGTTTCCGACTCTGTGTGACTTGCGTCGTTTGCGCAGACTCTTTCCGCGGTGCAATGGGTGCCGTTCCAATTGTAAAGGGGTGCGCCATAGCTGTGACCGCGCACGTCGCCGTATTTCCTATGGCAGATGTCGCAGATCGCCTGCTCCGTGCAGGTTGCCGTGCCGCCGGTGTGGCTGCTGATGACCTTACTACAGTAGTCGCAGATGTGGTTTTGATCCGTGTCGTCATGCAGGCACGCATATCCGCACTCGCTGCACACGCCGTCTGCCCACGCATGGGCTTCACTTGCTACAACCACGGTGCCGCAACAACTCCATTTTTTCTCGTGGTTGGTGGCGGTCTTTGTTGTCCACTCCGTTGTCCCGCCTTTGTGGTTGCCGGGGTTTTCTTCGCCGTAGGGCTGGTGGCATAAGTCGCAGACTGCCGGGGCGGTGCAGGTAGCTTCGCCGCCGGTATGCGCAGCATATCCATACTTCTGGGAATCATGATCTTTCACATCACAATTGTCGTTGAGACATTCATGCCAGTGATGTGTCGCGTCGTACCGCCACGCCTGTTCCCAGTTGTGACCGTTCGCCGGGATCGGATCGATTTTTGTCGCACCGCATTTGGTACAGGTAAAGATTTTTTCGCCCGCTCTCATGCAGGTGGACGGGGTAGTAGTTACGCCGCTGTCCCAATCATGCGGCATCGCGTCATCCGTTGCGTCACAGCGGGAGCATTTCTTCCAGTGGCGGTCAGCGTCCTGCTCCTGTTTGGAGAAATCGTGCCCCAAAGCAGCAATCGTGCCGCCGCAGGTCGTACAGGTTGCAGGATCCGTGCAGGTGGGCTTCGCCGTGCTGTCGGCATGGTCGCACACGGTCCACAGTGCCGTGATTGTCAGATTACCGGCAGGCATCGTTGTCGGGAATTCCTGGTCCCAGCCTGCGAAGAGATAACCTGTTTTCGTCAGGAGCGGAGCGGTAACCGGTGCCCCGTAATATTCTGTAATTGTAATCGTTTCCCCGCCGTTTTCGGGGTTGATTGTAATCGTGTAAGCATTGATGTACCACCCTGCGTACAGCGTCATATCATGAGTTACCCAGTCCATAGGGAAGTTCCAAATCTGTGTGCAGGCGGCGTCTTTATACCAGCCGATGAAGGTGTAACCTTCTCTGGTGGGGGCAGCCGGCTCCACCATCGGTCCGTTTTGTTTCACTTTTCTCGTTGCCGCACCGGTCAAGGTGCCGCCGTTGGCATCGAGCGTGATCATGCACGAACCTTCCGTCCACATTGCGTACAGGGTGCAGTCCTCCGTTTTGTCATACGTGGTTATGCTGTTGCCGTTTTTGTCGCTGTAGTAACGACCGCCCTCTTTTTTATCACACCAACCGTCAAAAACGTAACCCATACGTATCGGTATGGGCATCTGGTCGAGTTCCTCCCCATAGGTGACGGTCATGGTTCTCGTTGTCATCTCGCCGCCGTTGGTATCAAAAGTCACGGTGTAGATGTTCGCGGTCCATTTTGCGGAGCACTTTATGGGGTTTGCGGGCAGAGAAGAAGTTTCCCACCCTGCGAAGGTATAACCCGGCTTTTTCAACTTCGAAGCATCGGGAAGCGAAAGTCCCTCATCCGTGTATGCAAAACTGGGGGGCGTAAATCCGTCCACCCACTCGCCGCCGTTGAGATCATACTCCAGTTGCACCTTTTCTCTTGCGGCGGACGTAATGGTAAACATTCGGTCGGAGGTTATGATCAGATTCTTCATTTCGTCAAATGAAATCGTTTGGATTAAGCCGTCGGTCGCAGCCGCAAAAGTGGTAACGGAAGTATATTTGCTGAAGTTCTCGGTTCTGCAAAGCTGACCGCACTGGTTTTTTCCGCAGGACCATATCCCGCCGTTTTCATCCAGTAAAACGGTGTGGTAGGTTCCCATTGCGGCGGCAACCATTTTTATGTTATCAATCCCATTTGTAGCCTTCAGCAGTTCAGGACTGCTTTCGGTGACAGGCCGTCCGAGATGACCGCTGTGGATGCCGCAGGTTCTTGCGTAGCCGTCGGTATCTATTACCACGGTGGCACTACCGTATGCCGCAATAAACTTGGCGGCGGCAGCACCCTGAAGGTCAGCTTTTTCGAACACACTGCTTGACGATTGCAGTGGTTTTCTACCAAGCTCGCCGTAAAGATTAGATCCTACCGTCCAGACATTGCCGTTCTCGTCAAGCAATACGTTATGGTAGCTTCCCGCTGCGATGGCGGTTATTTTCACGCCGGATATGCCGTCGGTGACCTTTTCAAAGGTCGGGTTGGAAGTAACCTTGTTCGGCGTGCCTTCGGTCTGCCTGCCGAGGACATTGTAATTGGAGGTTCCGGCTGTCCAGACATTGCCGTCCTCATCAAGCAATATCGTGTGAGCGGCTCCTCCTGCCGCACTGACTATTTTAACAGCATCCAGTCCGTCCACCTTTTGAAACACGGCATTTTGTGTGGAGTTGCCCACATTGTTGCTTCTGCCAAGCTGACCGCTACTGTTCAGACCTGCCGTCCAGACGCCGCCGTTTTCATCAATCAGGATCGTGTGATACTGTCCTGCGGCTACGGCTTTGATTTTCACACTGCCGTCGCCCACAGTAACCTTTGTCAAGGTGGCATTTTCACCGTAGCTTTTCCCGACATTCACATCGGTTCCGAGCTCACCGTATGGATTGGCGCCGGCGGTCCAGACATCGCCGTTTTCGTCAAGGACAACGAGATGTTTCGCACCCATGGCAACATCCGTTATTTTTGCGGAGGTATCGACCTTTGTAAGAACCGAGTCCTCATATATGTATGAGCCTAGCTTTCTTCCAAGTTGACCGCGCTCGTTATCTCCCGCCGTGTAAAGGTTTCCCGCATTGTCAATGACAGCCGTATTGAGGGCTGATGCCACGACTTTTTTTAGGATGGTAGAGGCAATTACGCCGTCCAGCTTATATCCTTCGTCCGGCTTATATTTTACACTGTCGCCGAGCGTTGCGCCGTTTGCGATCGACACAACCACGCTGTCGCTCCAATTCGTACCGTCCGTTGATACTTTCCCGCCAGCAGCGGCTTTCACTGTTACCTGAAAGGTTTCCCCTGCTGCGGCACTCAGAAATGTGAGTGAAAACAATCCGCACATCACCATGATCAGGACAAGCAAGAGCATCGAAAATCGTTTTTTCATATTCTGTTCCCTCCGTTCGGATACTGTGATCGGTATTTATCTGTCAACAGAGTCGTGCCCTGTTTGAAGATCTTTCTTTGGGCTTCCATCCTTTTACATATGCGGGATCGCGTTCCTTTTCGCCCGCAAAAAGATTTTCCACGTTCCATATATATGGAAGGGGGATCCATCTGATCCATGCGCCGGTATGGATTTTCTGCTTTCTTTCATTTTGTAACTTATCGTTCGTTTAGTATAGCATATATTTTCAAAGAAAGCAATAGGAAAATCATTTTTCCGAGAAAATCCGATATAAAAATGTAAAATGCAACTTCAAAAAAACCGCATAAATAAAGGCAAAAATGAGAAAACACCATTGTCATTCGAACTCAGAGGGTTCGGATTTCAATGGTGTATTCCTATGGCTGGGATATAGGGATTCGGATTCTCGCGGCACGAAGTCGCTCGGTCGTCGCGGCTCTGACGCGCCGCAGGCGCCTCATTCACTCCCGAGCCCGTTCAAATCCATTTTTATTGTCTATCGCGCCGCCCAAAAAAATCATTTCTTTTTTCACTGTTGCGCTTGATAGTATAATTCACCGTTATACAAAAAGCGGAGCAGGTGTGGCCCTGCTCCGCTGATCGGAATACGGATTATCTCGCTGTAAAGAATTCCGCTTTTTTTATCCATTCTTTTCGGATTTCCCATACTGTCGCTTGTATAGACAAAGAAAAACTGTAATATGAATTTACGCAAGACACATCAAAAATTCTGTTCCAGCTTTCACATATTTCTTTGAGTGAATGCGGAGAATCATCGTCTGCGCCAACTGCCACATAACATCCGTTCATTACGATATTCCAACGGTCAAAGTCGGATAAAAGCACCATTTCATCGGGAATTTCAACCGTCAGCAGGACGATCGGAGTGTTGGGCGCCGCATATGCGGGCGTTTGCGTTTGCCCTCCCATGTATGCCAAAGCCACACAGGATATTGCACGCCATGGGGCGGTTCGGAAATGCGCATGCGCATTTGTTGCGACATCCAGTTGTAGGGAACCAAAAAATCATCTCCGCAAAAAAGATGTGCACGATCTGCCCGTAGCACTCCGTTGCGCACCATCCGGAGATAAGCTTCTTCATGCTGTATCGTCCAAAGTATCACACATAACTCTCCGTATAAAAAGCGGATGCAACGGAAACCCGTCGCATCCGCTCAAGCTGACTGCAAAACAGGGATTGCTCCGGTGTTGCCGCATCTATCTCTTCACGGCATGTGAGTGGGGAATAAAAGTGAAAAAGTAAAACCTTCCCGAACGAAGTCCGGGAAGGTTTTTGGCTGAGGTACTAGGATTCGAACCTAGGTAATGACGGAGTCAGAGTCCGTTGCCTTACCGCTTGGCGATACCTCAATGCGCAGTATAGTATAGCACAAATTCTGTGGTTTGTCAAGGGGCTTTCTGATATTTTTTTCGATTTTCCGGATTTTATTCCAACCGGCGCCGCAAGAAATAATGCATGCGGCGCCGATCTTTTTCAAAAGGAAAAACTTACACTTTTACTCCGAAATATTCCTGCAGATCCGCGAAATCCCGTGCATCTTCTTCCGTAAAGTCCGCTTGATATGGTTTTTGCGCCGCAAGTGCTTGGATGGCAAGCGCCCGATCTACCGGCTTGGGTGCGCGATCGTGCAGAAAATGCATTGCGTTGGTATAGAAAATCTTCTCACAAAGATCCGTCGGTAGTCCCATGCCGCGATAAGTTTTGCCGCAGAATTCCCGCTCCCCGTTTTCGTCGATCATCGCTTTTGTATAGGCAAATAAATCCCGATGATACTGCGCGGTATGCGGATCGTTTGCACCGTAGGAATTGATGTCCGTACCGAAGATCATCCGATCGGCATAGCGGGCAAAAAATGCGCGTGCTTCCGGCACATGATTTCCGAAATCCGTGTACATTTCCCTGCCGGGGACCAGATCAAAGCAGACCTGCGGGTGTGCGTCCAAAAACTTTGCCGCGCGAGGCAGATCATCGGACAAAAAGTAGAAATGTGCCAATGTCAGGCGCAGATGGGGGTGCTTTGCCAGCATTTCGTCTACTTCCGCATAGATTTCTTCTTTGGACAAATAGCCGGGCGCGTCGTAGCACCGTCCGTGGTCAAGCATGTACTGCGTACACAGCGCACGCGTCCATGCGAACCCCGGATCAGCGGCATGCAGGACAAACGGAACCTGCAAGGCTTCCATCCGGTCATAAACGGGATCGAAGATCGGATCGGCGATGGAACGTCCGGTAAACTTGCGTACATC
Organism: Clostridiales bacterium UBA7573; assembly: GCA_002477905.1. Classification (GTDB taxonomy): domain Bacteria; phylum Bacillota; class Clostridia; order Oscillospirales; family CAG-272; genus UBA7573. The sequence goes on along the minus strand of DLLB01000088.1, from coordinate 26,051 downwards.
CGGCTTTTCTTCCAGACTTTTTACTCCGTCAAAGCCCATGGCAAGTCCATCTTCCAATTGTGTTACATAGTCCTGCGCGGTGGGGTGATCTTTGTGCCACAGCCCTAAAAAGGCGTAAGCCCGTCCACCCAGTGCCTCTTTGATGGCAAGCGCTTTCAGATTGGCGAAGCGGGTGTATTGGCGTTCTCTTGTGGGAATGGAAAGCAACGTCACGCTGTCCGGATGACAGGTGTCCAAAAGGCTTTTAAAATAGGTGATATTTTTCGCAATACTTGCAGTTTCACAGTCGGAATGCCAATGATTATCATGCAGTTTCATCAGAATCTCCTTAGGAAAACGGTCAGACCGCCGATTTGCTCTCAATATAGCATACGATTTATGGTTTGTCAAGCACAAGAGAAGGAATGTGAGTCAAAAGTGTTAGAAAACGCAAAGGGTAGCGCAATTGTGCAATCCTTTTACCAGTATTTGCGATCCAGCGAACGCATTTGAATGGCTTCCGCAATATGATCGGCGCGGATCTGTTCGCTGTCCGCCAGATCTGCGATGGTGCGCGCAACGCGCAGGATCCGATCATAACACCGTGCGGACAGATGCATTTGGGTGTACGCCCCGCGTAAAAGATCCTGCGATTCCGGATCCAGTACACAGAAATGCCGGATCTCCACCGCGTCCATTTGCGCATTGCAGTTTGGGTGTCGCCCTTCGCGCAAAGGATGGGATTGAAAGCGTGTAAACGCGCGTTGCCGCGCGGCATTGACGCGCGCGCGGATGTCCGCAGACGATTCCGAGGGTTCGCTTTGCGTCAGCTCTGTAAAATTCAGTGCGGGCATTTCGATCTGAATGTCAATCCGATCGAGCAAAGGACCGCTGATTTTGGACATGTATTTCTTGATCTCCTCCGGCTTACAGGTACACTTGCGCACGGTGGAGCCGAAATAACCGCATTTGCAGGGGTTCATCGCGCACACCAACATAAAGGAACAGGGAAAAGTATAGCGTCCGCCGGTTCGGGCAATGGTGATTTTGCCATCTTCCAAAGGTTGGCGCAGTACTTCCGTGACGGTTTTTGAGAATTCCGGAAGCTCGTCCAAAAACAAAACGCCGTTGTGCGCAAGGGAGATTTCCCCCGGAGCAGGGACGGTACCGCCGCCCGCCATCGACGCGGCGGAGGCAGTGTGGTGCGGGGCACGGAAAGGACGTCTCGTGACAAGCGATGTATTTTCCGGCAAAATGCCCGCAATGGAGTGGATGCGCGTGGTGTCGATGGCTTCGGTGAACGAAAGCTCCGGCAGGATGGTGGGCAAGCGTTTGGCAAGCATGCTTTTTCCGGTGCCGGGCGGACCGATCAGGAGAATATTGTGACCGCCTGCGGCGGCAATTTCCATTGCGCGGCGGGCGCGCTGTTGGCCCTTGATGTCGGAAAAATCCATGGTATCACAGGCGCGTTCGCGCACAAACGCCGAAGCGTCAAAGGTGGTCGGCGTCAAGCGCTTCTTCCCGCATAAATGCGCTGCAAGCTCCCGTACATGGTGGACGCCATAGACCGGCAGCGATCCGATCGCCGCCGCTTCCGCCGCGTTTTGCGCCGGTACATAAAGCTCACTTGCGCCTGCTTCCCGCGCCGCAAGCGCCATACAAAGGATGCCGCGCACGGGGCGAATCTCCCCCGAAAGGGAGAGTTCGCCGAGAAAACACTTTTGGGACAGCGATTCCACCTGTCCGAGGCGTCCGCTGCCGCACAGGATGCCGATCAGAATGGCAAGATCGTAAGCCGCACCTTCTTTTTTCTTATCTGCCGGTGCAAGGTTGACTGTAATCGCGCCGTCCGGAAATAGAAATCCGCTGTTTTCCATCGCGGTACGGATACGATCTTTTGCTTCGCGAATGGCGGCGTCCGGTAATCCGACCAAATTGAATTCCGGCAGTTTATCCTGTACGCTGGTTTCTACCGTTACCGGAAATCCGTCAACGCCGGCAAGTCCGCAGGACAGTAAAGTGGCAAGCATGAAAATCTCCTCCCAAAGCAGAAAATAAAACGAAGCAACGCAAATCCCAAAGTGCGTGCGGCAGGGCAATGCACGAAAAAACGGAGTATCTCAAACACAAGAACCTGTGTTTACGCGTCAGCAGGCACTTGCGCGATCGTACGCAATCAGACGGCGAATGCTTTCCACCGCAGTGGAAAGCAGGGGGGACAGGTCTTTGTGCTGTTGACGGGCTTTCTGTTCGCCGGGCGCGGCAAGCTCCTGATTCCACAGCGTTTCCAAGATCGCGCCCACGCGCAGATGCCGCACGGCGGCGACGGTGAACAAGGTGGCGCATTCCATTTCGCTTGCCAAAACCCCAAGCCGCTTCCAAGCCTCCCATTTTTCAAGCAGTGCGGAAGCGGTTGGCATGGAGCTTGGCGCATGCTGTCCGTAAAAGGAATCTTTGCTTTGGATCACGCCGATGTGATGCCGATACCCTTTGTCGCGCGCGGTGTCGGCAAGCATGCGGAGTACAGTGAAATCCGCGACGGCGGGGAATTCTCGCGGCGCGTATTCCGCGCTGGTGCCGTCCTGTCGGACGGCGGCACTGGCAAGAATCAGATCTCCTGCCTGTACGCACGGTTGGATCCCGCCGCAGGTGCCGATACGCAGGAGCGTGTGCGCACCGAGCGCGTGCAGTTCCTCCACGGCGATGGCGGTGCTCGGACCACCGATGCCGGTCGAGCAAACGCTCACCTGTTCCCCGCAAAGCGATCCGGTATAAGTGACAAATTCGCGATTCTGCGCGATTTTCTGCGGGTGATCGAGCAGTGCGGCAATCGTTTCACAGCGGCCGGGATCGCCCGGAAGCAGGACATAGCCACCGATATCGCCCTCTTTGCAGGCAAGATGCATTTGTTCGCTCATTTTGATCTCCTTTGCAGATCCGCGTGGGAAAAGCCGAACGGATAAAGCTGTTCCAAAGTGACGATCTGATACTCTTTTTCCGAAATGGCTAAGATCACCGGAAAATACGGTGCGCAAAATTCCGCCATTACCTGACGGCAGATGCCGCAGGGCGTGCAGAATTCCGTCGGTTCTTCTTTTTCCCTGCCGCCGATCAAAGCAAGCGCGGCAAAGGTATGGTGCCCTGCGCTTACCGCCGCGGCAAATGCCGCACGTTCCGCGCAGATACCGGCGGAGAAGGACGCGTTTTCCTGATTGCATCCGCCAAAGACAGAATAGCCGTCTGCGCATAACAGCGCCGCGCCTACCGTGAAATGGGAATAGGGCGCGTAAGCATTTTGCCGCGCTTTTTTTGCGGCACGGATCAGCGGAAACGCCATCTGCTCGGAAGGGGTGGGCGGGACGGTGATCGGCGGGGGTAATTTCAACGAGAATTCGGAATCGGTCATAGAAAAGCTCCTTTCTTCTGTTTCCTTTTTAGAATCGCACAAATAGGACAAAGCGAAAACCCAGCGGGTGTATTTTTTACAAAGGCAATACCGCCGTGCCGTACAGATCGTTTGGAATGTGAAAATAAGCCGCGATGGTTTTGCCGATGTCGGCAAACGTATTCCGCACGCCGAGATTCTGCGGGGAAACGCCGGGACCGATCGTCAGCCACGGGGTGCGCTCTCTGGTATGATCGGTGCCGCAGAAGGTGGGATCACAGCCGTGGTCGCCGGTGAGCATCAGGAGGTCGTCTTTGGCAAGCGCGGCGCAGAGGGCGGGCAGACTGTCGTCAAACGCCATCATTGCGCGGGCATAGCCCTCCGGATCGCGGCGATGTCCGTAAACCGAATCAAAATCCACCAAATTGACAAAGCACAGTCCGTCGAAGGAATCGTTTTGCAAAATAGACAGGGTTTTTTGAATGCCGTCCGCATTGCTTTCGATCGGAACGGCGCGGGTGATGCCGCGCCCCGCGAAAATGTCGGGGATTTTGCCAACGCCGATGACGTCTTTCCCCGCTTCGCTGAGAACATCGCAAAGCGTTTTGCGCGGGGGCGGCAGTGCAAAATCGTGCCGCCGTGGGGTGCGGGTGAAATTTTCGGGCGCGGTGCCGACAAACGGACGGGCAATCACCCTGCCTACGCCATTGTCGCCGGTGAGCATTTCCCGCGCGATCTTGCAGGCACGATATAATTCTTCGGGCGGGATAATCTGCTCATTTGCGGCGATCTGCAATACGCTGTCGCCGGAGGTGTATACGATATAATTTCCCGTGCGCAGATGCTCCATACCGTAATCGACCAATACTTTTGTACCGGAGTAGGGCAGATTGCACAGCCAGCCGCGTCCGGTTTTGGCAAAGATTGCGTCCAACAGCGCGGGTGGAAATCCGTGCGGATAGGTGGGAAACGGCTGATCGGAACGCACCCCCGCGATTTCCCAGTGCCCGATGATGGTGTCTTTTCCGGCAGAAGCCTCGGTCATCGCGGCATATGCGCCGCTTGGTGCGGGAGAATTGCCATAGCTTTGACAGCCGTCAATGGCAAACAGCCCCGCTTTTGCAAGGTGCGGCACGGAAAAACCGGGTACGCGGGCGAGACTGCCCAGCGTACACGCCCCTACATCATGGAAAGCCGCGGCATCCGGTGCGTTCCCGATACCGAAACTGTCCAGTACAATCAGACAAATGCGCATAAAAGGCTCCTTTCCGGGGATGAACAGATCCCCTTGCCGTTCCCATTCGGATATTCCGGGCAGACACGTTGCTTTGGTGTGCCGCGACCGGATGGGAGCGCGGATTTCCCTGACAGACAGGCAAATCGTTTCTTTTGGATTTTGAATACTTGTGTCGGGTTTACACAAATTCCTCCGGATCTTCTTCGGTTGAGCCCTTTGTGATACGGGCGACGCCGGTTTCCTCTGCGGCACGGATTACTGCCTGCGCCACTGCCGGTGCTACCCGTCGATCCAAGGCAGAGGGGAGAATATTGGTTTCGCAAAGCTCCGCGTCCGGAATGAGCGCTGCAAGAGCGTAAGAAGTTGCGACTTTCATCTGTTCGTTGATGCAGGTAGCGCGGCAGTCGAGTGCACCGCGGAAGATACCGGGGAAAGCAAGCACATTATTGATTTGATTGGGATAGTCCGAACGTCCGGTTCCCACAACGCGCGCACCGGCACGCTTTGCCTGATCCGGCATGATTTCCGGTGTGGGGTTTGCCATGGGGAATACGATGGCGTCGCTTGCCATGGAAGCGACCATTTCTTCACTCACGATGCCCGGTGCAGAGACGCCGATCATCACATCCGCGTCGCGCATGGCGTCTGCAAGCGTTCCGGTCTGATGAGAGCGGTTCGTTTCTTTTGCGATCTCCATATGCGCGGGGTTTAAGTTCGGCATGCCCTCGCAGAGAATGCCGAAGCGATCGACCATCGTCAGATTCTGTACGCCGAGATGCATCAGGTGCCGTCCGATGGAAATGCCGGCTGCACCGGCGCCGTTGATGACCACGCGAATGTCTTGGATCTGCTTGCGGACCACTTTCAGCGCATTGATGAGCGCCGCACCCACGACGATTGCCGTTCCGTGCTGATCGTCGTGAAAGACCGGAATATCGCAGATTTCCTTTAACCGCCGCTCCACTTCAAAACAGCGCGGCGCACTGATGTCCTCCAAATTGATGCCGCCGAAACTGCCGGAGAGCAGATAGATCGTGCGTACCAGTTCGTCTACGTCCTTGGTCCGGATACATAGCGGAAATGCATCTACATCGGCAAATGCCTTGAACAAAGCGCATTTGCCTTCCATCACCGGCATCCCCGCTTCCGGACCGATGTCGCCCAGTCCCAAAACCGCCGTACCGTCGGTGATGACCGCGACCAGATTGTGCCGGCGCGTCAGTTGGTAGGATTTTGCCGCGTCTTTCTGAATGGCAAGACAGGGTTCCGCCACCCCGGGGGTATAGGCAAGAGAAAGGTCTTCCCGCGTTTCCACCGGACACCGGTGGATGACTTCGATCTTACCGCCCCATTGCGCGTGCTTTTTTAAAGATGCTTTCCGAATATCCAT
>DLLB01000088.1:10164-20003 GCA_002477905.1 Clostridiales bacterium UBA7573 | reverse complement strand
TTTATTCCTCCGATTCTTTCGACTGATTTCTATTTTTTTGCGTCCCGTTTTCGGTTTTGGGCAGGGCGGATTCCAGCACGCCGCGCACGCCGCCGTCCGTGTAGCCGGTCAGACGTACCGGTAAAATCTGTCCCTGTAAAGAAACGTCGGACGGAACGTGTACTTCCATAAAATGATGCGTATGTCCAACGGCTTCGCCGTCCGCAAAGGTTTCAAATAACACCGGCAACGCGGGCGCTTGCGGGGTAAGATAGGGCGCAATGCTTGCGCGGCGGGAGCGCACGTCCAGCGCCTCCAGTCGCTTTAAGCGTTCGCTTTTGACCGATTCCGGTATCTGATTCGGCATGGTTGCCGCTTCCGTGCCCGGACGGATGGAATACGGGAACAGATGCAGATGCAAAAATCCGATTTCCTGTAATACCTGATAGGAAGCTTCAAACTCCGCGTCCGTTTCGCCGGGGAACCCTACGATGATGTCGGCGGAAAACTGAACCTGCGGCATCAGACGGCGCAGATTCTGCACCCCGCTTTGCAACTGTTCAACGGAGTAGCCGCGCCGCATCCTGTGCAGAACGCTGTTACAGCCGTGTTGCACGGACAGATGAAAATGCGGCATCACCTGCGGGATCCGCGCGATTTTTTCCGCAAAAGCCGGACGCAGGGTGGCAGGATTGAGCGAACCGAGCCGGATGCGGGCAATGCCGGAGATTTTTGCTACCTGCGCCATCAGCTCTGCAAGATCATATTCGTAAGCGGAGGTTTCGATTCCGGTCAACACCACTTCCCGATAGCCGTTTGCGGCAAGTCCGGCGACTTCTGCCAGTACGTCCTCCATGGGTTTCGAGCGGACGCCGCCGCGCAGGGTGGGAATGATACAGTACGCGCACTTGCCGTTGCATCCATCTTCAATCTTTACAAAAGCGCGGGTATGTGTGGAGGAAGTGATGCGCATGGAGTCAAACGGCGCGTCTTGCAAGGACAGCGCCTCGTGCGACGGCACGCTTTCGTTGCGCAGACAGGCAAGCACGGCGCGGACAATGCCGGATTTTTCCCGATTGCCGCATAGGTAACGCACCCCTTCGATCGCACAAAGCGCTTCCGGCGCGCGTTGCGCTTCGCATCCGGTGACGAAAATTGCCGCGTCCGGATTCTGTGTGTGCGCACGGCGCACCATCTGCCGGGATTTGCGTCCGCTTTCCGCCGTCACGGAACAGGTGTTGACGATGTACACATCGCACACTTCGGAAAACGGGCGGACGATCAGTCCGTGCGCGGTCAGTTCTTCTGCAATTGCCTGACTTTCATATTGATTGACGCGGCATCCGAGCGTGCAGATGCCGACGGTGGCGACTGTGTGCATAAAATGGGTTCCTCCGCAGTTGTTTCTGCTCTTATTGTAGCATTTTTGCAGGAAAAAGTAAAGGGGATTTCCAAAATACTTATAAAAAAGCGATACGCATGGCGCAAAATCCGAAAAGCCGATGCCGCAGAGGGAAAATCGCGACTTTCTTTGCAAAATACTTGCAAACCGCAAGAAAGCGCGGTATAATAAATGCATACGCAAGGACTTCAGCCAAGGAAAAAGGAGAACGGTATGCACATTCTGACGATTGGAAAAAATGATGCGGGGCAGCGGCTGGATAAGTTTTTACGCAAAGCTTTGCCGGCTTTGCCGCAATCCATGCTGCAAAAATCCGTGCGATTGAAAAAGATCAAGGTCAACCGCAAACGTACAGAGCCGGGCTATTGCCTTTGCGAGGGAGACACGGTGGAGTTGTTCTTAAAAGAGGATTTCTTTGCGCCGGGCGCCAAAGAGGACGCGTTTATGACGCTCACCCCGCACCTGTCGATCGTGTATGAAGATGAAAATCTGCTTTTACTCAATAAACGTCCGGGATTGATCGTGCATTCGGATGATGCGGAGGAAGTGAATACGCTCATCAGCCATGTCAAAGCTTATCTCTACCGTAAGGGAGAATACGATCCGCAAGCCGAACAGTCCTTTGCGCCGTCGCTGTGCAACCGCATCGACCGCAATACGGGCGGCATCGTGATCGCGGCGAAAAATGCCAGAACCCTGCGCGTCATCAATGAAAAGATCCGGCAGAACGAACTGCGCAAATCCTATTTGTGCATCGCGCACGGCGTCTTTGCGGTCAAGGAACAAACCTTGCGCGGGTATCTGACCAAGGATGCGCAGAATAACCAGGTGACGGTCTATGAGACGAAGCCGCCGCGCCGCGATGCCAAGGAGATCATCACCCACTATCAGGTGCTTGTGCAAAAGCCTAATGAGGCGCTTGTGGAAGTTACGCTTGTGACCGGGCGGACGCATCAGATCCGCGCACATCTTGCTTCTATCGGACATCCGTTGCTTGGCGACGGAAAATATGGCGTCAACCGCGCCGACAAAGCGCGCGGGTATAAATTTCAGGCGTTGTATTCTTATCGGCTTACCTTTGCGTTCACGACGCCTGCGGAGCATTTGGATTACCTCTGCGGCAAAACTTTTTCTATTCCGAAAGAGGAGATCTGGTTTGTCAAGGACTTTGCGCCGCAGAATGAAACCGGTCAACCGATCAAGTGATCGCGCATAAACTTGTTCCCACGGAATGCCCGAAGGCAAAAAATCCGTGGGGATTTTTTTGAAACAGTTTGCAACAAAAGGGGTTCTTCTGACACTATTTGTGTGAAGGCACAAGAAAGACACCATCTGAAGGAAAGGAGCGTTCCCATGGAAGCACAGCGGCTGCCGGCACATTTCTGCGCGGCATATCTGGAAAAACTGTTTTATTTCTGCCTGAAAAAAACGGCTGACCGTGCGGAGGCGGAGGAACTTTGTCAGGACATCGCCTGTTGCGTTCTGGCGGCGCTTGCCAAAGGAACGTGCCCGACGCATTTTTCTGCGTGGGTGTGGCAGATTGCTCGCAATCGCTATGCCAAGTGGAGCAAAGCGCGTATGCGCGCGCGGGGGATGTTTACGGAGGAATCGGAAGCGTATGACGTCTGCGCAGACGAACGCTCCGTGCAGGATGCGTGTATTCAAAAGGAGGAGCTTGCGTTGCTCCGGCGGGAACTGGCATTTATTTGTACAGACTACCGGCAGATATTGACGGCGTTTTATCTGGAAAACCGATCTTCCGCGGAAATTGCGCGGAGGCTCGGTATGCCGGATGCCACAGTGCGCAGCAAGCTCTTGCGTGCCAGAAAACATTTGAAAGAAGGAATGCATATGGCAAGAACTTTCGGAAAAATGAGTTACGCACCGGAAAATATTGATTTTATAATGAATGGGATCTGCGGGAAGAACGGAGAACCGTATGATCTGCTTTGGCATTTGCTTTGTAAAAACATCTGCCTTGCGGCGTACCGCACGCCGTCCACGGCACAGGCACTCGCTATGGAGCTGGGCACAGCGCTTCCGTATTTGGAGGACGAATTGACCAAGCTGGTGCAATCCACATTGTTACGCAAAAACGGCGATCTGTATGAAACCAACTTTTTTATCGTCAGCCGGCGCGCACAGACCAGAATCTATGCGCATCTTGCTTCCATTGCAAAAGAAATGACAATGGCGATCACACAGTTATTGGATACTTGGCATGAGGCGGTGGGAGACGATTGGAATCGCTTTGCCATCCCGTGGCAGGATGCCAAATGGACGCTTTTGATGAAGGCGGCGGACGCTTTATATGACAGTACCGTGCATGCATTTCCGATTTCGGAAAGTGTGAAAACGCATCTTGGCACATGGGGGCACACCGTGCGCCCGAACGGTGGAGAGTGGGATTTACTTGGCTTGGAAAGTCCCGTCGAAAATAAGCCGGATTTTGTAGGACTGCACGGTTGCACAACTTCGCCCGATGAACGCGATTACCCGCAAATTCATTTCGGACAGTACAAATTCCAATATCATCATATCGAAGATCAAACGCCACGGCTTTTACATTACCGCGAAGGAGAAGCGTTGCTTTCGGTGGCAAAGGGGGAATGGGCGGACGTGTCGGAAGTGACACTGCATGCGCTTGTGCAGTATGGGTATCTGCGCAAAGAGGGGGATACCTATCGTCCGCAGTTCTTGGTTTGGGATTCCTCTGCACAGAAACCGTTGTGTGAAGATGCAAAACAAACGCTGCGCACGATGTTTGAAACGGCGGTATCATTGGCAAAATCGCACTACCTGGTGTGCAAAGCGCAGATCGATTGCGAGATTCCGGAGTTTTTACGGCAGGATGCTTATCAGATCGCGCATGCCTGCGCGAACATGATGGCGTTTCGCAGTGCACTGCTGACGCAGGCACTGGAAACGGGCTATCTTGCAGAAGAATCCACCGCCACTTCCGTGTTGGGGGCATACCTGATGGTGTAACGGCAATCAGGCACACAGGGCGTCCCGCCACATAAAAAAGAGACGAACCGTTTGGTTCGTCTCTTTGTATTTTTGGAAAAAGATCTTTTAGCCGAGCTTCGAGGTGTTGACCTTGATACCGGGGCCCATGGTGGATGCGATGACGCAACTCTTCATGTATTGTCCCTTAGCAGATGCCGGCTTTGCCTTGATGATGGCGCCGACGATCGTCTCAAAGTTCTCACCGAGCTTTTCCGCACCGAAAGATGCTTTGCCGATGGGGCAGTGGATGATGTTGGTCTTGTCCAGACGGTATTCGATTTTACCGGCTTTTGCTTCGGTTACCGCACGCGCCACGTCGTTTGTGACGGTACCTGCCTTCGGGTTCGGCATCAAGCCCTTCGGACCGAGCACCTTACCGAGACGACCGATCATACCCATCATATCCGGGGTAGCGATGATTACATCAAATTCGAACCAGTTGTTCTGAATTTTCTGCACATATTCTGCAGCGCCGACATAATCCGCGCCTGCTGCCTTTGCAGCTTCGACCAATTCCGGCTTGTTTGCGAATACCAAGGTACGCACGGTCTTACCGGTACCGTTGGGGAGAACGACCGCACCGCGCACCTGCTGATCTGCATGGCGGGAGTCAACGCCGAGACGAACGTGCAGTTCTACAGTTTCGTCGAATTTTGCTTTTGCGGTCTGGCAGACCAAAGCCATTGCTTCCGCAGGCTCGTAGGTCTTGTTTTTATCAATGAGTTTCGCACTCTCTTTGTACTTTTTTCCGTTCATGTTACAATCCTCCTCCGATTAGTCCTCGACCGTGATACCCATACTGCGGGCGGTTCCGGCGATCATGCTCATCGCACTCTCTAAGGAAGCGGCGTTGAGATCGGGCATCTTCTGCGTTGCGATCTGCTTGACCTGTTCTTTGGTCAGCTTTGCAACCTTGGTCTTGTTCGGAACGGCGGAAGCGGTTTCAATGCCGCAAGCCTTCTTGATCAGAACCGGTGCCGGCGGAGTTTTGGTGATGAAAGAGAACGTGCGGTCTGCGTAAACCGTGATAACGACCGGGATAATCAGTCCCATATCGTTCTTGGTGCGCTCGTTGAACTCTTTTGTGAAGTTCGGAATGCTGACGCCGTACTGACCGAGAGCCGGACCGATCGGCGGTTGGGGGGTTGCTTTTCCAGCAGGAATCTGGAGCTTAATATAACCTGAAATTTTCTTTGCCATTTCAATACACCTCCAAATGTGGTTCTATGCGAAAGAATATACAGAATTTTCTCTCTCCCACATACAAACGGCAGGCAATGCCGTAATTGCTAAAACGGTATTTTCTTTTGCCGGAGTTTTAAACTTCCAGCGCTTTGACGTCGCCTGTGTCAAGTTCCACAGGCGTTTCGCGTCCGAACATGGACGCAAGCACCTTGACTTTCTTTTTATCGTCGGAAATCTCCTGTACCGTGCCGACAAATCCGGCAAGCGGACCAACGGAGATCTTCACGCTGTCGCCGACTGCATAGCCGAGCGTAATCTCGCGTACCTTTTCCAACTTGAAAGCCGCGACTTCTTCATCGGTGAGCGGCACGGGTTTGGATCCCGGGCCGACAAATCCCGTCACGCCGCTGATGTTGCGGACCACATGCCATGTTTCGTCCGACATAATCATCTTGACTAACACATAGCTCGGCAGGATTTTCTCCTCCACCTGAATTTCTTCGTCGCCTTTTTTCTCTGTGTGGATCTCTACCGGAATGCAGGTTTCCATGATTTTGTCCTGCAAGCCGCGGTTTTCCACCAGCTTTTCAAGATTTGCTTTGACCTTGTTTTCGTAGCCTGTGTATGTGTGTGCAACATACCATTTCGGTTCGGCGATCGCGTCGCTGAAATCACTCATGACGCCTTACCCGATCAGCCCTGCGATCCAGTTCAGCAACTTGGAAAAACCGAAGTCGAGCGCGCCGGTGACGGCGGCAACCACGACCATGCAGACCAACACTACCCAAGTGTTGTTGAGTAACTGTTTCTTGCTGCACCAAACGATCTTTTTCAGTTCGCTCTTATAATCGCGGAAGAACTTTGCGATCGCACGGAAGAATTTGTTCTCTTTTTTCTTGACAGGCTTCTTGGCAGGTTGTTTCTTTGTAACTGCGTTGTTTGCCTTCTCGGCAGGAACTACCTCAGCGGGTTCTTTTTTCATCTCGTCTGCCATGGTGCTGCCTCCTTATTTCGTTTCTTTGTGCAGAGTATGCTTGCGGCAGAAACGGCAATATTTATTCATTTCAAGCCTATCCGGATTGTTTTTCTTGTTTTTCTCGGTATCATAATTTCTCTGCTTGCATTCACTGCATGCCAACGTTACTTTTACTCTCATTCGTTCGCACCTCCCGATAATATTTGGAATTCCGGCGGAATTCCTTGCTTTTTATCTCCCTCAGCGGCAAATTTTTTGCACACAAAAAAGACCTCCGCCGCAGAGGTGATACTATTATATCAGCATTTTGCTGATTTGTCAAGGGTTTTCTTTGAATTTGCGTGATTTTTTGCCTGCAAAGGCGGGATCAACGGAAATCGGCGTAACAAAGATGCATGCAGACTGTACGGGGACATCCAAACGACAGGGGAGAACGCATCGCGCGCTCCCCCCATCCCAGGAAACTTCCCGTTTTAATCTTCTTGTTTGGGAAACAGTTTGACGAAGGCTTCGTTCCCCGTGCCGACCGTCAGTGTGGAAAGCGAAAGCTCTGCCGGAACGGTCAGTGTGCGCAGTGCCGTGCAGCGCGCAAATGCATCCGCTTCTACCGTTTGCAAAGCGGCGGGTAGGGTAACGGCGGTCAGCGCCGTGCAGTCGGCAAACATTCCCTCCGGCAGAATCGTCACGCCGGATGGAATGACAAAATTTTTCAGCTTTTTGCAGGAACCGAACACATGATTTCCAAAGGATACCTGTTCTCCGTCAAATGTGACGTTCCGTAAATTTTTACAGCCGTGAAAAGCGAATTTTCCGATTTCCTTTGCAAAAGAAAGATTTGCCGTTAAAAGCCCCGTGCAGTTGAAAAAAGCAAAATCCCCGACCTTGCGCACCGAATCCGGCAACCCGATTTCGCCCAGTCCCGCCTGTTCTTCAAATGCGTGATCGGACACGGAAACGATTCCGTCCGGTACGGTGATGCCCATGCCGTCGAATACGGAGCCGACATAACGGTAGCAGACTTTGCCGATACAGAGCAGTCCCGCGGGCTGATTGGCAAACCATGCGGTATCATCCAGCGCCCGCGCGCCGAGCTCCGTCAGTGTATCGGGAAACGTGATTTCTTTCAGTTTGGTGCAGTTCTGCATGGCATACGGGCGGATCTCCGTCAGCGTCTGCGGCAGGACGAGCGGCGCGCTTCGCGCACCGGGGCAACGGAGCAGTACCGTTTGCGCCCGGTCATACAGTACGCCGTCCGCAGAGAGAAACGCCGGATTCTCTGCGTCCACGGTGAACGCGGCGAGCTTCTGACAGTAGACAAACGCGCCGTCGGCGATTTCGCGTACGCTTGCCGGAATCCCGATACGCTCGATTCTTGCGCGGAAGGAAAATGCGTTTGCCGCAATGCGGCAAACGGGCATGCCGTCCCATTGCGCGGGGATCTGCACCTGCGCTTCATTTCCGAGATAGGAGCAAAGCTCCGCGCCGTCCGCGGTTTTCCGGAACACAAACGCATAGGTCCATTTTGCGGTCAACGTGATATTTTCCGTAAGCGTCCATATGCCGTCCGTGAATTTGACATTTTCCGCATACCAACCGGCAAAGACGTAATCGGTCCGGCTCGGTGTGGGAAGCGTGTAGGACGCCCCCGTTTTGACAGCGAGGGGGGCACAGGGACTGCCGCCGGCACAGTCAAAGGAAATCTGATAAGTTTTTTCCGGCGTGGGCGGCGTCGGGGGATTTTCGGTGGTAGTGCCTGGGGAGGGTAACGTGCCGGGTGTTTCCGTTGTGGTACCTGGAGAGGGGAGCGTACCGGGCGTTTCGGTGGTGGTACCTGGAGAAGGGAGTGTACCGGGCGTTTCGGTGGTGGTACCTGGGGAAGGGAGTGTACCGGGTGTCTCGGTCGTAGTACCGGATCCGGATGGTGTGACGATTTGCGCTGTGGTACTGCTTTCGGATGGTGTGGGATCCTTTGCGCAGGCGGTAGCGAGGGACAGAATGCCCAAGGAAAGAAGCAGTGCGCCGAGCCGCATCCCAAAGCGGCGCTTATTGGATGAATTCAAATTCGAAATCATAGATACTGACGGTATCGCCGTCTTTCACTCCTTTGGCTTCCAAAGCCGCGATCACGCCGCTTTTGCGAAGGACGCGCTGGAAGTACATCAAAGATTCCCGATCTTCAAAATTGACCGAGCCCATCATACGGAACAGCCATTCTCCCTCCACCACATATACGCCGTTGACATTCTGAATGGTCACGCTGTGATCTTCCTTGTCAAAGGCTTCCTCTGCGGGAAGTTCTTCGGATTCATATTTGGTCAGCGGCGGCAGGGTGTCAAGCGTTTGGGAGATGAGATGCACCAGGTCACGGATATGTTCGCCGCTTGCGGCGGAAAGATAGAGCAAATCATAGCCCTGCGCTTTGACGCAGGCTTCAAAATGGGAAAGATCCGTGTCGGGCGGCAGTGCGTCCGCCTTGTTCGCCGCAATGATCTGCGGGCGTGCGGCAAGCTCCGGACTGTATTTTTCCAGTTCGTCGTTGATGAGAGAAATATCCATCAGCGGATCGCGCCCCTCACTGCCCGAAATGTCTACGACATGCACCAACAGCCGGCAGCGATCCACATGTCGCAAAAAGTTGTGTCCCAAACCCGCGCCGTCCGAAGCGCCCTCGATCAGTCCGGGAATATCCGCTACGACAAATCCCTTCCCGTCGCCGACCTTGACCACACCGAGATTCGGAGAGAGGGTGGTGAAGTGGTAGTTTGCGATCTTGGGGTGCGCGTCGCTGATCCTGGAAAGAATGGTAGATTTGCCGACGTTCGGCAGTCCGATCAGTCCGACGTCCGCCAGCATTTTCAGCTCAAAGATGACTTCTTTTTCTTCCCCCGTCATGCCACTGCGCGCAAAGCGCGGGATCTGCCGTGTGGGGGTGGCAAAATGCCGGTTGCCCCAACCGCCTCTGCCGCCGCGGCAGAGGATAAACGGCTCGCAGTCGGACATATCTTTGATGATCTTGCCGCTTGCCGCGTCCCGTACCACTGTGCCGGGCGGCACGGGCAGAATGGTGTCCGGCGCCGTTGCCCCGTGAAATTTCGCGCCTGCACCGTTGCCGCCGTTCTGCGCGACGAACTTCCGTCGGTTTTTATAGTCGAGCAACGTATTGGTGCCTTCATCGATGACCAGTACGATATTGCCGCCGTTGCCGCCGTCGCCGCCATCCGGACCGCCTTGCGCGACATACTTTTCCCGGCGGAAGGATACGGCGCCGTTGCCGCCGTTGCCGGCTTT
>DLLB01000088.1:7912-10130 GCA_002477905.1 Clostridiales bacterium UBA7573 | reverse complement strand
GCATAAATTTTTACATAATCAATTAACATGTTGACCTCCTGCGGAAATCCTGCGTTGTGTGATGGTTGAGTGTTACGTTTCGGAAAGCATGGACAGAAATTGCGACTCGTCTAAAATCGTAACGCCGAGCGTTTCTGCTTTGGCGAGCTTACTGCCGGCTTCCGCGCCTGCCAGAACATAGGTGGTTTTTTTGGAGACGGAGGAGCTGACCTTGCCGCCGTTTTGCGTGATCTTGGCGGACGCTTCCTCCCGTGTCATGGTGGGGAGCGTACCGGTCAGTACAAACGTCATGCCCGCGAAGCGTTCGGACAGCTTTTCCGCCTGTTTGATCGTCATTTCGACGCCGCAGGCGGCGAGTGCGTCTATCAGCGCACGCGTTTGCGGCAGAGCGAAGAATTCCACGATGTTTTCGGCGCAGATGGCGCCGATGTCGCTCACGGCGGTAAGTTCTTCCTCCGTTAAAGTGAAAAACCGTTCCATATCCCCGAATTGCTGAGCCAGTGCCTGCGCCGCTTTCACGCCGATCTGCCGGATACCGAGTGCGTAGAGTAGGCGCGCCAGTCCGCGATGTTTGGACGCTTCCAGCGCCGCAAGGAGATTGGCCGCGGATTTTTCGCCCATGCGTTCCAGCCCGACAAGCTGTTCTGCCGTCAGAACATACAGATCGGACACCTGCCGGACCAGTCCCGCGTCCCGCAGAGCATGGAGCAGAGCCGGTCCCAGTCCGTCAATATCCATGGCGTCCTTGGAGGCAAAATGGATCAGGTTCCGGATCAGTTGCGCGGGGCAGGAGGCGTTCGGACAGCGTGTCGCCGCTTCCTCATCCCGCACGACCGCGGCGCCGCAGGCGGGACAATACTGCGGCATGACAAACGGCACGCTGTCCGCCGGGCGTAATGCCGGATTGACAGAAACGATCTCCGGGATAATATCGCCCGCTTTCTGCACCACCACAGTGTCTCCGATCCGAATGTCCCGTTCCCGAATAAAATCTGCATTGTGCAGGGTAGCCCGACTGACGCTGGTTCCGGCAAGCCGCACCGGTTCCAGCACCGCAAGCGGGGTGAGTACGCCCGTGCGTCCGACGTTGATGAGAATGTCTGTGAGCTTGGTTTCTTTCTGTTCGGGCGGGAATTTGTATGCCACTGCCCATTTCGGGGTGGAGGCGGTTTCTCCGAGTTGTGTGCGTAGCGCAAGCTCGTTGACTTTGATTACCACGCCGTCGATGTCATAGGCAAGGGTGTCGCGCAGTTTCCCGATTTCTTCAATCTGTGCGATGATCTCCTCCGGTGTGCGTAAGGTTTTGCGTAAGGCAAGGGTTTTGAAACCTTGCGTGTCTAAGAACGCGAGACTTTCATCATGCCTTGTGAAGGTGTGATCGGATGCCTGTACGTTGAAAACAAAAATATCCAGCTTCCGTTTTGCGGTGACTTTCGGATCCAACTGCCGCAAAGAGCCGGCGGCGGCGTTGCGGGGATTGGCAAACGGCGGTTCCTCCGCTTCCTCCCGCGCACGGTTGAGCGCGTAGAACTGTTCGCGCGGCATATAGACCTCTCCACGTACCTCCAAATGTCCCTGTTCCGGAATGGTAAGCGGAATGGAAGCGATCGTGCGCAGATTCTGTGTGACATTTTCTCCGGTAAACCCGTCGCCGCGGGTGGAACCGATAATCAGTTGCCCGTTGTCATAAACCAAGGAAACGGACAGACCGTCGATTTTGCATTCGACGGAGTAGGTTGCGGCGGGTGCCTCCGCCGCGGTCTTCTGCAAAAAATCCCGTAGTTCCGCAAAGGAAAATACATCCCGCAAGCTCCCCATCGGTACGGTGTGTGTGACTTTTTCAAACTTGTCCGACGCTTTGCCGCCTACCCGTTTGGTGGGAGAATTCGGATCGTCGTATTCCGGATGCGCTTCTTCTAAGGCGACCAGTTCGTAGAACATCCGGTCGTATTCAAAATCGGAGATCTCCGGCGCGTCCTCCACATAATATTTGCGGCTGTGATACGCAAGTTCCTTGCGTAAGGTCTGTATCCGCTCCAAGATGGCATCCATGCGCGCATCCTCCTCATGGTGAAATCTTTGTACAGCTTAGTATACCACAAAAAACGGCGGGATGCAAGCGTTTTCCCGAAAAAGACTGCGATGGCGTTTGCCCGCGGCGGATCGGGAAGGCTGTGTGCTCAGACGGTGCGAAAAGATTTGCGCAGAACGGCGGGGG
>DLLB01000088.1:0-7827 GCA_002477905.1 Clostridiales bacterium UBA7573 | reverse complement strand
CGGAAAACGTTTCGGTGAAAGCCTTGCAAAAGTGACTGAGCGAAGCAAAGCCGCATGCTTCGCAGACCTGCTCGACGGAGAGCCCGTTTTGCGCAAGCAATCGGTAAGCATAGTCCATTCGCAAAGCGAACAGGACCTGATGCGGGGTTTTGCCGCATTTTTGCCGGAAGATTCTGGTCAGTTGCGCCTGACTGTAACCGAATAATCTCCGTAACGCGGGCATGCCCGCGCGCAACGTTTCCGGCTTCGCAACTTCCCGTAAGAGACGGGTAAACCGATCTTCCGACTCCTTTCTCTGTAAATTCCCGAAAGAAAACACACATTGGGCAAACAGACTGCGGCAGGCAAACAGCCGCTCGGCAGAAGCGGCGGTTTCACATGCCTGCACCCGATGGAGTAACGCGTACATTTCCGGCTCTGCCGAAAAAAAGAGGACCGCTTCTTTTTCCCATTCCGGTAACGCAAACGCTTTGGCAAAGCGCAGAAATTCCGTACATTCCACCGACAACGCCAGAACCTCCGCGTCCGGAGACTGCCCCAAAAAGCGATGCGACGCACCGGGACAGAGAACGCATCCCTGTCCGTAGATAAGCCGGCAGGTCCTGCCGTTGATCAACTGCTCCGCTTCTCCGTGCAGCATAAGCAAAATTTCATAAAAATCATGCGTATGTAACAGTGGAGAACACCGCCGTCCGGCAGTTGTTTGGAAAATGTACGGGAATCCGATCGTCCGGTTGACACCGACGGAAAGATCGGAAAACAGATAATGCTCCATAGAGCTTTCCCTCCGGTTTTGGTTGATGGAATAAGGCTATTGTATCATATCGTTTGCGTGCCGTCAAGCAGAAAATGATTGAAAATCACATAAAAAACAACAAAAACGCATGGATTTTGCGCATAAAACGTGTTATGATGCAGATACGGGCGCATGGGATGTCAAAAAGGAGGTGGATCTCATGCATATTGTTTTACTGATCGTGTCGATTTTCGCCGCGACCGCCAATAACCTGCTGTTGCATGGCGTTTCCTTAAAAGAAAAAGAGAATCTGTTTTTCTATAATTTCCTTTGCGGTGCAGTGTGGTTTGGGATTTTGTTGGCACTTTGCCGCGGCGATTTTGCTTTTACCGCAAATGAAGTGCGCTTCGGTGTGTGTTACGGACTGACGCAAGCGGCATTTTTGCTTTGTAAAAGCGGCGCGATGTCCACCGGCCCGGTGTCTGTCACGACTTTGATCGGGAATTGTTCCTTGCTTTTGTCTACGGCGGCGGGTGTGCTGATCTGGCGGGAGCCGGTCGGCGCGTTACAGGTGATCGGCATTGTGCTTTTGTGTGTTGCGGTGGTGCTTTGCACCTACCGGACGCAAGACGGCGCACACGGCAGAAAGTGTTGGGCGCTTTTCTGCGTCGGATTTTTTATCAGCGCCGCCGGCGTGGGCATTCTGTTCAAAGCTTTTCACAAGGCGGGCGGCGGAGATTGCAACCGGATGATGCTTTGCGGAGCGATGGTTTTAACGGTTTGTATGCTGATCTGTACGCTTGCGACGCATGCGTTTACACGACAGACGCTGTTGACCAAACCGCATGCGTTGTGGTTGATTTTGCTTTGCGGCGTGGTCAGTTGCCTGTATAACCGTCTGAATATTCCGCTTGCCGGAGAATTGCCGAGCGTTCTGTTTTATCCGGTATTCAATGGCGGCGTGATTCTGCTGTGTACGCTGTGTGGTATGTGGATCTTTCGGGAAAAGACCACATGGCGCGGGAAATGCGGCATTTTGCTCGGCATGCTTGCGATCGGAATCATCGGGTTGCGCTGAGCGCACCGCAGAAATTGGGAGGAGCTTATGGAGATCAAATTTCAGCATCCGTTGCCGTCCATGTTTGCGGACGGCAGACAAAACGGCACCTACAATAATGATGAACTGGGATTTCCGGGGATTCTGACGACGCTTGACGCACGGCTCGGATTGTTCTTGCATACGTTGCGCAATCTGATCTCGGACGACCGCAGACTGGTGTTTGTCGACGATCAGATTCTGGTGTGCAGTAAGAACTGGATCCGCGATCATGTACATGAGATGAAAGGATTTCTGCATTGGGAGTACGACATCGACTCTTTTTTGCGCTTTATCCTGACACATCAGCGCACGGACGGGCAGTTTTATGAATTGCTCAAGCAGATGGACGATCGTCACTGGTCCATGGTGGACGCGGATTGCTATATTCTTTATCCGGAGGATCATCAATCGCTTGTACGGCTGGAGCTGGAGGCGGATATTGAGTATCTTGTGGTGGAGGGTGTGCGCAACTACTATCGGGTGACCGGAGATCTGGAATTTGTACGCGCGGCATATCCGGCGCTGGAGAAAGGGATCCGTTATATCACCTCCGATCCGAAACGCTGGGACGAGGCGCACGGATTGGTCAAACGCCCGTTTACCATCGACACTTGGGATTTCTGCTACGGACAGAGCGCAACGGACCGCAGGATTCACGCGCAAACGCCAATGTCCATTTTCCACGGCGACAATACCGGTGTGT
The DNA here is from genome assembly GCA_002477905.1 of Clostridiales bacterium UBA7573. Taxonomy (GTDB): domain Bacteria; phylum Bacillota; class Clostridia; order Oscillospirales; family CAG-272; genus UBA7573. The sequence goes on along the minus strand of DLLB01000088.1, from coordinate 5,289 downwards.
ATGCCGCCATGCAAACCCTCGCGTTTTTTGCCCGAAAACTGGGAGAGCCGGAAAAAGCGATTGCGTGGGAAGCGCGCGCAAAAACGCTGAAGGAAAATATTTTCCGGTATTTGTGGAACGGCAGATTCTTCCGCCATCAGTTGCATCTGGGACATGACGGTGCGGATTCGTTGGAAAATGAGCGATTGTCGCTTTCCAATGCCTATGCGTTGAATCGGGGAATCTTCTCAACGGAGCAGTCCCGCGCGGTGGTCGGAACGTACCTCGATCGGAAATCCAAAACGGGTTATTTTGCCGAATGGTTCAGTATTGATCCGCCTTATGCGGATTTCAACGGCTATCAACCGGGGCAGTATGTCAACGGCGCAATCTCGCCGTTTACCGCGGGAGAACTTTGTAAGGGTGCGTTTGCGTGCGGCTATGAAGCGTACGCGTGGAGCATCATCGAGCGTTTTATGCAAATGGCGGAGCGGGACGGAAAAATCTTTTTCCTGTATTCCCCCGTGGATTGCACGCCGCAGGACGGGCAGGGACCAAGCGCGTGGGGCGCGGCGGCTTTGCTCAGCGCCGTGGACGAAGGGCTTGCCGGCGTGGTGGATCTGGATCACGGATATGAAGAAATCGCCTTTTCTCCGCGGTTTCCCGTGACGCCATATCCGGAACTGCGGTATCTGACCGGTTATGAAAAAACGCACTGCAAAGTGGATATCCGGTATATTCTGACCGACACAGGCATGCGCTATGACTTGATTTCTCCTGCCAAAAAGGTTCATGCGCATATCCTGCTCCCGCAGGGGAAGATGCCACAGACGGTTTTACTTGCCCAAAAACCGGTTGCGTTCACGTTGCACCGTATTGCGGATTCCGTTTATGTGGATTTCGAAACGGAACTGCCTTCGCCGTTGCGCATGGAAATTTTCTTTGCGTGATCATCGCTTCCAAAACGGAAAATCCGGCTTTCGGATCCTTTGGAAAAGTCCGTGTAGACCGCCCGCTTCGGGGTGGTCGCACGGGCTTTTTGCGGTTGCGAAAATCCTGTAAAGTTTTCGTGAACTTGAGGGAAAGGACTTGCATTTTGTCTTAGAAACGCTATAATCATAGGATGGATTCCAAAGAGAGGAGCGAATGTGGGATGGAGAAAGAAAAAAGGCGCGGATTTTCAGGGTTTTTACAGCGGATTTCTCATCCGGTGGATTTGACGGTCGGTACCCCTTGGAAAGTGATTTTACAATATGCCGCTCCCATCATGCTGTCTTATCTGTTACAGCAGATTTATGTGCTGACCGACTCGGTCATCTGCGGACAGGTATTGCAGGCGGAAGAAATCGCGGGCGTCAACGACACCTTTCCGCTGACGTTTATCTTTTTGCAATTTGCATTTGGCTGTACGGCAGGGTTCAGTGTCATTACGGCAAATTGCGTCGGCGCCAAAGACGCGCGCGGCACAAGGCAATCCTTGCTTGCGCAGATGTATCTGTCCACCGGCATTTCGGTGGTTTTGACGGCGCTTTCTCTTTGTACCTTGCCGTATTTACTGAAATGGATTCATGTGACGCCGGAAAATCCGCAGGTCTACCAAGCCGCTTACCGCTATTGCTTCGTGATCTTTATCGGCATTTTTGCACAGATGGGGTATAATTTTGTCTGCGGGATTTTGCGGGCTTATGGGGATTCCGTGACGCCGCTTTGGTTTTTGGTGATTTCTACGGTTTTAAATGTCGGATTGGATCTTTTGTTCCTGATCCCGTTCGGAATGGGACCGATCGGCGCGGCGATTGCGACGGTGGCGGCGCAGTTTTTAAGTTTCCTTGGCAGTCTGTTTTACCTGTTTCTTCGTTATCCTGCCTTGCGGATACAAAAAGAAGATTTCCGCTTGGAGCGAAAATTTCTGTATATGCACCTCAAAAACGGTTTGCCGTTGGGGTTTCAGTTTTCCATTCTTGCCATCGGGATTATCGTGATGCAGGGCGCGGTGGTGAAATTCGACCTGACGGAGAGCGGGCGCATGGTTGCGTCGGCACCTGCGCAGAACGGATACGGCGCGGCAAATAAACTGATCAATTTTCTGATGTCGTTTTTCAATGGACTCGGTTCTGCCATTCTCGGCTATAACGCGCAGAATTTCGGCAAGAACCGGCAGGACCGTGTGAGGCGCGGAACTTTGCAGGCACTGCTGATGATGCTGATGTTGTCGGTATTTTGCTTGGCTATCGGCGGACTTCTTTCTCTACACGGCGCGTACCAGTATGTGTTTATGAGCGCGGATAAGGTTTCGGAAGCGTCCATCCGGTACGGAAATACGTTTTTGTATGTGGATCTCGCGTTGTATGCGATTTTGGGCTTTTTGATCGTGACGCGCAGCGCCGTGCAGGGAATCTGTCAGTCGGGCTATGTACTGGGAGCAGGCATTGCGGAGCTGATCGCGCGGATTGTCATTTGCACGGTGCTTCCGGCTGCCGTAAACGGCGGCGAAGTGAACGCAAGCGCGTCTGCCGCGGCGTTTGTCGCCGTATGCTTGGGGGATCCCGGCGCGTGGATTGCCGCTTCCGCGGTGTTGCTGATCCCGTTTTGCGGCGGAATCCTGCGGTCGAAAAAAACAGAGGATCACGAAATCACGGCAAAGCTTTGACAATATGCAATTTCATCCAACCGGATGCAGCCGGTTCATGGCGTACCTTTTACCCGGTGCGCCATTTTTTATAAAGCCGGAAAAGGATGAGATTCTCCAAATAAGCAACCCCATTCCTTTTTTGGAGAGATGCTTGCCATACACGCAGTTGATTTTTTTTCGATTCTCTGATAGAATAAAGGCGGAACGTTTCGAAATCGAAAAATAGGGAGTGCTTACTATGACGATCGGAAAAAACATTGCAAAGTTCAGAAAACACAGCGGCATGACGCAGGAACAGCTTGCCAAAACACTCGGCGTATCTGCGCAGACGGTTTCCAAATGGGAAAACGAGATTACAATGCCGGATATTCTGCTGCTTCCTGCCATTGCCGGATGTTTTGCGATTACGGTCGATGAACTGTATGGATGCAGCAAACCAAACCAGCAGGCTGTGGATTATGATGAAATTCCCGAAATGCTCTACGATACGATCGTAGAACTGGCACAGCGCGGGTGGGTAGACAGTGTAGAAGGAAAAGAGATCGAGACGGAAAAAGAAAGAATGAAAACCTATCTGCAAGAAAACCCGCAAGCGAAGACAGCCATTTTTTCCAACCGAAACGGCGCCGTGATTGCCACCTCGGAAATCGGTCTGTTACACAGGGGGAAAGCAAATGCGGATTCCCTTACGAAAGCGGGGATCGGTCGGGTGCTGGAGATCTTATCCAAGCCTGCGGTAAGAATGGTTTTTGCTTATCAAGTCAAGCATAGCACTCAACCGCTCACCGCGTCCTATGCGGCGGAAAATGTGGGAATTTCTCCTGATGAAGCAGCAGAAGCACTGGAATTATTGACGGAAATTCACCTCAATCATGCGACGGATGTCATGTTGGAAAAGGAGGAATCCGTACGAACGTATGGACTTGACTCAGAGGAATGGGTGATGTACACGCTGATGATTCTGAAAACCGCAAGATTGATGGAGGAGAACCAACATCATTATTTTAATTACCGTGGTTCCTATCATAATCTTTGGATACAGTAGGTTCCATTCGGAATTCAAAATTGCAGTGTTTGCAAGGAAAAGCGGAAGTTGGAAGTCGCTTCTTTGCAATGCGTGTGAAAAAGAACCGAAACGAAAAGCTGCGCACAGTTTCAAAATGTGCGCAGCTTTTGTACTTGAATTTGAATTGTTTACCATCCGGTGATTTCGTGGAATGCCTTCCAACCGAGATCGGCGAAGAAACGGTGTCCGCCGTTTCCGATTACATGGCGGCAAGCGTCTTGTGCACCGACTCTTTGATAGATCTTTTCAATGATGGAATAGACTTCCTCCACGCCGTCTTTCGGGAAGATCGGATCGTCGATTCCGGAAACCACTACCAACGGGCGGGGCGCAATGAGACAGGCAAGTTCGCCCATGTCCAGTTCTTTTGCGATCCCCGGAATGTAGTTGCACACGCAGTGCCGCATGGCACCGATGGAGTGCCGATAGGTGCAGACGCTGCCGGCAGGCATTGCCGCTTTGATCCGCGGCTCCAGGCAAGTCGTATAGTAGGTTGCTGTGCCACCACCGGAATTTCCCATGCAGGCGATCCGGTCGCAGTCGATTTCCGGAAAGAGCGGCATCGCGTCCAAAGCACGGGAAACATCCCAGATACGCTCCCCGATCATGGTTCTGCCGATCAATAATGCGCACATGGACGGGAAATAGCAGGTGGTGTCGGCGTCGCCGTAATCAAACGGTGTTTTGCGGATGCCGAATCCCCGCTGTTCCACGCATAAAGCGGCAAACCCCTCTTTTACGCATCTTACGGCGTAATCGCGGTCGCAATCCCGCAGATCTTCTACATCCCCGTCAAAGATCGGCTTGCCATAGCTGATGTGCATGCCGGTGGAATGTCCTTGCAGGCAGACCATCAGCGGATACGGCGCTTTGCCGGCTTTCGGGATCAGAAGCGCACAGGGCATGGTCACTTCCGCTTCGACATCTACGGTAAAGAAAATCTGCGTATAGTCCGGATGATCTTCTCTGGAAAGCTCTTGGAAATTTAACGGTACGCGCGCGGGATTGTGTCCAAGCAAGCGGAGGAGCGTCTGACGGACGTCCTCTTTCCAAGCGGGAAAATCCACATCCTCCCGATAGCGCAAACGCGGCGGTTGCCGAAGTTCTGCAAAATGCCCTTCGTCTACGGAGAAATTGTGCTCTGCGTCAAAAAAACGGTTCATGATGGTCCTCCGAAAATTACACTTTTGAATTTGAAATTGCACAAAACGCTCAAATGAACATAAAAAACGCAAGCATTCTTGTGCAGATTCATCATTTATCCGCAGTATAGCATAGAAAAATTCCCTTGTCAAGTGCTTTTTCTTTTTTTATAAAAAAGAATCACAAGCTCTCCAAAACAAAAAGGGCGGCGCTTTTCAAACGCCGTCCTTTTTTCACGCGAAACCTTACGCGCGCAGTATCGTTTTATCTTAAGCCTTGCCGATGGAGCCGAACAGTTCCATCTTTTCTTTCACAGTCGCCTTGATGGCTTCCACGCCGGGCGCAAGCAGCTTGCGGGGATCAAATCCCTTGCCCATCTTGTCTTTGCCTTCTTCAATGTACTTTCGGGTAGCGGCTGCAAATGCAAGCTGGCATTCGGTGTTGACATTGATCTTGGAAACGCCGAGGG
>DLLB01000072.1 GCA_002477905.1 Clostridiales bacterium UBA7573 | reverse complement strand
GAAAGTGGAGCAGGAAACCCGCACGCTGGCGAGCATCACCTTCCAGAACTATTTCCGCATGTATGAAAAACTCTCCGGCATGACGGGAACGGCGCTGACCGAAGATCAGGAATTCCGTGATATTTACGCGCTGGACGTAGTGGAAGTTCCCACCAACCTGCCGATGATCCGCGTGGATCACAACGACGCCGTATTCCTGCGGCGGGATGCCAAACTGCGCGCCATTGTCGAACAGATCCGCGCCTGCCACGAAAAAGGGCAGCCGGTGTTGGTCGGCACCATAGCCATCGACAAATCGGAAGAACTTTCCCAGCTGCTGAAGCGGGAGGGCATCCCGCACACCGTGCTGAACGCCAAGTTCCATGAGCGCGAAGCGGAGATTGTCGCACAGGCGGGCAAATCGGGCGCCGTGACCATTTCCACCAACATGGCGGGACGCGGCACCGATATTATGCTGGGCGGCAACCCCGAATATATGGCGAAAAAGCGGATGGAAGAAGAAGGCTATTCCGAGGAAATGATTGCCGCTGCCGTCTCCTCCGCCGTCACGACCGATGAAGAAATTCTTGCAGCGCGAAAAAAATACGCCGCCCTCTACGCCGCCTGCCGGGAAGAAGTGCAGCCGGACGCCGACCGCGTCCGCCGCGTGGGCGGGCTCTATATCCTCGGCACCGAGCGGCATGAAAGCCGCCGGATCGACAACCAGCTACGCGGACGAAGCGGACGGCAAGGCGATCCCGGCGAAAGCCGATTCTTCCTCTCATTAGAGGATGATCTGATGCGCCTGTTCGGCTCCGAACGGATTGCAGGAATGGTCGCACGGCTCGGATTGCCGGAAGATCAACCGATCTCCGCAAAAATGCTCTCCAGCTCTATTGAACGTGCGCAAAAACAACTGGAAGGCAGAAACTTCGAACGAAGAAAGAATGTCCTGAATTACGACGATGTGATGAATCAGCAACGGAAAATCATCTACGCACAGCGGCGCGAGGTGCTGGACGGCGAAGATATTTCCGAAAAGATCCAGCATATGATCGACGCGGTTCTGCACGAAGCCGCGCACAGCGTTATGGTGCCGGAAACCACGCCGGCACACTGGAACTGGGACGCTCTGCGCAACCAATTTTTCGGTACGCTTTGCCATCCGGAAGATTTCACCGATCCTGCCACGCTCCCCGATTCCGTCGATGCGGTCTATACGCTTTTACGGGAGCGTGCAGACGCACTGTATGCACAGAAAGAAGCAATCTTCGGATCGGAAGCCATGCGTGAGATTGAGCGCGTCATTCTGCTCCGCAATGTCGATACCAAATGGATGGATCATATCGACACCATGGAAGATCTCAAATCCAGTATCGGGCTTCAGGCTTACGCACAGCGCAACCCCGTAGACGAATACCGGATCGCCGGCGCCGATCTGTTCGACGCCATGATTGAAGAAATCCGCACCGATACCGTCCGTGCCCTCTTTACCGTGATGCCGCGTACCAAGGAAACCGAGCGACGCGAAGTCGCGAAAGTGACCGGCGAGGGCTTTGAGGGAGAGGAACAGAAGAAAAAGCCGAAGCAACTCAAAAAAGCCGAGCGGATCAATCCGAACGATCCCTGCCCCTGCGGGAGCGGAAAAAAGTACAAAAAATGCTGTGGCTTAAAAGAGGGGAATCCGTAACCCATGGGGATCGGTTATCTGTTTTTTGCGTTCTGCTTCTTTCTTGACATTCCCTACGGCGCGCTGAAAATCGATCTGTTTTCCGATCTATGGGCATATCTGCTCCTGTTTGCGGGAGCTGTCCGGCTGACAAAGCAGGAACCGTCTTTTGGCAAAGTCTGCAAGGTTTTGTATCCTGCCATTGGTTTGGAAATTCTGGTTTACGGGACGCAGTTTGCCGGATTCCTCGGATTTTCCCATGCGACAGCTGTGTTGACGGTGCTGCGCATTTGCGAAGTTCCGATCCGGATTCTGGTGCAGGCTGTGGTTCTGCTTGCCTTGTACCGGTTGGCACAAGGCGCCGCCGCGCCCGCGCTTGCCCGTGCGGTATCCCGCACACTGACCGTGGGGGTGGTCTTTGCGCTCTGCCGTATGGCAACTGTATGGATCCGGACGCTGTGTACTTCTCTTTCCATCCGTGCGCTTGCCATCGCAATGTTAGGTGTGGACCTGTTCGCGTTTGTCTGGATCTTCTGGTGTCTTGCTCTATTGTTGCGATTCTACTTTGGATTTGCCGCGCGGCAGTCTTTATAATCTTTCTTTAATAATCTTTATAAACAGAAGTTTCTGCATCCACGGACCATTGTCCGAAATATAAAGGAGTGGTTTTCCTACATGAAATTCCGGTACATGATTGCGGGATTGTTCTTTTTGATTCTGCCGGATTTCGGCATTTATGATTTTCTGCCGGATTTTATCGGCTATATGCTGATTCTGCACGCAATTTCCGATTGGGCGGATCTTGCCCTTCCCATGGAAGAATCCCGAAAATATTTTCTGCGGCTGTTTTATTTGGATCTGTTCAAATTCTTTACCATGCTCCTCATGATGATCATTCAAGCCTCCGGCGCGGTGAAAGACGACGGATTCTTCGGTCTGTTCACTTTTACGTTCGGAATTTTTGAGATTCTGTTCTTTTTGCTTGCCTTCTCCAGATTTTTCGACGGGATGTCCTATCTTGCCACCCGGCACGGCGGCAACGCCGCCATTGCGCATATCACGGATCTGCGCACGCTCAGTGTGATCTTCATTCTCGTCAAATCCACACTTGCTTTTCTCTCACAGGTCGGTACCCTGATCACTGCTGATTCCTCCGGTACGCTCAATCCGTTCGGACAAGGCGGCATGAATCTTTCCAGCTACGGACATTTACTCACCATTGCCAACCTGTTGTTCACCACGGTGATCGGCGCGGTCTTTTTCGGATTCATGATCCGCTATTTGCGCGGTATCGCCGCAGAGTCTACTTTTATACAAACCCTGCAACAAATATACGACGCAGAAGTTTTACCGAAAGCGCCGATGTTTTTAGAGCGGCGGATGCGAATGGCGTTTCTTCTGCTCAGCGGATGCGTTTTGTTTCAGATTGATCTGCATATTGACGGAATCAATATTCTGCCGGATGTTATCAGCGCGGCATTCTTTCTCGGCGCACTGTTCATTTTGCGCAAGGAGAATCCCGCTTGGCAGGCAAAACACAGTGATCTGCCCGCGGTGCGCTCTGCCAAAGAGCACCTGCCCCCCGCGCAAGCACTGTACCCTTGGTGGATTTTCATTCCTTCCGGAATTTATTTTGTCCTGACGTTGGTACAGGAGATCTTTACCGATCATTTTTACCACACGGATTATGATACCATCCTCACCAAAGGGCTTACCTATTACCCGCAGATTTTTCAGAAATACCTCGTCACCATCGGACTTTCCCTGATTTGCGGCATCTTCTTTGTTTGGGGCGCTTGGCTTTGCGTTTGTTTTTTACGAAAAATCGTAAAACTGCATATCGGAATGTTGCATGATCCGGAAGATACGTCCGCAATCGCTAAAATCGAACAAATGCATCGTCAGTTTTACAATGCCATTTATCGGTTTTTTGCTTGCGCTGTGATACTTGCCGTCTCCTCTCTCGTCTATGCGATCGTCGTTCCATGGTTCCCGCTGTATTGGCTTCCCCATGCGATCATCGGCTTCATTTTCACCTTTACCGCGACCAAACTGTTCAGCAATCTTTGCGATCAGGTTGAGTATAAATATTTGTGACGAAATGGAGGATTCCTCTATGCATATCCCTTATCCGTTTCCAAATCCGCCGCAAAGTACCCACCCCATCTGGCAAGCCGCCCTGCAAGCGGCGCTTTCGACAAACGACACCGCGGAGTTTCATTTGCGCAAGCGACTGCAAACCAATACGCCTTCTCTTGCAGAGGGCGGTCCGCTGACGATTGCCGTTGTCGGAGACAGCGTATCGCAAGGATGCTTTTACGAGCCGGTCCGTCATGACTACCATGCGGTTTACCACAACCAGCTCCGCCTGATGATCCAGGCGGATTATCCGGAAATTCCGGTGAACGTCATCAACGCCGCCGTCGGCGGTGTCACCGCCCCCTATGGACTGACACATTTTGAAACCCGTGTGGTTTCACACAATCCGGATCTTGTGATCCTGTGCTTTGGGCTGAATGACATCAACGCCCCTTTGTCCGACTATACCAACGCACTGAGCGGCTTGTTCGACGCATGCAAAGCCCATCGCTATGACGCTATATTTCTGACGCCGAATATGCTCAACAGCTACCGTTCGCCGCAATCTCCCAAACAATACTGGGAATATGCCGCCAAGACCGCCGCATTCCAGCAGGACGGAACCATGGATCGTTATATGGACGCGGCGCGCGCCTGTGCAAAATCACACAACATTCCGGTCTGCGACGCTTACGCAGTCTGGAAGGAGATGGAGCGGCAAGGGATCGACACCACTTCTCTTTTGGTCAACCGGATCAATCATCCCTCACAGGAAATGCATTTTTGGTTCGCCGCCCTGCTGTATGCCACGTTGTTTGGCAAACTTCCGCTGACACATGGAAATGTGGTTGGAACAGACGGAATGTACCGATAAATCAACGGATTCTACGAGTCGTAGAATCCGTTTTTCCGGCGTAGAGTTCTGTTTTTTCTCCGTAGAGTGCATTTATGTACATTCTACCGTCCGCGCGTTGTGAGTATACTGGGACCGTGCAACAGTAGCTTGCAAGTTCGTGGCATGCCGGATATAATATACGCAGTACGGCGCATTACGCCGTACCAAAATCACTGTAAATTCGGAGGTTTCACATGCAGACTTATGTTTTAAGTTGTTGTTCCACTGCGGATCTGACCGCCGCGTTTCTTGCAGAACGCGACATTTCCTATATTCCGTTTCATTTTACCTTAGATGGGGTTTCCTATCCCGATGATCTTGGAAAATCCGTGCCGTTTGCGGATTTTTACGCCGCCATGGACAAAGGCGCCATGACCGCGACTTCCCAGGTCAGCGTCGGAGAGTATCTTGCTTATTTCCGGCAGTTTCTTGCGGCAGGAAAAGACGTATTACATCTGTGCCTGTCCTCTGGATTATCCGGCACGTTTCAAAGTGCAACCATCGCGCAAAAGCAGCTTGCGGAAGAATTCCCCGACCGGAAACTCTATGTGATTGATTCTTTGTGCGCTTCTTCCGGCTACGGTCTTTTGATGGACGCACTGGCAGATCTGCGCGCCGACGGCAAAACGATAGAAGAAGCGCGGGATTTTGCGGAAGCAAATAAACTCCGCGTCCAGCACTGGTTCTTCTCTACCGACTTAAAGTACTATGTGCGCGGCGGCAGAATTTCCAAAACCGCAGGCGCGATCGGCGGCATCCTCGGTATCTGCCCGTTACTTCATATGGACGGTGCCGGGAAACTGGTTCCTGTCAGCAAAGTGCGATCTGTGAAAAAGGTCGCCCGCGCGGCAGTGGATCAGATGGAGGCACTGGCGACAGGCGGCACAGAATACGCTGGAAAATGCTTCTTATCCGAATCTGCCTGCCCCGACTACGCGAAACTCGTCACAGACGAAGTAGACGCGCGTTTTCCGCATGTCAGCGGCAAGTGCAAGGTTTTCCCCATCGGGACCACCATCGGTTCCCATACCGGTCCCGGTACGGTTGCGCTCTTTTTCTTCGGCGCTCCCCGCACCTGATTCTCCAAAATACAGAAAAGGAGTGGAATTCATGACAGAGAAAACAGATTCTGTTTCCCATTTAGACGGGAAATTATTTGCCGATATGGTACGCGGCGGAGCCGCATACTTACGTTCCAATGCGCAGGCGGTCAACGATCTGAACGTATTTCCCGTTCCGGACGGCGATACCGGCGATAATATGAGCATGACCATCGAAAGCGGTGTAAACGCTTTGGAGCGCATGACCAGTGCGGAGCTTGGCGAAATCGCCAATCAGCTTGCGCAGGGAATGTTGCTCGGTGCGCGCGGAAATTCCGGTGTGATTTTATCGCAGTTATTCGCAGGGATGGCAAAGTGCTTCTCCGGTCGCTCCATTGCCAATGTCTCCGTCATCGGAGAGGCTTTGACCGAGGGTGTCAAAGCAGCCTATGCCGCGGTACTTTCCCCCACGGAGGGAACCATTCTGACCGTTGCGCGGGAAGCAACCGACTATGCGGTGTCGCGAATTACTCCGGCAAGCACAGTCGCCACGTTCTTTTCCGATCTGATCACGGAAATGTCGGCGTCCCTCAAGCGCACGCCGGAAATCTTGGCGGTCTTGAAAGAAGCCGGCGTCATTGACAGCGGCGGTGCGGGACTGTTCTATGTCATGGAAGGGTTCAACCGCACACTGCGCGGCGAAGTATTGCCGGAAACGGAAGCCGCTACGCCAAAGCCGGCGGCGCCTACAACCGACACCGCCACTTTCAATGAATACAGTGAATTGGAGTATGGCTACTGCACAGAGTTTTTATTGCAGTTGCAGGTTGCAAAATGCGATCCGTCCGCATTTGATATGGACGCGCTCCGCGCGTTTCTGCAAACGGTTGGGGATTCCATCGTCGCATTCCAGACCGGTACCATTGTGAAAGTTCATGTTCACACCAAAACGCCGGAACAGGTGTTGGGATACTGCCGCAAATTCGGAGAATTTCTGACCGTCAAGATTGAAAATATGTCCGTACAACACAGCCAGACGAAAACAACCGATGACAAACCGGACACATCCACGGAAGCGGCGCAGGAAATTGCACCGCAGGTGCGCAAGCCTTATGCCGTAGTGGCAGTTGCCTGCGGAGACGGCATCCGGGAAACCTTTCTTTCCCTTGGCGTTGACCGGATTGTCAATGGCGGACAAACGATGAACCCGTCCGCGCAGGATTTCTTGGACGCTTTTGCAACTTTGCACGCGGAGGTAATCTTTGTCCTGCCCAACAACAGCAACATCCTGCTTGCCGCCACCCAAGCCGCACGGATCTACACAGACGCGGCAGTCATTGTGCTTCCGAGTAAAAGTATCGGCGACGGCTACGCCGCGATGTCCGCATACGATCCAAATGCGCAAAGCACAGAAGAACTGTTTGCTAGAATGAAAGAAGCCATGGCGGATGTCTGCACCGGATGCATTACCACATCGGTGCGGGACGCCAACTTAAACGGAGTGGAAATTCATACCGGCGATTGGATCGGGTTTATGGGCAAGCAAATGTTGGTGGCAAATACCGACGCGCTTGCAAGCGCCAAAGCATTGCTAGAAAAAATGAATGCACAAAAGGCAGATGCCATCACCGTCTTTTGCGGCGCGGATGCACCGGAAGATGAAATTGCGGCACTGAAAGCCTACCTGGCAGAATCCACAGACGCTGAGGTTTACTGCATCCAAGGCGGGCAGGAAGTCTATCGCTATATCTTCGTCGTCGAGTAATTTTCCAAAAAATTATCCGCTATAAATATCCGCTATAAAAAAGAAGTACGCACGTTCCGTGCGTACTTCTTTTCTTGCCTTTCAATCACAAAATGCGAAAAACGAAAAACCTTACTCCGGCATAATCAGTCCGTAATCCCCATCCAGCCGTTTATATACTACACAAGTCGCGCCGCTTTCCGCTTCCACAAATACAAAGAACTGATGCTCCAAAAGATTCATCTGCAAAATTGCTTCTTCTACGGTCATGGGCTTGAACGGAAAAGTTTTCGTGCGGATCCGGAACTCCGTTTCTTCTTCCGGTTCTTCCAATCCTTCGACACCCGCCATCGGTTGGAAGGCGTTTTCCCGCATCCGCTTCTCCAAGCGCGTCTTATTCTTGCGAATCTGCCGATCCAGTGTATCCATTGCGGTATCCAACGCATTCTGGAACGTCGTGTCCCGTTCCTCACTACGGAAAATGGTCCCATGATAAGAAATGGTGATTTCTATAATTTTCTGATCGTGCTTGCACCGGCAAGTAACATACGCTTCCGCGTCCTCGTCAAAATAACGATCTAATTTCGCCAGTTTTTCCGTGATCAGTTCTTTCAGGCTGTCCCAAACGTTTAACTGTCTTCCGGTAATCGTAATTTTCATATGCATAACCACCTTTGCTGTGAATTTGCGGATTGCTCCGCTTTGCACTTTCATTATAGCATATTTTACTCAAAAAGTCAAGATGTTTTTTCTATTTTTGTATATGTTGCACAATTTTGAACAGAAGCTGAACAAGCTTCTTCCTTTGTTCTTTTATTTTACACGATTTTTTACTGTTTCCTCGATTCCCGCCGCTTGTTCACAAAAAGTTTATAGTTTACCTATTGCAAAGTGTGGGAATCTGTGCTATAATAGATAAGCAATTTTATACAAGATGATTTTCGCCCTACGGAGAAGTACTCAAGAGGCCGAAGAGGCGCCCCTGCTAAGGGTGTAGGTCGGGTAACCGGCGCGAGAGTTCAAATCTCTCCTTCTCCGCCATATGAAGAACATAATATAGATATTCTTCGCAAAAACCGGGTTTTTACCCGGTTTTTTGCCCCTTTTTGGCACTTTGGCTCGGTGACAAAAAAATCACGAAACGCAGATATTTTCAGGATTTTGGTGGGGCGCGAACTCATGTCGGCGAAGTTTTGACCCAACAGACAAAGAAAAAATTGAATCACAAACAGGCGAATGAGAAAATTTTTCGCGTCCAAACGGCGCGGCGAATGAAAAGCTCTCATTCGCCTTTTTTGTTTCTCAAAATAAAAAAGGGGAAATTTGAAAAAGATGGACGAAACAGAAGTGTACCGCTAAACTCGTATCAAGGAAACCTTTGGACGGTTATCATCTCCCTATCGCGAGAGGATGCCGAACGCCTCGGCTTTGATACTGCCACCCGCTGGCGGGATTTTCTTCGTTCGGAGCGCTCGGAGATTGCGGAGCAATTTCACATCCCGCAGG
>DLLB01000096.1 GCA_002477905.1 Clostridiales bacterium UBA7573 | reverse complement strand
GAGGAAAATGCTTGCGCAGAAGATCAGTTCATTCCGGAAGAACCGCCGGTAGACGATGGTTGCCAGAATGATGCAGATGCAACTGAACAGAGCCAGCAATACGGAGATCAGGATGGATTTTTCCGGCGAGATATGGAAGCTCTCTTTGACAAACGTCGGCATCCAGGTTTCCACGCCGTCGCGGAGCATGCCGCACAGAATCACGTCCAGTAAGATCAAACCGAAGGGCAGAAGGACAAATCCGGGTAGTTTCGGCTCCTTTGCCACCGGCTTTTCGGGCATTTCAGGCGCAGCTTCGGCAAGCTCTGCCGGCTCGGCAAGTTCCGCCGCTTTTTGGGCAAGACCTTTCGTGTTTTCCCCGATGAAATCCTTGCGGAAACTGTAAAAGAACCACGGAACCGCGCAAAGCAGAACAATCGCCGCGCCGATGTAGAACACGGTCTGCCACTTTGCCACCGTCAGGACTGCCGGAATGTATAAATAGCCCGCCACAGTTGCCAGCGACGCGCTGGCGCTGACGATCATGGACGCGGTGCTGTACCGCGCGCCGGAATAGGTGTAGATCAGGATCTTCGCGATGGGCGGCCAGAGCATTGCCTGCGCAAATCCGTTGATCCCCCAAATCACGCACATGGCGGGCACGTTGGTACAGACCGGCAACAACAGATTGCATCCCGCCGACAGCAGCATGCCGCCGGTAATCAGAAATTGCGGGCGGATGTGATCGCCGATGACGCCGTTCACCGTCTGCCCGATGCCGTAGGTGATGAACAGACAAACCGGAACGAAAGCGATTGCCGCGTCCCCGAAGCCTGTCGCTTCCGTAATTGCCACCAGCGCAATCGCAAAGTCCTTGCGCGTCAGATAACTACAAAAATAAACGGCGGAACAGAAAAGCGCAATCGCGAAACTTTTCTGCCCCGACTTTCCGGTCTGCTTTTTCATGGTCCTGTGTCCCTTTCCTGCTTCTTTCATCCGCTTGTGTGTACCTGTATGAAATGTAATAAGCATACCACGGGGGACGGAACTTGTCAAGCCTTTTCCCGATTTTATCAAAAATATGCCCGCATGGGAAAAGGGGGCGGAACAAACGTTGCCTCGGCAAAGCGTCGCCGCAAAAGTTTGGGGGACTTTTTGAAAAGTCCCCCAAAAAAATCTTATAGTTTCAGTAAAAGCACAAACACGACGATCTGCCACGCAAGACCGAGCAGATTCACCGCCCAGAAGTACCAGTGCTTCGTTTTATGACGGAATACTTCCATGGCAGCGAGCGCACCGATGGCGCCGCCGCAGAATCCGAAGCCGAGCAATGTGGCTTCCTTGATGCGCCATGCGCCTTGTTTGGCTTTGCGTTTGTCCGCGCCGTAAAGGCAGAACGCGATGACGCTGAGCAAGGCGAGCGCGGCAAGATAAATCAGGTAATACTTCATAACCATTCTCCTTTTTCTTTCACAGATGTACGGTTTCGCCCGCGCCGACGCGGACGACCGTATCCCGGTCTTTTTCCACCCACACCGGAAGGGCGGACGGATTGTATAGGACGGATTCATCCGCAGAAATTTCCAGCTGCCGCAGTGCCTGCACATAGCGATAGATCTCCATGTTGGAGGCGTACCAGATGTCGGGATTGCGGGCAAGCTTTTGCAGGATCTGCTCCATAACCGCCCAGTCGCCCTCCGTGCGGAATTCATAGCTGTGTCCCCAGATATAGAACAACAGTCCGCCATAAGAGCCGCGCACACGCTCTAAAAACCGATCGCACAGCGCGAGCGCATTTCCGTGATGGCAGGTGGGATTCCAGTGCAGAAAATCCTCCGGCAGGGAAAACCAGTTGGTGGAGGCGGTGGTGCGGCTGTACACGATGCCGCAGGCGCGCATGGCGGCGACGCTTTGTGCGTCGCTTGCACCGTAGGGATAGGACATACCTTTCACCGGATATCCGGCAATCGCCTCTAAAGTCCGGCGGTCTTGGAGGGTTTCCGCAACCACCGTCTGCGGCTGCATCAAAGTCGGAAACCCGTGATGCACCGTGTGGCAGGAGATCTCAAACCCCGCGTAGCGGGCGCGTAATTCCGCGATCTGCGCACCGTCGAAATCCGTGTAGTTCTTGCTGTTGAGATGAAACGTCGCGCCCACCTCGTAACGGCGGAACAGCTCGGTCAGCCGCACGTCGTTTGCGGGACCGTCGTCATAGCTGAACGTCAGGGCGCCCTTGCGTCCCTCGGGAAAACGATTGAGTTGAATCATATCGGGTATTCCTTTCTGTATTTTTTCTGTATCTTTCAGGTATTTCTCAGGCTTCGTCCGTCAGCGCACGGTCAAACAGAGCTTCCACTTCCGCAGACGGTTTTTTCGTGCAGAGGGAGACGATCACGCAGACCAGCATGCCGACCGCAAATCCCGGCAGAAGTTCATATACGCCGGTTTTTCCGGTGAGGCAAAGCAACCACACCACATCGGTCACAGCTCCCGCCAAAACGCCGGCGACCGCACCCGGATAGGTGAGCCTGCGCCAGAACAGCGACAGGATCATGACCGGACCAAACGCCGCGCCGAAGCCGCCCCATGCGTTCTCCACCATGTTCATGATCGCCTGCGCGCCGCTTCCCTTGCCGTTGGCAATGAAGAACGCCACGACGGAGATAAGGACCACCACGATCCGTCCTACCCACAGGATTTCCTTGTCGGACGCCTTTTTACGGAAGATCGGACGATAGATGTCACTGGTGAAGGACGAGGACGCGACCAAAAGCTGCGAATCCGCAGTGGACATTGCCGCCGCAATGATCGCGGAAAGCAACAGACCTGCGATAAACGCCGGAAACAGATCGCGTACCGCATGGATGAAGATCAGCTTCTGATTGCCCGCCGGCAACAGAACATCGCCGTAAGTCATTCTGCCGAGGTAAGCCAGCAGAATTGCCGCAGTCAGCGTCAGCACCACCCAGACAATGGCGACCGTCGCGGATTTTTTGATGAGCTTCGCTTCTTTGATCGACATAAACCGCACCAGAATATGCGGCATGCCGAAGTAGCCGAGTCCCCACGCAAGACCGGACGCAATTTCCTGCCAGGAGGCGGAAAAGACGTTGGAGGTGAAAGCGTAGGTGTGTTCGCCGTCCGTGAAAACGCGGGAGAGGGCGGATGCGTCGGGATTTCTCAGCGTGACCAATGCGATCGGCACGGCAAGCAACGCGACCAGCATCATCAGTCCTTGGAAAAAGTCCGTCCAGCAGACGGCTTTGAAGCCGCCGAGGAACGTGTAGATCAGAATGATCGCCGCAAAAATCGCCATGGCAAGCGTTTCTTTGCCTTCCAGTTGGGGCACGACCTGCGTGAATACCGTAGCGCCCGCGACAAAGCCGGAGGCGACGTAGATGGTGAAAAATATCAGGAAGATCACGGCGCAGATGACCTGCAGGACCGGATTCTGCGTGAGAAACCGGTTGGATAAGTATTGCGGCAGGGTGATGGAATCATTTGCCGCATGGGAGAATCTGCGCAGACGCGTGGCGATCAGCAGCCAGTTTGCGATGGTACCGATGCCAAGCCCGATGCCGATCCATGCCTGTCCCATCCCAAACGCCAGAATAGAGCCGGGGAATCCCATCAGGAGCCATCCGCTCATATCGGACGCCTGTGCGCTCATGGCGGTGACATACGGTCCCATTTGTCTGCCGCCGAGGAAGAATTCTTTCTCGCCGCCGGTCTTGCCTTTCAGAAAAAAGAACACGCCGATGCCGAGCATGGCAATAAAATACAGAATAAATGCGGATAGTTCGACTGTCATAGGGGAAACCTCACTTTTTGATTGATTTTTCTATTATAACATAGGAGATTTCAAAAAACAACCCGTTTTCCCGATTTTTATGAAAAAAAGTCCATAAAGCGTTCAAAATCCGGTCACAAGCTCTTGACAACGCGCGTCTGTGCGGGTATAATGAAAGCGAAACCCGATTTTTGCGGAAAAATTTCAGATCAAAACGGAGGGATCCTCATGTCAAAAGAAGATCAGGAAGTCATGGAACAGCGCATTGCCGAAGCGGAAGAAGCGGAAAAGAAAAAGAAACGCAAACAGCGCAAGGACAAAGCCCTCAAAGAAGCCGGCGGCTTCTGGAAAGAGTTCAAAAAATTCATCACACGCGGCAACGTGCTCGATCTTGCCGTGGCTGTGGTCATCGGTAACGCCTTTAATCTGATCGTCAACGGCTTGGTAAAGTATATCATCAATCCGGTCATTTCCCTGCTCACCGGCGGCGTCAGCCTGGACGGATGGAAGACCGTTTTGGAGGAAGCGACCGAAGAAAAAGAGGAGATTGCCATCCTGTGGGGCGAGTGGATTCAGACGATCCTCAATTTCCTGATTATCGCGCTTACGATTTTCATCGCTGTCCGCATCATCAAACGGACTTCCGATCGCATCCACGCGAAAGAGATCGAGGAGAAAAAAGCCGCGGACGCAAAGAAAGCCGCCGCGGACAAGCTTGCCGCGGAAGAACAGGCGAAAATTGCCGCCGCAGAAAAAGCCGCACGCGACGAATTCTATCAGAATGTTGCCCGGCAGACCAAACTCCTGGAGCAGATTGCCAAAGGCACACAGAACGCGGAATAAGGGGCATCTTGTTCCCCCGAAACGAGCTTCCTTTGCAAAAACAAACGCGCATACCGTCCGAAAGATGGAGGGTC
>DLLB01000094.1 GCA_002477905.1 Clostridiales bacterium UBA7573 | reverse complement strand
ACGGCGTATGCCTTCGACTGTGAGTTGTTCATCTTTTACTCCTTATTTTCTCCGATTTTGGTTTCGAAACGGTTTTTCTTCGGTTCTGCCGGAATCTCCGTCGGATAAACGCCGTCAAAGCAGGCGGTGCAGTAACCGCCGCCGTGAATTCCTTTGGCGATCTGGCGAACATTTTCCACACTTAAATATCCCAACGAATCCACGCCGATCTTTTTGGCGATCTCCTCTGTGGAATACTTACAGGCAATCAGATTTTCCTTTGAATCAATATCGGTGCCGTAATAACAGGGATTCTGGAACGGCGGCGCGGAAACGCGCATGTGGATTTCCTTCGCTCCGGCATCACGCAACAGCTTGACAATGCGCGCGCTGGTGGTCCCGCGAACGATGGAATCGTCAATCATCACCACTCGTTTTCCGCGTACAACCGCGGAGATGGGATTCAGCTTGATGCGCACCCGATCCTCCCGACTTTGTTGCCCCGGTGCGATGAAGGTGCGTCCGATGTATTTGTTTTTGATAAAGCCGGGTTCATAGGGAATACCGGATTGCTTGGCATAGCCGATTGCGGCGTCGATCCCGCTGTCCGGAACGCCGATGACGACATCTGCCTGCACCGGATGCTCCAATGCGAGAAACGCACCGGCGCGCATTCGCGCAACATGCACATTGCACCCCTCTATGACCGAATCCGGACGGGCAAAGTAAATATACTCAAATACACAAAGCGAGCAGGGAACCCGATTGCAATGCGTGTCAATGGAACGTATGCCGTCCCGATCAAAGACCACAATTTCACCGGGCTTTATATCCCGGATAAATTCCGCGCCCACTGCGTCCAGCGCGCAGCTTTCCGAAGCGACGACATACCGACCGTCCGGCGTTTTTCCATAACAAAGCGGACGGAATCCGTTTTCATCGCGTACCGCGATCAGTTTAGAGGGGGACATCATAACCAAAGAATAAGCTCCGCGCAATTTGTCCATTGCACGATTAATGGCTTCCTCAATCGACGGTGCCTGTAAACGCTCTTTCGTAATGATGTAAGAAATCACTTCCGTATCGCTGGTGGTATGGAAAATAGAACCCTGCAATTCCAATTCATGCCGGAGCTTTTCGGAATTGACCAGATTGCCGTTGTGTGCAAGTGCAATTTTCCCTTTGATATGGTTGACCACAATGGGTTGTGCATTGTTGCGGTCGTTGGTACCGGTTGTACCGTATCGGACATGACCGACCACCATGTGACCGCCGCCGAGTCGGTTCAGAATTTCCGGGGTAAAGACATCGTTCACAAGACCGGTATCTTTGTAGGAAGTAAAAACGCCGTCGTCGTTTACCACGATCCCGCAGGATTCCTGCCCGCGGTGTTGGAGTGCGAATAATCCGTAATAAGCGGTACGCGCGATTTCCTCTGTGTAAGTCGGTGCATATACGCCGAATACCCCGCATTCTTCTCTTAAGTTGCTCATGTTTCCTCCGTATTCAACCGAATACACGTTTCATCATTTCCAAATAGGCATGTTCCACGCCGCCCATATCGCGGCGAAACCGATCCTTGTCCAGCTTTTCGTTGGTTGTGGCGTCCCAAAAGCGGCAGGTATCCGGCGAAATTTCATCTGCCAGCACGATCGTACCGTCCGGCAGTCTGCCGAATTCCAATTTGAAATCAACCAATCGGACATTCAGTTTTGCAAAGTAGGCTTTCAGAATTTCATTGACGCGAAACGCCATGGATTCGATCGTTGCAATTTCTTCCTTTGTGGCAAGTCCGAGTACCCGTGCATGGTAAGCGTTGATAAGCGGATCATGCAGATCGTCGTTTTTATAGGAAAACTCAATGGTTGGTTCAGAGAAAACGATGCCTTCTTCCACGCCGTAACGTTTGGCAAAAGAACCGGCAGAGATATTCCGGATAATGACCTCCAACGGAACGATGGAAACTTTCTTCACCAACGCTTCGCGGTCGTTTAATTCTTTTACAAAGTGCGTGGGAATACCTTCCTTTTCCAAAAGCTGAAACAGAAAATCGGACATCCGGTTGTTGACCGCGCCTTTGCCGGCAATGGTCCCCTTTTTCAATCCGTCCAAAGCGGTGGCGTCATCTTTGTAAGATACGATGACCAATGCGGGATCGTCGGTTGCAAATACTTTCTTTGCCTTGCCTTCATAAAGTTGTTGCCTCTTTTCCATGATGGTTTCCTCCGTAGTTTTATGCATGAATTTCTGCCTCTAAAGCAGTATTTTTTTCATATACGAGTTCTGCGTCTGCTGTTCGCTTCTGTAAAAGTTTTTCCGCAAGCGCCGTATCGGTTACGGCGAAGATCTGTGCGCATAACAAAGCGGCATTGACACCACCGTCTATCGCAACTGTCGCAACCGGAATGCCGGAAGGCATTTGTACAGTGGATAGCAGGGCGTCCATGCCGCCAAGAGAACCTGATTTCATGGGGATCCCAATCACGGGAAGCGTGGTATTTGCCGCAATCGCGCCGGCAAGATGCGCAGCCATACCGGCAGCTGCAATGATCGCACCAAATCCGTTTTCGCGCGCGTGCGCGGCAAAATTCTGCACCGCCGTCGGGGTTCGGTGCGCGGAGTAAATGTGCACTTCATAAGGAATACCCAGTGCGTCAAGTGTTTGCATGGCTTTGCGTGCCACAGGCAGATCGCTGTCGCTTCCCATAAGAATCGCTGCTTTTTTCATCTGATCGCTCCTTTTGTGAAAAATAAAAAAGAGCGCAGTTAAGTTGTCATCAATCCTAACTGCGCCCAGACGGTCGGCAAAAGACAAAAGTCTTTTCTTATGATTCTTTGCTCCCGTGCAGTGCTCTGCATTCCGTCAGTTACAAAGAACTTCTCTTTATTTTTATTGTATCATAGAACAGTCGGGAAGTCAAGGGGGACGAACCGAAAATTTTACCGCAAATGCGGCGCTTCTTTTTGTGCGCTTTGTCTAACTTTTTGAGTGTGTAAGGGAAAGCATATCGGTGATTGCATCCTTCGGATTCCCTTAATCCTGTTTTTGCGGCATAGAATTACCGAGCGCGTGCTTTTTGATTGCTTGAAACGTTTCGTCGCTGATGTCATGTTCCATCTTGCAGGCGTCCTCCGCGGCAGTTTGCGCGTCTACGCCGAGCATGGTTAAAAACTTGGTTAACAAGGTATGCCGTTCGTAAATCTTTTCGGCAATGGTTCTTCCCGCGTCGGTCAAATGCAACGCGCCGTCTTGCGTGACGGTGACATATGCCGCTTCTTTCAGCAATCCCATGGCGCGACTGACGCTTGGCTTGGAATATCCCATGTATTCTCCGACGTCTATTGCCCGTACATAGGGCTGTTTTTTGGATAGAATCAGGATGGTTTCCAAGTACATTTCACCGGATTCCTGTAAATGCATGATGCGTCCTCCTCGCGTAACGATCTACTTTTATCTTGTATTTTGATTTTCATAGAAAACTCAAAGATAGCATAGCACAAAATGGTCCGGATTGCAAGGGAAATCTTTGAATTTTTTCAAGACGGATGTGAACTTTTTTTATTTTTTTCGTATCCCTTTCCGCGGAAAAAGTCGAAAAACAAAGGGTTTCCTCTTGACAAGCCATGCCAGAAGTGATATAGTATATCTGCGTGTTAGTTGATTCTAACTTCAAAGAAATTTCGGAAAGGAAACAGAAGAATGACACTGGATCAGATACCAATCGGTTCTGCCGCTACGATCACTGCGGTCGGCGGGGAAGGCGCTTTGCGCCTGCGTTTGCTGGATATGGGGTTGATTCCGCACACCCGTGTGGTGTTGCGTAAGGTTGCCCCTATGGGGGATCCGATGGAAATTCATGTACGCGGCTATGAGTTGACTTTGCGCGTGGATGATGCGCGTAAGATCACCGTTGCGATGGAGAAGGAAACGAAAGCGGAGGAAAACGTATGATTTTCGCGCTTGCCGGCAACCAGAATTGCGGAAAAACCACTTTGTTCAATGCGCTCACCGGAGCCAATCAGCATGTCGGAAATTTTCCTGGGGTAACGGTGGATCAGAAAATGGGGGAGATCCGCGGACAAAAAGGAAATTTTGTGGTGGATCTGCCCGGAATTTATTCTCTGCGCCCCTATACGCAGGAGGAAATCGTAACCCGTGACTTCATTTTAACCCAACATCCGGATGGCATCATCAATATTGTGGATGCGACGAATATTGAGCGAAATCTGTATTTAACCTTGCAGTTACTGGAATTACGGATCCCGACCGTACTTGCGCTGAATATGATGGATGAAGTACGGGCAAACGGCGGGACGGTGGAAGTCGCCAAATTCGCACAGACTTTGGGCATACCGGTTGTTCCGATCAGTGCTTCTAAGGGCGAAGGGGTATCGGAATTGATTGATCGGGCAATGGAAGTTGCGAAAAACCGGATTTACCCGCAGGTGACGGATTTTTGCGTACAGGATTCCCCGGTACATCGTTGTATCCATGCAGTGACGCACTTAATAGAAGATCATGCGGAAAAACTTGGATTACCGGCACGCTTCTGCACAACGAAATTGATTGAAGGCGATGCGCAGATGACCGCGCGGTTATATCTTGATGAGAACGAGAAAGAGCTGTTGGAGCACTGTATCGTGCAAATGGAGCATGAATCCGGACTGGATCGGAATGCCGCGCTTGCGGATATGCGGTATACCTTCATTGAAGGCGCGGTGCGTACTTCCGTTGTAAAATGCAAAGAGAGCAGAGAACATCTGCGCTCTGTCAAAATGGATCAGATTTTAACCGGAAAATATACGGCAATTCCGGTGTTTTTGGGGATTTTGTTCCTGATTTTCTTCCTCACTTTCCATGTGATCGGCGCCAGATTGTCCGATCTGCTCAGTCTGGGCATTGACGCGCTTACCGCTCTTGCCGACCGCGGATTGACTGCCTATGGGATCAATCCGGTGGTACATAGTCTGATCATCGACGGCATTTTTGCCGGCGTGGGTAGTGTGCTTTCCTTTTTGCCGATCATCGTGGTGCTGTTTTTCTTTTTGTCGATTCTGGAAGACACCGGTTATATGGCGCGTGTGGCATTTGTAATGGATCGGATGCTTCGGAAGATCGGATTGTCCGGACGAAGTTTTGTACCGATGCTGATCGGATTCGGATGTTCTGTACCGGCAATTATGGCAACCCGCACCGTTTCCTCCGATCGCGATCGGAAAATGACAATTTTGCTGACGCCTTATATGAGTTGCTCCGCGAAAATTCCGATTTATGCGGTATTCTGCGCGGCGTTTTTCCCCAAGTACAGCGCACTGGTGATGATTGCGTTGTATGTCATCGGAATCCTGCTTGGGATTTTGGTCGCGCTGATTCTGAAAAAGACTGCGTTTCGTGGAGAACCGGTGCCGTTTGTGATGGAACTGCCGAATTATCGCTTGCCGTCTGCTAAAAATGTCGCCTTGCTTTTGTGGGAGAAAGCAGAGGATTTCTTAAAACGTGCATTTACGGTGATCTTCCTTGCAACGATCCTGATTTGGTTCTTGCAAAGTTTTGATCTGCGGCTGAATGTGGTTGCGGACAGTTCGGACAGCATTCTCGCTTTGATCGGACACTTTTTGGCACCGATCTTCCGTCCGCTTGGATTTGGCGATTGGCGCACGGTGACAGCGCTGATCTCCGGCTTTACTGCCAAGGAAGCCGTGGTGTCCACGTTGTCCGTTTTACTCGGATGCGGAATGGGGCAGTTGCAAACGGCATTGCCGTCCCTGTTTACCGGTTTGTCCGCGTTCAGCTTCCTTTTGTTCACGCTCTTGTATACGCCTTGCGTGGCGGCTGTGGCAACTATGAAACGGGAATTGCGCTCGGTATGGGCAACCATTGGCGTTGTACTTTTGCAATGCAGTGTGGCGTGGGTGGTCGCTTGCGCATGTTATCAGATCGGACGGTGGATTGTGGGATGAGCGCAGGAGACATTTTATTGCTGACGCTGATTGCCATAGCAGTCGGATTTGTGATTTTTCGGCTTTTGAAAAGCAGAAAAAACGGCAGATGCGGGTGCGGTGCTTGTCAGAGT
>DLLB01000019.1 GCA_002477905.1 Clostridiales bacterium UBA7573 | reverse complement strand
GTTGTCCACGCCCTGCATAATGCAGGCGAGGCGCTCAAGACCCATACCGGTGTCAATATTGCAGCTCTTGAGGCGGGTATAGTTATTGTTGCCGTCGTTGTCAAACTGGGTAAAAACGAGGTTCCAGAACTCAACATATCTGTCGCAGTCGCAGCCGACTCCGCAGGTCGGAGAGCCGCAGCCGTACTTCTCGCCGCGGTCGAAATAGAGCTCCGAGCAGGGACCGCAGGGANNAGTTGTCCTCTTTGCCGAGCCGCGTAATGCGCTCTGCCGGAACGCCGATGACTTTATTCCAGATCTCGTACGCTTCGTCATCCTCCTGATAAACGGACGGCCAAAGCTTTTCTTCAGGGATGCCGAGCCATTTTTCAGAGGTCAAAAACTCCCATGCCCACGGAATGGCTTCCTGCTTGAAGTAATNNGAGCAGGGACCGCAGGGACCTGCGCCGTGCTCCCAGAAGTTATCCTCTTTGCCGAGGCGAACCATATGGTCGGGCGAAACGCCGAGCTCCTTTGTCCAGATGTCATATGCCTCGTCATCGTCCTGATAGACGCTGATATATATTTTATCTGCGGGCATCTCGAGCACCTTCGTGCAGAACTCCCACGCCCAGGCGGTCGCCTCATGCTTGAAGTAATCGCCGAAGGAGAAGTTGCCGAGCATCTCAAAAAACGTACCGTGGCGTGCCGTGTGTCCCACCCGCTCCAAATCCGGTGTACGGATGCATTTCTGACAGGTGGTAACGCGATGCCGCGGGGGTTCTTCCTCGCCGGTAAAGTATTTTTTCATCGGCGCCATGCCGGAATTGATCAAAAGCAGGGATTTGTCTCCGATGGGCACCAGCGGGAAACTGGGCAGGCGCAGATGTCCCTTGCTTTCAAAGAACGAGAGAAATTTTTCACGCAGATCGTTTAAGGAAGTCCATTCCATTGTTTTGCTCCTCCAAAACCGGAAAAATCAAATGTTTTGCCGGAAGATAAAAAGTATAGGATAACTTCTGCTATTATAGCCGAAAACAGCCGCAATGTCAAGAGCTCCCGCAGAAAAATCCCGCAAAGTGCGAAAAAATACGCGCTTTTGAACAAAAGAATGTCTTGGGATCCCGTTGCCCGTTATTTCCGTGGGAATGGCACGCCGTTTTTTGCGAAAATTCCCGATTTTTCTGCGTTCGCACGGCGGCAAGTCTTGACAAACGGACAGAGATTTGTTATAATAAAACAGTTATTCAAAACAAACGGGAATGAACGGAAAAAGAAATGGAGAATCCTATGAAAGAGCAACTTCGCGGCAATGCCATCGTCGGACAGTCTGGCGGGCCGACCGCCGCAATCAATGCGTCTCTTGCAGGCGTGATACGCGGATGCCTTGCCTGTGCGCAGATCGAAACCCTGTACGGGGCGTTTCACGGCGTGGAAGGAATGCTGAAGGACGATATTTGTGATTTGCTTGCAAGCTGTCACACCGAAGAACAGCTGGAACTGCTTTCCCATACGCCGGCGGCTGCGCTCGGCTCCTGCCGCAAAAAGTTGCCGAAACTCGGTACGGACGATGCGGTGTATGAAGCGTTGTTTTCTTTTTTCCGTGCACATAATATCCGTTATTTCTTTTACATCGGCGGCAATGATTCCATGGATACTGTGGCAAAGGTTTATGCCTACGCGAAAGCGCATGATTATGAAATCTGCGTAATGGGTGTGCCGAAAACCATTGACAATGACGTAGAGGGGACGGATCATACGCCCGGCTACGGCTCTGCCGCGAAATACATTGCCGCGTCTGTGGCGGAGATTTTGCGTGACTGCGCGGTGTATACCGTTCCGGCAGTCACCATCGTGGAAATCATGGGGCGCGATGCCGGATGGCTCACAGCCGCCGCGGCTTTGCCACGCGCCGTCTATGGGGTTTGCCCCGATCTGATTTATCTGCCGGAGCGTCCTTTTTCCTATGAAGCGTTTTTTGCGGATGTGAAAGCCGCTTTGCAGAAACATCCGAATGTTGTAGTCGCCGTATCGGAGGGAATCCGCACCCAAGACGGAACTTACGTCGGCGCGAGCACACAGAACGGCGTGACGGATGTGTTCGGACATCAGTATCTGGCGGGGACCGGGAAAGCATTGGAACACGCGGTCAAACGGGAGATCGGATGCAAGGTGCGTTCGGTGGAATTGAACATCCTGCAACGGTGCGCGGCACATTTCGCGTCGGAGACGGATTTAAGAGAATCCGTGCAAGTCGGACAGGCTGCCGTCGTGGCTGCTTGTGCGGGCGAAAGCGGAAAAATGATGTGCTTTGTTCGCCGGACCGGGGCATATGCATGCGACACGGTTCCGAAAGCCATTGAGGAGATCGCAAACCGCGTTCGCTATGTGCCGGACGCATTTATTAATGCCGCAGGGAACCAGATTACGGATGCGGGCGTGGCATATCTGCTCCCGCTGATTCAGGGCGAACCGGCACTGCAATATGAAAACGGCTTGCCGAAGCACTTTATCCTGCGATAACCAAAAGACAGATTTTCAAGCAGAAAGGGTTGGATAGTATGATACAGAAACCGAGAGGGACCTTTGACATCTTGCCGGAGGAAATGGCAGGTTGGCACAAAATTGAAAACAAGGCGCGCGAGGTTGCCGAGCGTTTTGGCTTTGGGGAATTCCGCACCCCGACCTTTGAGGGTACCGAGTTGTTTCAACGCGGTGTGGGCGATACCACGGATGTGGTACAAAAGGAAATGTACACGTTCACCGATCGGGATGGCAGAAGCATGACGCTCCGTCCGGAGGGAACCGCGTCGCTTGCCCGATGCCTGATCGAAAACGGGCGTTGCTCCGACACGATGCCGATTAAGGCGTACTATCTGATTAACTGTTTCCGCTATGAAAAACCACAGGCGGGCAGAAGCCGGGAATTTTTCCAGTTCGGTGCAGAAATGTACGGCTCGGATTCCCCACTTGCCGACGCGAATATGATCGCGTTTGCCGATACTTTCATTCGGGAGATCGGCATTCAAAAGGTCAGCCTGCATATCAACTCCATCGGTTGTAAGCATTGCCGCCCTCAATATCGTCAAGCGCTGACCGACTATTTCGAAGCGCATGAAACGGAGCTTTGCGAAACCTGCCGCGGACGCCTGCACACCAATCCTTTACGGATTCTGGATTGCAAGAGCCCGATCTGTTCCAAGATCGCGGCAAACGCGCCGAAAACCATCGACCATTTGTGCGACGATTGCAAAACGCATCTGCATACATTAGAGAATGCGCTGACCGCAATGAAAATTCCCTATGAGATCGATCCGAAGATCGTGCGTGGACTGGATTATTATACCCGCACGGTGTTTGAATTCATCTGTCCCATCATCGGTGCGCAAAGTACGGTTTGCGGCGGCGGCAGATATGACGGATTGATTGAGGAACTGGGCGGTCCGGCATTGCCTGCGATCGGATTTGCCGCCGGTATTACACGATTGCTGCTTGCACTGAAAGAAGCCGGAGAACTTCCGGAGGGAAAAACGACGCCGAAGGTCTATCTCGCGTCTATGGGAGAAGCGGCGGCGATCAAAGCGTCCGAACTTGCGGCAGAGCTTCGCGCGGCAGGGATGTATGCGGAATGCGATGTGATGGGCAGAAGCCTGAAAGCCCAAATGAAATATGCAAACAAACTCGGTGCGGCATATACGCTGATTATCGGAGACAGCGAATTGGAAAGCGGACGCGCACAGTTGCGCAACATGACAGACAGCACGCAGAGCGAAATGGCATTCGGAGAGTTGGTTTCTTATCTGCAAACCCATTGATCCGGATGAAAATCGGGTACGATGATCCGCAGCTTGCCGGCAGACGCGAAAACGTAGCGGACGCACCCCATAAAAAACGGGAAAGGAATGCGCTTTTATGAAAGACGGATTTGTAAAACTTGCGGCGGCAACGCCGACAGTACGGGTGGCGGATTGTGCTTATAACGCCGCGCAAAGTGCGGCGTTGGCAAGAGAAGCGGCGGCGGCAGGTGCCAAACTGCTGGTTTTGCCGGAACTCGGACTCACCGCATATACCTGCGGCGATCTGTTCTTGCAGACGACCTTGCAGAATGGTGCGGTGGATGCACTGTTTTGGGTTGCCAAAGAGACAGCCGATCTTCCCTTGCTTCTTGCTGTCGGATTGCCGCTTGCACAGGAAGGGAAACTTTATAACTGTGCTGCGATGCTGTATCGCGGAGAGATCTTGGGATTTGTTCCGAAACGGCATTTGCCGAATTATCAGGAATTCTATGAATTGCGGCATTTTACGCCCGCTCCTGCTGAAAATCAAACGGTGGAACTGCGCGGAAAACGCTATCCGTTTGGCACCAACCTGTTGTTTTCCTGTCGGGAACTGCCGGCGTTTACCATCGCGCTGGAGATTTGCGAGGATTTGTGGGTTGCCTGTCCGCCCTCTGTTTCTCATGCCGCCGCAGGAGCGACGGTTCTCGGCAACCTTTCCGCAAGCGATGAAACGATCGGAAAAAGCGAATACCGCCGGATGTTGGTATCGGCGCACAGCGCGCGGACACTTTCCGCATATGTGTATGCAGATGCGGGCGATGGGGAATCCACCACAGATATGGTGTTTGCCGGACATGATCTGATCGCGGAAAACGGCGCGATTCTGACGGAAAGTTCCCTGTTTGCAAACCGGATGGTCTGCACCGAAGTGGATGTGGAAAAGCTGACGCGGGAGCGAAGCCGCATGAATACTGCGGAACGAGTTCCTCCCGTTGGCTATACGGTCTGCTGGTTTTCCATGCCGCTCACCGATACCGTTCTCACCCGTCCTGTGGCGAAAAATCCGTTTGTTCCTTCTGCACAGGCAGAACTGGACGCACGATGCGACACGATTTTACAAATGCAGGCAAACGGGCTTGCCAAGCGGCTTTCTCACGCGCATGCCAAAACGGCGGTAATCGGGATCTCCGGTGGGTTGGATTCCTGCCTTGCCTTGCTTGTGGCGGTGCGCGCGATGGATCTGTTGCATCGCCCGCATACGGATGTTCTTGCCGTGACAATGCCGTGCTTTGGCACAACTGCGCGTACCCGCGGGAACGCGGAACAGCTGTGTAACTTGCTTGGCGTCACATTCTCCTGCGTACCGATCGCGGACGCGGTGCGGGTGCATTTGCGCGATATTGCACAGCCGGAAGAAAATCACGATGTGACGTATGAAAACGCGCAGGCAAGGGAACGGACGCAGGTTTTGATGGATCTTTCCAACCGCACGGGCGGTATGGTGGTTGGCACCGGCGATCTCAGCGAGTTGGCGCTCGGTTGGGCGACGTATAACGGGGATCATATGTCCATGTACGGTGTAAACGCTTCGGTCCCGAAGACGCTGGTGCGCCATGTAGTGCGTTACTACGCGGCTTCCTGCAAGGACGAGGCGCTTTCCGGAGTTTTACTGGATATTTTGGATACGCCGGTCAGTCCGGAGCTTCTGCCGGCAGACGGGAATACCATTCTGCAAAAAACGGAAGATCTGGTCGGACCGTATGAGTTGCACGATTTCTTCCTGTATTACTTTATCCGCTACGGAATGGAGCCGAAAAAGATTTATCGGCTTGCCCGTTATGCGTTTGGTGAGGAATACGATTCTAAAACCATAGGGAAATGGTTGCAGATCTTTTTCCGGCGGTTCTTTGTTCAGCAGTTCAAACGTTCGTGTCTGCCGGACGGTCCTAAGGTGGGAAGCGTGACGCTTTCGCCGCGCGGCGATTTCCGGATGCCAAGCGACGCGTCGGCACAGCTTTGGCTTGCGCAGATCGAAACACTTTTACAGACGGCGCAGTAAATTTATTTTTGCAAACATAAAGGGCAGACGAAATGTCTGCCCTTTATGCTTCAAACAATTCCCGCCAGGTCGGCAGATATTGCTGCCAAAAAACGGATTGCACAGATGCAGGGGCACAGAGTTCCTGCCACCTTGCGCGGTAGTATTCCGGACGATGCGCGTCAATTCTGCTTTTGACGCTCCCCTCCCCGACTTGTATGACGGGATGGCAATGCACGAATCCGAACAGCCGCGGCGGCATGTGCGTGACCAGATCTTCCGCGTTGCGGATGGGATAAAAATGTTCCCACCGCACGCGTAACGCCGGTTTGACAAAAAAGCCGAAGTAACAGCGGGGACATCCAAACCCGAACCCGCACAGTCTGCACCGTAGATCCGGACGGTGAAACCAGCAGTATTCGTGTGCGAGCATGGCGAGTGCCGCGCCGTGACTGTAACCGGTGATGACGATGCCGCGAATGTCCTCCGCACCGACGATTTCCAAGAGGTAAGGCTCAATGGCTTTCCAAACCCTTAGAAATCCGCGGTGACAAAACCAGAGAATCCCCATATCCCGATACGGCTTTGCCGGAAAATCCAAATTGTTTTTCCAATCCGCTTTGCCGTTGGAGCATTCAAAAAACAAATACAGGATCCGTTCGCCAAATTGATTTTGTCCATAGCGAACAGCAAAGTCCCCGTCCGCTTCCACATGCCGGTAAGGCAGATTACAACAGGCTTCAAATAAAGCGTCCCGCCGCATGTTTCTCATCCTCTCAAAACCGTTCTTTTGTATCTTATGCAAAAGAATGAAAAGGGTGAGTTGCAGGGCGGCGGTCAAAGGCAAGGAAGGACGCGTATTAAGAGGTTCGTTCTCCGCTCTTTTTTCCCGTATAGCGTGTATTTTCAAAAAAGCGGCGCATGCCGTCGCAGATGCGCGCGGCGGCGTGCCCGTCGCCGTAGGGACAGGGAGCATGTGCCATTGCCTGATAAGCGGTGTCATCCGTGAGAAGCGTTTTGCAGGCGCGAAAGATTGCATCGGCTTGGGTTCCAACGACCTGCAAACCGCCGCTTACCACGCCTTCCGGACGCTCCGTTTCTTCCCGAAGAATCAAAACGGGCTTGTGTAAAAAGGACGCTTCCTCCTGCAAGCCGCCGCTGTCCGTCAGAACCAGCGTAGAACGGGCAAGCAACTGATGAAAGGCGCGTACCGGAAGCGGCGCGCACAGCGTGACGGCGGCAAGGTCGGCAAACGCCGCGTGTGCCGCTTTGCCGATGGCGGGATTCGGATGCACCGGATAACATACCCGCACCGCGGGAAACGCCGCACAGACTTGTTTTACGCCCGCAAAGATCGACTCTAACGCCGCGCCTTGATTTTCTCTGCGATGCGCGGTCAACAGCAGGAGCGGATGCCCCGTAAAGGCGTCAGGCGGCAAAGAAGCGGTGTCAGAGAGGGTGAGACGGAGCGCGTCTAAACCGGTGTTCCCCGTGACCAACACGGCGCTTGGATCCGTTCCCTCTGCAAAAAGGTTTTGTGCCGCCGCTTCCGTCGGTGCAAAGTGCAGCGCGGCAAGGATTCCGATGGCGCGTCGATTCCATTCTTCCGGAAACGGCGCGTCCAGACGATAGGTGCGCAATCCGGCTTCAATGTGCGCGATCGGAATTTTCGCGTAAAAACAGCACAGTGCCGCGCAGAACGCGCTGAGCGTATCCCCGTGTACCAATACAAGGTCCGGCTGGCAAGCATCCAGCACCTGCGGAAATGTGGTCAACATGGCGGCAGACAGGGAGGCAAGACTACTGTGATCTGCCCGAATGTGCAGGCGGAATTTCGGAGCGATGCGGAAGGTGTCCAGCACTTCCTCCGCAATTTCGCCGTGCTGACCGGTGAAGCAGACTTCCGTTTGGAAAGCCGCCTGTTTTTGAAGCTCTAAAATCACCGGAGCCATTTTGATGGCTTCCGGACGGGTGCCGAGAACTGCAAGTATGGTTTTCATATTCCGATCCTCCGTTTTACGTTAGTATACCGCAAAACCGGAAAGGATATGTGTCATTTTCCTCCAATGCTTTCCTGATACCCATGGCAGTCATCTAAAACGTCCTTGCGGCAGGATGAATCGCAAGGACGTTTTGAAAATGGTGCAAACAGGATGTCGGATCTGAAAAAACGCGCTCGGTTGTGTGTCGATCAAGCGTTTACGATGGTAAGCGGCAGATCGGTGAGAACGGAAAATTTCTGTAATTTGGCAAGCAGATCCCCACAGCCGAGCGCCACATGATGCGTCGGACCTGCCTCGCACCATCTGGACAGAAAATCGGTGACAGGGCAATCAAAGGCGACGCGGGTGTTGGTGTTGCCGGTTTGCGGAATTTCACCGGGCAGGGAAGTTCCCTTTGCCGCAATCAGACGGAAGCCGCCGGCTTCGTCCACAGAAATACTGAGCATCGTGACCGGACCGTTCTTTAAGGAAAATTCCACGCCGATGCCGCTCCCCGGCTTGCCATGATAGGCTTTCAGCTTTCGTAGAATCGGCTTCCCCTGCGCAATTTGCAGATTATGCGGACCGTCGTGCCCGATCAATACCACATTGCTTTCTGTATCAAACGGGTGAATTTCCGCAAAAGAACCGCCGCCGCCTAACTCTTTTACGATCAGCATTGCCGCCGCGGTTTTCAGATCTGCCTCTCCCGCAAGCGGAATGCCCGCAGAGGTGAGCAGGGTGTTCCCAACGATCAGGTTTGCCGCAAGTTCTTCATAAGGCGTGTGCGGTTCGCCACGGTAAAAATATGCAAGCGCACGCAGATGATGCGCAAAGACAAAACGCTCCAGCGCGCAGGCGGCGCGCGCTGACCGCGCCAGATCTTCGTCTTGGACAAAGTCGGTCAACGGATCGTTTGACGGTTCGCAAATGCGGAAGGTTTCCCGCATGACGGCGATTTTATCCTGAATCTGCGCTTGGGACACCTCGTTTGCGTTTTTTGCCAGCTCGCAGATTTCCAGCATTTCAACATGTGCGCCGAACGCGCGGGTAAATGCGGTCGGATCGGTATGCATATCGTACATGCCCTCGTAGGTGTGACCGAGATAACCGATCGTCTCGTATTTGAAGGCGGCTTTTGCGCAGGCGGCGTCTACCCACTGCGCAAGCTCCTTGCGTAAGAATTCAGTTTGATCTGCGGTTGCGACGATGCATGGCGGGATCTTACGCCCCAGCCGCCGGTATACGCCCGCCGCTTCCGGCATGGCGCAAATATCGTCGTTCACCAGTTGCAGATAGGTGGTGGTATTCTGATAATCCAGATGCGAAAGCGGCTGAATCCCCACAAGGATCTGCGGAATGTCGAGATTGCGCGCGAACGCCGCGCAGATTGCGGAGGGGACGTAAGTGGATAAAACGAGAAACAGAAGGTCCGCGTCCTGCGTTTTCAGAAAACGGACGGCGGCAAACGCCTCGTTCACACAGCTGACATATCCGCCGTCAATCTGTTCCATCCGTTCTCGCGGCAAAAGCGCGGCGAAAGCCGTTGCCTTTTTCATCAGTTCGTCTTTGAGCGTTGGAAATTGCTTAAAATAAGTCGCGTGCCCTACGGTTACAATGGCAATGCGCGGTTTCTTCATCATTTGTTCCTTCTTTCCTGGATCAAGATGCTTTCAGTATAATCATATTGTCAAAGAAGAACAAGAGAGAATCTGTTCATTTTCAGCACAATCTGTCCCTTTTGGCTTGACTTCTGCCGGCAGGTAGGCTATACTGAAGGAAAGGAGGCGATGCTGATGGAGGATAGGGTGGATTTTTATTTTGCCGTCGGAGAAGTGGTGCTTGCGCACAAATGGGAATTTGCAACCGGACGTGGATGTGCGTATCCTGCGGGACGCTTGGAATACGGATGGATTCTTGCGCTGTCCGGAGAAGCGGAATACCGGTTTGCAAACGGCGTACGGCAATCGCTTTGCGCGGGGGAAAGCGCGTTGGTTCCGGTCGGGATCGGATACCGTGTGACGGCGCAAGCGCCTTTCTCCCATATGACCGTCAATTTTCGGGCAGACATGCAGACCTCTCATCCAGCCGCCCTGCGGGAAATGCTTGCTGCGCGGCGGCTTTTGCTTGCCAAAATGCAGGATCTTGCCGCCGCAGAGCAGGACGCTCTGCGGTTGATTGCGCATTTCCAAGGAAAACGTCCGGGGTACCGGATGGCGGCACATGAGGTGCTCGTTTCGCTTATGCGGCGCTTTTTTCTGTGCTTACTTGGGGAAACGTCTGATTCTATCGCCCGATTGGCACCTGCCAAAGAACTGTTGGAGGATCTGCATGCGCAGACGCCGGATATTCCGGAGCTTGCTGCGCTGTGTCATTTAAGCCCGACGCATTTTCGCCGCCTTTTTTTCCGATCGTTCGGTATGACCGCGCAATCCTATCGTGATAAATGTCGCTTGACGCTGGCAAAGGAATTGCTTTCGGCGCAGATCGGAACGGTTGCGGAGATTGCCGAGGCATGCGGTTTTGCAGATGCAAACTATTTCAGTCGCTTTTTTCGCAGGCACAGCGGATGCACGCCAACGCAATACCGACATTTTCCATTACAAGGTAACGCGCCATTTGGGGAATCTTCTTGAATTTTGGATATTCTGTACAAAAAACGTTCCATTTTTTTTGTTTGGAAATCTTGAAAACCCCCTTGCTTTTGGGAAAAAACTATGCTACAATCGCAGTAGCCGTATCCCGGCGGTTTTTTTGAAAATGCTTTTATTAAAAAGGAGAGACTTATGGATTTTCCGCTTTCTTTCTATGCCGCGTCAAACGCGTATGCTACCTATGAAAAACCGGTTTGCGCCCCTGCCATGCGCCATGCTTTTTCCCTGACCAAAGCGCCGCAAAGCGCAAAGCTTCTGATCTGCGGACTTGGTTTCTATCGGCTGTTTGTCAATGGCACAGAACTGACTTCCACATTGCTTGCACCGTACATTTCCAATCCGGATGATCTTTTATACTATGATACCTATGAGCTTGCCCCGCATTTACATGCGGGCGAAAACGTGATCGGTCTGTATCTCGGCAACGGGATGCTGAACAGCATGGGCGGTCTTACCTGGGATTTTGACGACGCCCGCTATCGCGGCGCACCGCGTGTGGCATGCACCTTCACCACGGAAGAACTGACGTTTGACGCTTCCGCGTTTGTCAGCGCACCGTCTCCGATCTGGTTCGACGATCTGCGGAGCGGATGCTTCTACGATGCGCGCAAGGAACAACCGGGGTGGGATTGTCCCGGTTTCGACGATGCCGCATGGACGCCTGTGATCCGTGTGGAAACGCCGCGCGGAGAAGCGCGGCTCTGCGATGTGGATCCGATTGTCTGCAAACGGGAAATTTCTCCGGTTTCCATCGATAAAAATGCCCGGCTTTCGGATATGACGAAAAAATGGATTCATCCGAAAGTGGCAGAGTATCTGACAAACCATCAACCGCCGGAAGGTCCTGTGGCAAATATGGGCGGCGTCGGGTTTGATTTTGGTTACAATTCTGCCGGACTTGTCCGGTTGAAGGTGAAAAATACGACGCCCGGACAGCGTATTGACCTGCAATTTGCGGAAATATTGGATGCAGATGGCGCGATTGATCCGTATAATATCAATAAATTTTATCCGCTTGGTTATGGACAGCGGGATGTGTACATTTGTCGGGGAGACGCGGAGGAGATCTTCGTCCCCTGCTTTACCTATCACGGCTTCCAGTATTGCTATGTAACAGGACTGCGCGACGATCAGATTGCAGAGGATACCCTGACATATTTGGTATTCCATACGGATTTGCGCAAAATCGGCGCTTTCTCTTGTTCCAATGAGACGATCAACTGCTTGCAGGCGATGTCCATGAACTCGTTTTTGTCGAATTTTTATCATTTCCCGACGGATTGCCCGCATCGGGAGAAAAACGGCTGGACAGGCGACGCTGCGCTGACCAGCGAACACGCTTTGCTACATTATGATGCCACGCGTAACTATCGGGAGTGGATGCGCAACGTTTATGCTTCGCAGGCAAGGAACGGAAGCATTCCGGGCGTTATTCCGACCGGCGGATGGGGATTTGAGTGGGGCAATGGTCCCGGATGGGACATCGCGCTGTTCAATCTGCCGTATGAATCCTATGTATTGCGGGCAGACCGGCAGATTGTGGAGGAAAACGCGACCGCGATGTTCCGCTATCTGTGTTATGCCGCCGGAAAGCGGGATGAAAACGGCTTGCTTGCTTATGGATTGTTTGACTGGTGTCCGTGCGACGAAAAAGCCAAACATACGCCGCTTGCGGTCACGGATACGCTGATTGTGATGGATTGCGCGAAAAAATCCGCTTATCTGTTCCGTGAGATCGGAAAGATCGCGGAGGCAGAGTATGCCGAAACTTTATGGACGCAGCTGCGGCAGGCATTTCGCGATCATTTGGTTCATTGGGATACCTATGTGGTGGCGGAAGGAACGCAGAGCGCGCAGGGACTGGCGCTTTGGTATGGTATTTTCACGCCGCAGGAGGAAGCGCGCGCTTTCGCGGTGTTGAAGAATCTGATTCATGCAAACGACGATCATATGTCCGGCGGATGCCTCGGACTGCGGTATTTGTTCCATCTGTTGGCGGAGCATGGGGAAACGGAGCTTGCCTATCGGCTGTTGATGCAGCCGACCGCTCCCTCCTACCGTGCGATTGTGGATGCGGGCTATACGGCATTGCCGGAATCCATCACCGATATTGAAGCGCTGTATGTGGAACCGTTTTCCTTTAACCATCATTTCTTCGGCTTTATCTCCGGTTTCTTTATGATGTATCTCGCTGGGATTCGCGTTAATCCTACTTTGCAGGATGCGTCCTATGTAGAGATCGCGCCGAGTTTCGTACACGATCTGACTTTTGCGGAGGGCGAATACGAAACCGTAGCCGGAAAAGTCCGTGTCCGTTGGGAGCGGAAAACGGATACTGAGATCACGTTGACGTTGGAAAAGGCGGACGGCGTGACGGGAAGCGTCCGGTTGCCGAAAGGTTGGCATTTTGCAGAGGGGGACGTGACAAAAGCGTTCCAGAGTGCAGTTCTGCCGGTTTATCGCGACGAAATCGTGTAAAGCCGACTTGCCGCAACCAAAAAATAGAAAAAACAAGGGAAGCCAAACGGTTTCCCTTGTTTTTTATGTCAATTAGGCAAAAGTTTTCTCGGTATTTTCGCAGAACGGCAGATAGGAAAGAAATTTTTGCGTTGCGGGTGTCAGACGGCTTCGATCTTTCATCGCGATTCCGATTTTTCGGAAAAACGGAACGGCAAGCGGTCGAATTTCCACTTGGTAGGGAATGCGTTGTAAAATCAAAGACGGCAAAATGCCGATGCCCAGTCCTTTTTCCACCATGGCTAAGATGGCAAAATCCTCCCAGGTGGTAAACCGAATGTCCGGATGGACATGGCTTTGCTCTAAAAGCTCTGAAACTTCTGTCTTACCACCGTGTTCCAACAGTAAAAACAGCTGATCGTTCAATTCCTCGATTGCCACCGTGTCCGTTTTTGCAAGCGGATGCCCTTTGGGGAGCACCACCATATAGGCATCCTGCTTCAGTAATAGGGTGTCAAATGCGTGCACGGTCGGCAGGCGCAAAAAGCCGCAGTCCACTCGTCCTTCCGCGATCCACCGTTCGACTTCCTCATAATCTCCCAACAGCATTTCATATTCAATGCCGGGGTAATCCTTGCGAAATTTTGTAAAAAGATTCGGCAACCAGTGGATGGCAACGCTTGCAAAGGTACCGATGCGCACAAATCCTGTCTCTGCGCCGTGCATGCGGTCAATGGATTCCTCCAGCTTCTGATGTTCCTGCAAAGTGGCTCTGACAAGCGGCAGGATTTGCTCGCCGGCTGCTGTCAGCGTCACCCCATGTTTCCCTCTTTCTAATAGCGTCAGTCCCCAGTCGCTTTCCAGATCCGCAATCATTTTACTCACCGAGGATTGCGCATAGTGTAATTCTTCCGCGGCTTTGGTGAAGCTGCCTTTTTCAACCGTGCGGACAAAGGCAAGATATTTCAATAAGGGCGTTTCCATTGTATCCATTCCTTTTTTCGATGATTTACATGCGTAAAATTCGCTTTTCTTATTATAACACATCCTGTATAATGATACAAGAGTGAATTGGAAGGAGAAGATCATGCATTTTTGGAATCGGAACGTGGACATGTTACATGCCCACTTGGCAAAAAATCTGTTGCTGTTTACCTTACCCATTGCGCTTGCGAGTATTGTACAACAACTGTTTCATTCCGCAGATACCGCAGTCGTCGGGTATTTCGATCATGCCGACGCACTTGCGGCGGTGGGAACCAATACCGAGATCGTCGCACTGATTGTTACGATTTCCTCCGGCTTATCTTTGGGGGGAAATGTCATTTTTGCAAATCGGATCGGAAAGAATCAGACGCGCGAGTTACCGCAGATGATGCAAACGATCGGGTTGCTTGCGGTGGCGATTGGCGTATGTGGGATGCTTATCGGTCAAGGAATCGCAGGGGCGCTCTTGCGATTGCTCCACACGCCCGCGGAAATTTTCCCCGTCGCGCAGAGGTATCTGCGGATCTACCTGCTGGGCTATCCGTTTTTGCTGATGTACGATTTTGGCGCCGCCGTTCTGCGTGCACGCGGAGACAGCACCTATCCTTTTGTGGCGCTCGTTCTTTCCGGTGTGGCGAATGTTTTACTGAATCTGTTGTTTGTCGTCGGATTTCGTCTTGGAGTTGCGGGGGTGGCGATTGCGACGGATCTTGCGACTGCACTTTCCGCAGCGCTGGTTCTGATCCGTTTGCGTAAGACGGGAATGCTGCCGTTGGGAAAATGGCATTTTCAGTGGAAAATCGGGTGGGAGGTGCTGAAAACGGGCGTCCCGTCTGCCGTGCAAGGCGCGGTGTTCTGCTTTGCCAATCTTTTTGTGCAAGCGTCGATCAATTCATTCGGTTCGATTGCCATTGCCGGAAGTACGATCGCGATGAATTTTGAATATTTCGCTTATTACGGGATCACCGCTTTCGGGCAGACTGCCACCACGTTTGTCGGGCAGAACCATGCTGCCGGTCAACTGCGCAGATGTCGAAACATTTTATGGCTCTCCCTTGGTTTTTCGGTTCTGTGCAGTTTGGTTTTAATTGTACCGATCGTACTTTTTCGAGACTTTTTTGCGGGATTCTTTTCCACAGAAGCCGCAGTGATCCAAAGTGCCGGCGAACGGATTTTGTGTATTTTGCTGTTTGAACCGATGTGTAGCCTGTACGAGATTCCAGCCGGCGTTTTACGGGGAAGCGGGCATCCGGTGTTGCCGATGGCAAGTACGATGCTGGGAACTTGTGCGTTTCGGATTGTGTGGATCTTTACGGCGTTTGGTGCAGAGCCGTCTCCCGCGATGCTGTATCACGCATTTCCGCTGTCGTGGTGTGTGACGATTTTATTGGTTGCGCTCAGCTTTCTTTGTGCAAGACCTTTCCGGGATGCAACATCCCCGTGTCAGAAAGGAAACGGATGAAAGAAAGAACCCGCGGGAAAAGCCGGATGCTTTTCTCCGCGGGTCCTTTCTTACCGGCGGCCCATCCGGCGTGGTTATCGTTCTGTTTTGGGCGGAAGGAAATCGTCTCTGCCCAATAGATAATCCAAAGAAACGTGAAAGTAATCTGCAAATCGAATCAATGTGGCATAGTCTGCTTCCCTCTCTAAATTTTCATATCTGGAAATGGTATTTTGATTCATATTGAGATCCAGCGCCAATTTTAACTGCGAGATTTTAGTTGTGTCCGTAATTCTTTCAGCCGAAACTTCATACAAAAATCGTTATATCCCATTTTGGTATATCAGGAGGTTTTTATGAAATTTTGCTCGAAATGCGGAAAAGAAATCATGGATGACGCGGTGATTTGCCCGAATTGCGGATGCATGGTGGAAAATGCGATGTCTCAAAAAGCGCCGGATCAAGTGAGTGTAGGACTGTGTATTTTGTCAGCGCTGATTCCTTTGGTTGGGATCATTTACTGGCCGGTCAATCATTCGAAAACGCCCAAACGGGCAAAGGCGTGCGGTATTACGGCAATTGTTGCATGGGTGGTCTACATGATTGTCGGCATGTTCATGAATTCTGCACTGTAAGCATGTAGGAAAGAACTGTCGCAAAAGAGGAACGCTTACCGGAAGCCGGCTTTGCCGTACTTTGTACGTTTATCGGTCGGCTCTCGCAAGCGGAACCGCAAAAGAGAATGGCAATGGCGAGTTGCAAAGACATTTAAAAACGGCGTTTCCTCCATTTATATGGGGGAAACGCCGTTTGCTGATTCAAATTTCTTTGTTGCCGCATGCAGACTTTGAAAACAATCTCTTTATTTTTCCAAATCCATAAACATTGCGATTCGCTTTGCGTGTCTGCCACCCTCATATTCCGCGTTCAGAAACGCGTCCGCAATGTCCATGGCAAGCCCTAATCCGGTCACGCGTTCACCCATGCAAAGTACGTTTGCGTCGTTGTGATTGCGCGTTAAGCGCGCGCTGAACGTGTCGCCGCAGCAAGCCGCGCGAATACCCTTGTGTTTGTTTGCCGCCATGCTCATCCCGATCCCGGTCCCGCAAATCAGAATTCCGAGATCCGATTCCCCGCCGGTCACGGCACAGCAGACTTTATCTGCAAATACCGGATAATCCACCGAAGCTTCGCTGTCGGTACCGTAATCCACAAACGGGATTCCCCGCGCGGTAAGATGGGCTTTCAGTGCTTCTTTGGTGCGAAATCCGCCGTGATCGCACCCGATGGCAATCGGTTTGGTTGTCATAATAGATTCTCCTTTTTATTTATATCTTGAATTTTTCATATTTTTTGAAATTCGGTTGCGGAATTTATTCTATTTCGAAGAAACGGGAACCGAAGCCTCTGTTTTGGGGGATTGTGCCGCAACGCGCTCCGCGCGTTCCCGTTCCGCTTGGGACGGGCGCAAATATACCGGCGCAAGCGTGACGTCGGAA
Organism: Clostridiales bacterium UBA7573; assembly: GCA_002477905.1. Classification (GTDB taxonomy): domain Bacteria; phylum Bacillota; class Clostridia; order Oscillospirales; family CAG-272; genus UBA7573. Next base: position 4,847 of record DLLB01000019.1, on the reverse strand, counting down.
AGCGGCGCTTCGTGCGCCTGAATTTTGGTATATGCACAGTATGCGACGGATGCCGCGTCGGGTGCGCGTAACAGAAACGGAACGGGAAGTAACGGGATCCCTTGCGCTTGTGCCGCTTGCGAGACGGAATCGGCGGCATCTCCGAGCAATCGGATCGGCTCGCCATAGGCGGCGAGGTGGGAAACCAGTTCCGGAATGGGCAAAAGATCGTCTTCCGTCAGCCGTTGCACCGTACCGTTTTCCGCAGAGCGGAAGCAGGCGGTATACACTTGGGAACGCCGCGCGTCCAACACCGGAACGAGAATACCGGATAATCCCGCGGCGTTTTGAGCAAGTGCTTCCAGTGTGGAGATGGCATAGCAGGGCTTTCCCTGTCCGAACGCAAGCCCTTTGATCGTGGAAACGCCAATACGCACGCCGGTGAAAGAACCGGGACCGACTGTGACCGCAAACGCGTCCATTTCTGCAATCGGGATGTGTGTCAGTTCGCACAGATGTGCGATCATCGGGAGCAGGGTTTCGCTGTGCGTGTGTTTTGCGTCCAATGTGGTTTTGGCAAGACAGCAGTCGTCCTCACACAGAGCGGCGCAGGCACTGCGCGTGGTGGAATCCAAGGCAAGAATCTTCATGGCAACAACCGGAATCGGTTCCTTTCTGTTTCGAAATGGATTAGGCAGACGGGGGCAGGATGGTGATGGTGCGCAAATCGGGTTGGTTTGGATGTTTGGTGATGGTGACCTGATAATGGGCGGGGGGAATGGCATAGGGAATCTTTTCGCACCATTCCACTAAAAAGATCGCATCCGGATTGTCAAAAAATCCGATGGAATATAAATCGTCTTCACTGGTGATCCGGTACATATCGCAGTGGCAGAAGGTCAGCGTGCCGGCACGGTATTCCGCGATCATCGTATAGGTTGGGCTTTGAATTTGCGCATGGGGAACCAGAACAGACGCAACACCGCGCGCAAATGCGGTTTTTCCGGCGCCGAGATCCCCATACATTGCGACAAAATCGCCCGGTTTCAATTGTTTGGCAAGCTGTGCGCCGATGGCTTCCGTTTCGCTTGGATTGTGAGAAAGATATTCCATGCGTATTCCTCCGCGCAGGATTCGCCGAGTAAAGCGTGTATCCTGCAAATTTAAGGATATTATAGCACACTTTTCGGAAAAAGAAAAGAGGATTTGACAAAAAACACAGCATTTCGGAAGAAAAAATCAGAGACGCGCCCAAAAGCGCGTCTCTTTGTCGCAGGATGGCAGGGAAGGGGACGTTACATTTGTACGGGGATCTCTTTCCAAGGGGTTTTTGCCGCAAGCCGGATGGCGTCGAGCAATGCTATGACCGCTACGGTTTCTGCCGGACGAACCGGCGTGGGCGCACCGTCAAACCAAGCGAGCAATGTGTGGATCATGTTTTGAAAATAGGGGGAAGTGAGCCGCAGATAGCGCGCATTTGCACCGGAACGGTCGGTTACGCTGACTTCAAAATCCGGACGGTCTTGCGTCTGATACATATGGATGCATCCGACTCTGCCGTCTTGGTATTTGCATGCGAATTCCGTATTTGCTCCGACATTCTGTACCGACACTGTGGCGACTTCTGCCCCCATCATCGTCACTAGAATCTCCACAAAGTGGATCAGATAATTGTCTAAATTTCCGCCACCCAGAACCGAAACGCTTTGCGCGTTGTTCTGATACGGGATCAGTTCCGTGGCAAAGCGAAGCGCGGAGGAAGAAAAAATGGGTGTGTGATAGGCGTCGGCAAGCGCGAAGATTTCTTTTGCCGTCTGCGCATTCGGCGCAAATGTTTTATCCACATAACAGGGCTTGCCGTAGCGGAATGCGGTTTTGGCATAAGGCAGATGCTTTTCCGGATGATCCGGAGAGAGCAGGATCAAACAATCCGAACGCTCGCACAGTTCTTCTATGCGCATACAGCGCGTGATGCCATGCGTTTGACACCAAGTGTCCGTATCTATCCCGCCCGTGGGCGGCACATCCGCTTCCGCATAGGCATAGCAAACCTGATATCCGGCATTCGCTTCCGCAATCCATGCCGGATAGTGGTTGGCATGCCATTCGTCCAGATAATAGTCGATCAAACCGATTTTTTTCATAAGGCAGTCTCCTTTTTGCGGATGTTAAAACACGATTTCCCGGTGTTGCTTGGCAGACGTATACAGTCCGTCCAAGAGCTTCATGCTTTCTAAAATTTCCGTAATCTCATTTTTGGTGTGCGCATTGGTCCGGATCGCTTCCAAAAATGCCGCGTCTTCCGCTTCGTAATGATTGTTAATCTTGATGAGCGGTTTTTTCTCGGTTAAAATGCCGTTCTCTGTCGTGTAGAGGGTGTAATCACTGCCATAACGTAGCCGTGCGCCTCCCTTGTCTCCGAGGAAATCCACAAACATTTCTTCCGTTCCGATATTCTGCGCCCATGCGCCGTTGAAGGAAATGGAGGCACGGTCGGTGCGGATATAGCCGGTCACAAAATCCTCTACGTCGTTTGTGCCGTTCAGATTTTTGGTATCTTCCGCCCACATGGAAAGGTACCGGTATTCCCGCATGTCTTTTGCCATTTCGGAATAGGTGTCGCAGGTCACGCTTTGCAGCTTCGCACCGCCTAAAACATACAGAATCAGATCGAGGAAATGAATGCCCCAATCGATCAGTACGCCTCCGCCGGACTGCGAACGGTCGGTAAACGCGCCGCCAAGACCGGGAATGGAACGGAAACTGCGGAATGAGCAGTATACATGATAGAGCTTGCCGAATTCCTTGGCGGCGTTTCTTTGCGCAAGCTGTTCCACCGCACAGTTATAGCGGTTGCATACGCCGATGTGTAAAAGCTTTTTGGCACGGCTTGCGGCGTCTGCCATCTCTTTGGAAAGCGCGTAATTCACCGCGACCGGTTTTTCACAGAATACATGCTTGCCCGCGGCAAGCGCGTCCATGGTAATCGTATAGTGCGCGGCATTCGGCGTCAGCACATAAACCGCGTCTACTTCCGCATCAGCGAGTGCGGTTTTGTAATCCGTGATTGCATAGGGCACGGAAAAAGTATTTTTTGCGGCGGTTGCCTTTTCTTCAATCAGATCGCAAACATATTTGATCTTGGCATTTGGAAGGGCAGAGAGCGCGGGCAGATGTGCGATGTTTGCAATGCGGCCGCATCCGATGACGGCAATTTGAATCGGTTGTTGGTTCATTTTTGGATTCCTCCTTGATGGAAATGGGATACTTTGAGTATAGCAGAAGGATCGCGTTTTGTCTTTATCTTTTTTACGCCGGAAAGGTATCATTTTTGCAGTACCCGGATCGGGCGATTTTTGTAGGGATATTTGTATGGAAAAAAGAAAAAGTGCAAAAAATCTTTACAAAAGCAAGAAAATGTGATATGCTGAAAAAAACGGAAAAGGAGATCGTTGCAATGGCATATCGGTATCATTTTGACCGCGTCCAGATCGATGCGCGCAAGTGCGTGGGAGTTTCTTTGTTGCAATACGGAGAATTGTTATGCGATCCGCAAACGGAGATTGCGCCGCACAACCAATGGTGCTTTGAGCTGACCTTTTGCCTTGCGGGGCAAGGGAGCGTTACCACAGGCGAGGTGACGCATCTGGTGCGCGCAGGAGATCTGGTACTGTCTTTTCCGGAGGAATTGCATGCCATCCAAAGTGCCGATGCGCCGATGCGCTTTGCGTTTTTCGGGTTTGAACCGGCAGGGGAAGCGTTTGCCTACCTGTTTGCAAAATTGCGGCGGCTGTGCTCTGCGCAAAGTGCGCGAAAGGTGCGGCTGACAGAGCAAACACAGACGGTTTTTCGCATTTTTTCCGAATTGGAAAGCGGCGCATTGTTTGGCGATGAATCGGCAGGGTATCTGTTGGCACAGCTTCTGATCGCGTTTCTTCGCGGATATACCGAGGCGCAAACCACATCCTATTTTCCGCTGATTACAGATGACCGTGTGCTGGTGTATACGCTGCAAACCTATCTTGCGCAGAATGTGCGTACCCTTGGAAATCTGCAAACGCTTTCCGAACGCTTTTCCTATGATTACCGGAGCCTTGCGGCAAAATACCGTGCGGTGACAGGCGAGAGCCTTGGAAAGGCGTTTTTAAGATTAAAAATGAAGGAAGCGGATCGTTTGCTTGCCGAGGGCTGTACGGTGACGCAAGTTGCGGAACAACTGCATTACGCGACCGTTCACAGTTTTTCCCGCAGTTACAAACAGTATTTTGGTTTTTCTCCGAAAGAGCGGGCATATCGCCTGCCCAAAACGGGGGAACTACCGGAGCAGGAACGGAAAAATACAAAAAAATGAAAAATATCTTGCAAAACCCTTTACAATTTGAAAAAAGTGTGCTATAATAGTCGCGTTCCGAAAAATCTACCCGTAGCTCAGCTGGATAGAGCGCAAGACTCCGACTCTTGAGGCCGTAGGTTCAAATCCTATCGGGTAGGCCAAAAAGACACACGCAAAAGGAGCGTATAAAACTCCGCTGCGTGTGTCTTCTTGTTGTTTCTTCGCATTTCGCCTTAGGGATTTATCTTTTGTCTCCTATCAGTTCGTTCAGCGCCCTTAACATATCGGATAACGTTATTTATTTTTTACCCTCTGTTCCATTGTCGGGATTCTGATATGCGCGATTTTCTACATACGCCATCATACGGTTATACAACACAACATAAAACAGTACGGCAAGTAAACCGCCAACTGCGCCCAGAATCAGAAATATGTCGTTGTCTCGTGTTTTTAACGTCAGCAATACCAGAATACCGATCCACGCCACGACGCATAAAACAATCGTTGCAATATGTTCGCGCAACCACTTTTTCTT
>DLLB01000089.1 GCA_002477905.1 Clostridiales bacterium UBA7573 | reverse complement strand
GCCGCCTTCACCCGCAAGGTCATGGCGGTTCTGCCTGCGCCGTACCGTTCCCGCAAATGCGGCATCGTATCAAACGCCACCAGTCTGCCATTGGATAAGATCAGCACTTCATCGCACACCGCGCTGATCTCCGCCAGAATATGACTGCTGAACACCACGGTTTTACGCTTGCCGAGGTCCCGGATCAGCGCGCGGATCTCCGTAAGCTGCTGCGGATCCAAACCTACGGTCGGCTCGTCCAGAAGAATCACATCCGGATCCCCCAAGATCGCCTGTGCAATGCCCACTCGTTGCCGGTAGCCTTTGGAAAGCTGCGAAATCAGCCGATCCTGCATTTCCGTGATCTTGGTCTGTCCCATGACGCGCGTCACCTGCCGCACCTTGTCCGCTTTTGCAATGCCCTTGGCTTCTGCAATGAATGTTAAGTATTCCCGTGGCGTCATATCCATGTAAAGCGGCGGATTTTCCGGCAGATAGCCGATTCTGCGTTTTGCCGCTTCGGCATCGGAAAAAATATCGTGCCCATCGACACTCACCGTACCGTCGGTTGCGGCAAGCGTTCCCGTCATGATGTTCATGGTCGTGGATTTACCCGCGCCGTTCGGTCCGAGAAATCCATACACCTTACCGGGCTGTAAGGTAAAGGTCAGATCCTCCACGGCTGGATGCTCCCCATACCGTTTGGTCAAATGTTCTACCTGTATCAAATTCACAAAGCCTCCTTTGTCTATATCCGTTTTTCCTAATTATATTGTACAAAAAACGGCATGCGGAATTTGCAACCGTTTTGTAAAATCGCTGTGAATCCGGTGTCAATTTTTTCATTTTGCACGCAGGTGCTTGTCCACATTGAAAAATTGCAAAACGTCCGGAGCGGAGTTTCTGTCCTGCACAGCGGCAAAGCTCCGGACGAAAAGGATCAGGCGGTTATCCGGTTACATCTGTTGTCCGGTCGCCGTCCACAAAAGTTCTACGATCGCTACGACAATCAGCCCCGCACATCCTGCGGCAATGGCAAGCAAAATTCCCTGAACAATGGTGGAAGTCACCGTCACAAGCACCCCAACGGCGCCGGCGGTCAACGCTCCCAGAATCCCGGAAAGAAGCAGTCTGATAACCGTAAGACAACTGCATGGGGTACACCGCTCTCCATACCCCAACAGTACCGTCAAAAACAAGCCGACGCCTCCCGCAATCAAAGCGGCGTAGAACACCCTGGCGGGAGTTGCGATCACACCGACTGCAAATAGAATAATGGCAAGTGCCGCAAGCAACACCGCAGTCAGAATCGGAATCAGCGGGCGGCAAAATCGTTGTGTCATGTTTACACTCCTCCTTTATTTTGAAACTCCGATACCAGTATATGTATCGGAAGAAGGGGGTGTGCAATTTGGCACGCGGTCACTCACACTGCAAAAGATATGCCTGTTGTTGCGCGGAAAGTGCGTCGATAGAAAGTCCCATGGCGGCAAGCTTCAGGCGGGCAACCCGTGCGTCAATTTCCGCCGGCACCTGATAAACCTTCGGCGCAAGCTCCCGATGCTGTGCAAGATACGCAAGGGAAAGCGCCTGAATCGCAAAGCTCATATCCATAATTTCCGCCGGATGTCCGTTGCCTGCGGCAAGATTGACCAATCGCCCTTCGGCAAGTAAATTCAGCACTCTGCCGTCCGGCATCTCATACCCCATAATGTTCGGTTTCCTCTGCCAGACGCGCACCGCCGCACGTTCCAATGCCGGCTTATCGATCTCCACGTCAAAATGTCCGGAATTGGCAAGCAATACGCCGTCTTTCATCCCGGCAAAATGCTCCGCGCGGATCACGTCGCGGCAACCGGTCAGCGTGACAAACAGATCGCCCACCCGCGCCGCTTGTTCCATCGGCATCACGGAAAAGCCGTCCATTGCCGCTTCCAAAGCCTTTACCGGATCAATTTCCGTTACCACTACCTGCGCGCCCATTCCTTTTGCGCGCATGGCAAGTCCTTTGCCGCACCAACCGTATCCCGCGACCACTACAATCTTTCCGGCGATCACCAGATTGGTCGTATTCATAATACCGTCCAGCGTGGATTGCCCGGTACCGTAACGATTGTCAAACAAATGCTTGCAATCCGCATCGTTGACGTCCACCATCGGGAAACGCAGTTTTCCCTGCCGCTGGCGGGAAAACAGCCGATGAATACCGGTCGTGGTTTCCTCCGCGCCGCCGATCAGATTTTTCGCGTAAGCCGCGCATTCGCCATGCAAAAGATGCGTCAGGTCCCCGCCGTCGTCAATCATCAGATCCGGACAAACGGAAAGCGCGCTTTTCAAATGCGCCGTGTAAGTCTCCTCCGACACGCCGTGACGGGCATACACCGTAATCCCCTCGCATTCTGCCAATGCCGCCGCCACATCATCCTGCGTAGACAGCGGATTGCATCCGGTAGCGGATACCTCTGCGCCGCCCGCGCGTAACACCTGTACCAGGTATGCGGTTTTCGCCTCCATGTGAATCGAGGTGGTAATGCGCATGCCGGCAAACGGCTTTTGCACGGCGAATTCCGCTTCGATCTGCCGTAACACCGGCATATAACTTTTTACCCACTCGATTTTATCTCGTCCGGCAGATGCCAAAGACGGATCTTTGATGTCGCTCATGCTTTCTCGCTCCTCTTTCGGTCAAAACTGTGTACAGTATAGCATAAAATTCCGTCGATTGCAAGAAAATTTCCGTCAAATAAGAAAATTCTGCAAAAAAATATGACCAATGCGTGAAAAAATAAAAAAAGCTCTTGATAAATCGGAAGAAATGTGGTAAAATTCCGGATAGAGAATCTCAAATCCATTTTATTATGAGGTGAAAACTATGTACAACAAGAAAACAATCGAAGACGTAGAAGTCAGCGGAAAACGGGTAATCGTCCGTTGCGATTTCAACGTACCGATGAAGGACGGCGTCATCACCGACGACAAACGGATTGTCGGCGCATTGCCCACCATTCAGTATTTGGTAAATCACGGTGCCAAAGTCATTCTCTGCTCTCACATGGGCAGACCGCACAATGTGTTTGACGCAAAGCTGGAGCTGGATAAAAAAGAAAAGAAAAAAATCGCGGCACTGCCCGAAGCGGAACAGGCAGCAGCTACCGCGGCAGCTTTGGAAAAAGCAAAAAACGACGTCACCAAGCTCTCTTTGGCTCCGGTCGCAAAACGGCTGTCTGAGTTGCTTGGCAAAGAGGTCGTGTTGGCAAAAGACGTGGTCGGTCCCGACGCCAAAGCCAAAGCGGCGGCACTCAAGGACGGCGACGTATTGCTTTTGGAAAACGTCCGTTTCCATGCAGAAGAAGAAAAGAACGACGAAACTTTCGCAAAAGAGCTGGCTTCCATGGCAGATGTTTATGTCAATGACGCATTCGGCACCGCACACCGCGCGCACGCAACCACCGCGGGTATCGCAATGTACTCCAACCTGCCGGCTGTCTGCGGCTATTTGATTCAGAAAGAAATCACCGTAATGGGCGAAGCGCTCAGCAATCCGAAGCGTCCGTTTGTGGCGATCCTCGGCGGTGCGAAGGTTTCCGATAAGATCGGCGTAATTAAAAACCTCATCAACAAAGTGGATATGCTCATCGTCGGCGGCGGTATGGCGTACACCTTCTTCCGTGCGCTCGGTCAGCAGATCGGTACCTCCATCTGCGAAAATGATCGTCTGGAAGACGCAAAGCAGATGATCGAAGAAGCACGCGCAAAGGGCGTAAGCTTCCTGCTTCCGGTAGACAATATCGTCGGCAGAGAATATGATGAAAACACGACGTTTATGCGCATTTATTCCGACGCCATTCCGGACGGTTGGATGGGACTGGACATCGGTCCGACCACCCAGGAGCTGTTCTCCAAATCCGTCAAGGGTGCAGGAACCGTTGTCTGGAACGGCCCGATGGGCGTTTCCGAATGGGAGAACTTTGCTTCCGGTACCCGTGCAGTGGCAAAAGCCGTTGCAGAGAGCGGCGCCATCTCCATTATCGGCGGCGGCGACTCCGCAGCAGCCGTGGAAAAGCTCGGCTATGCGGACAAGATGACGCACATCTCCACCGGCGGCGGCGCTTCTCTGGAATTCTTAGAGGGACTGGAACTGCCCGGCATCGCTTGCTTAAACGACAAAGACTGATCGCATGTCTTTTCAGACCGCCGCAAACGGCGGTCTGTTTTGAGTGATCTGTTTCTTTTCTCTTTTTGACTGTTATCCGCGCGATTCCGCGCTTTACTTGAAAGGAAGTTTTCTGAAAATGAAAAAAGATACCCGTAAAGTTGTCATTGCAGGCAACTGGAAAATGAATCTCACCCCTTCCGCCGCAAAAGCCCTCATCACCGAGCTTGCACCGAAAGTTGCCGGCAAAAACGGCTGTGAAATCGTGCTTTGCGTTCCGTTCGTCGATCTGTTCGCCGCAAAAGAGGCCGCAAAAGGCACAAACATCCATATTGGCGCGCAAAACGTTCATTTTGCAGATCACGGTGCTTTCACCGGTGAAATTTCTGCCTCTATGCTGTTGGAAAGCGGCGCAGAGTATGTGATTATCGGTCACAGCGAACGCAGACAGTATTTCGGCGAGACAGATCTGACTGTCAACCAAAGAGTCAAAGCCGCACTTGCTGCAGGATTGAAAGTAATCCTCTGCGTCGGTGAACTTCTGGAACAACGGGAACAGGGCATCACCCGCGAAGTGGTTTCCATGCAGACCAAGATCGCACTCTTGGATGTGACGCCCGAACAGCTTGCAAATGTGATCATCGCCTATGAACCGGTTTGGGCAATCGGCACCGGCAAGACCGCCACGGCAGATCAGGCAGACGAAGTCTGTGGCATTATCCGTGGTGTCATCGCCGAAAAATATGGGGACAACGCGGCAGAAGCCATGACCGTACAATACGGCGGCTCCATGAATGCCAAAAATGCCGCTGAGCTTTTGTCCAAGGTGCATGTAGACGGCGGACTGATCGGCGGAGCTTCCTTAAAGAGCGAGGACTTCTCCATCATTGTAGACGCCGCACAGTAATACCTACAAAAAGCAACATCGGGGAAGGCATCATACCTTCCCCTTTTCAGAATCTATTGCCTGCGGGCTTGGAAAAGAGGGATGTCATGTTTGCACGTTGGATGCCGGATGCGTATTTTGCGCATTTCTATGAGATCACGCCGGAATATTTACTGGCAAATGGGATCCGTGCCCTAATTCTGGATATTGACAATACGCTTGTCACCTATGACGATCCGGTTCCGACGCCGCAGGTATGCGCGTGGTTGGAAGCGCTGCGGGCGGCAGAAATCAGATTCTCTTTCGTTTCCAACAACCACAGAGCGCGGGTAGAAACGTTTGCGCAGAATACCGGCTGTCACTTCTTCGCTTATGACAGTCACAAGCCGCGGTGCGGCGCTTTGCGCCGTGCGATGCAAGCCATGCAGGCGGGCGCCGGTTGCACCTGCGCCGTGGGAGATCAGATCTTCACCGATCTGTGGGCGGCAAGAGGTGCGGGAATCCGGATGATCCTGGTTCCTCCGATCAAAGACCGCCGGGATCCGCTCACCAAGGGCAAACGCCTTTTGGAAAAACCGATCCTGCGCGCCTTCCGCAAACGGCAACCTGCGCAATGCGTCGCGCTTGGCACACAGGATCCGGCATGAATTTTCAATTGTTTTCGCCAAACGAAGCGTGCAGTGCAGATCCTTCTCCCACCTTCTTCCCAGCCGGTACGCAGACCGTCTGCGAGATCGCACCGCCACCGCCGGTTACGCCGGGGACGGTGATCCGCTGTGCGTTGCTCGGCTCCCCGATCGCGCACAGTCGCTCTCCGATCTTACAACAAACGCTTGCCGCCGCCTGCGGCTTCTCCATGCAGTATGATCTGCTCGACACCTTACCGGAGCAGTTTCTCCCGCACGTCACCCGCCTTTATCAGGACGGTTATACCGGATGCAACTGCACAATGCCCCTGAAGCTGACGTTAGCGCAGAATGCCGCGCAGATTACGCCGGCAGTCGCGCGACTTGGCTCTGCCAATACCTTTCGCTTTTCTGACAGCGGCTCACTGCTTGCAGACACCACCGACGGCTACGGCATCACTGCCGCCTTGCTCCATCATGGATGTCTTCTGCGCGGCAAGCGCATTCTGCTCATCGGCGCAGGCGGTGCGGCGCGCAGTATCGTGGACGCATTGGTGCAAAGCGGTGCCGCGCAGATCATAATCTGCAACCGGACACCGCGTATATTATCCGGCATCCAAAGCGTCACGCTGGACGCGCCCACACTGCGTGCATTTGCGCCGATGTGTGATGTGGTCATTCAGGCAAGCGCACTGGGCATGCACGGTATGCCCCCGCTCCCCGATCTTACTTTTTTATCTCTGCTTCCCGCACATGCCATCGTCACAGACGCCGTTTATACGCCCCTGCAGACCGATCTGCTCCGTGCGGCAAAGGAACGGGGACTCCGTACCGTGGATGGATTGTGGATGCTGTTATATCAGGGGGTACGGGCTTTCACGTTCTTTACCGGGATCATACCGGACGCAAACGCGATCTCCGCCGCTTATCAGGCAATGCAAACGGAACATACAAGGAGTTGAATCATATGGATTATGCAACCTTTGGTCCTGCCGGAAACGGGCAGGCATTCTACGACGCCGGATGGAAACATACCGCGCAAGCTCCCGCATGGCTACATACCATCGGACTGGATGCTTATGAATACCAATGCGGGCAAGGGGTACGCGGCTCGGAAGCCACGTTTCGGGAAATCGGGGAAAAAGCAGTCGAATACGGCATCCGGATGTCCCTGCATGCGCCGTATTTTATCTCCCTCTCCAGTGTGGAAGAAGAAAAGCGGAAAAACAGTATTCTTTACATTCGGGACAGCATCCACGCCGCAGAGATCTTAGGTGCAGACACGGTGGTCATCCATACCGGCAGTGCGGCAAAGCTCTCCCGTGAGAAAGCGGTGGAGCTTGCCAAGGACACCATGGATCTGGCACTGTGTGAAATCGGCAATACGCCTGTTCATTTTGGCTTGGAAACCATGGGAAAACTAAATCAGCTGGGCACACTGGAAGAAGTATTGGAGATTTGCTCGATTTCCGATGCGTTGTATCCGGTCGTGGATTTCGGGCATTTAAATGCAAGAGAACAAGGATGTTTTTTCACCACAGACGATTACCGCCGTGTATTTGATCGGATCGCCACCGTGCTCGGAGACGAAAAAGCCCGATATCTGCATTGTCATTTCTCTAAAATCGAATATACCAAGGCAGGCGAAAAACAGCATCTTACTTTTGCGGACACCCAATACGGTCCTCCTTTCGAACCGCTGCTGGAAGCGATTGCACGCGATGGGCTTGCACCGCGTATCATCTGCGAATCCTCCGGCACACAAGCAGAGGACGCGCTGACCATGAAACAGTATTATCGCAGTCTGCTGGGAACCTAAGCGTTTACGCACAATCTTTTAAAATCCGGTCATCCTGTGCCAATGCGTTTCCCCTCGGCACACCAAAGCAAAAAGTGCATACCACCGAACCGATGGTATGCACTTTTTATATTGCTTGATACGATAAAGTCAAGCGTTGTCACCGGATTCCTCGGACGGGGTAATCTGTGCCCAAGACGGGAACTGATCGGTCACTTTTTCGCACAGGGCGCTGAGACGAATGGACTTCTTGCCGACGGTCTTAATAAATTTCTTTTTGGATTCATAGCCGTTTTCCGCATAATGCGCTTCGCAATATGCGTCATAATCCTCATCCGTCAGCTCAATATTCATTTCCCGCGCAACTTCGACCAAAATCATTTCACTCTTGACATATCCCTTTGCGGTAGCCAAAATCGCGTCATAGAAAGCGGCAAGATCGGCATAACCGAAGTAATTCGTCACCAATGTCTCCAAAGTCGTGCCGAAGGCGCTTGCGTAATACTTATACTGGTTGACCAGATTTTCCCCATATTCCAACACTTCATCTTTCGGATAAGTGACAACCGTGTATGCGGCTGCAATCTTCTCATAAACCAGATTCTTGATCGCGTCGGTGGTTGCCGCTTCTCTCCAAGCCGCAACGCTTTCATACGTCTTTGCGGATTCGTTCTGCTTGGTAAGATAGGTGTTGATCATTTCAATTGTCAGGGCATCTCCCTCCGGATAGGTCACATTGTCCGCATTCTTATAATCATCCGGGAAAGTCAACAGCAGATCTTTGGTATTGCCGATTGCGACATCCTTCAATCCATCCTCAAATCCGGTAATGAATTTGCCGGAGCCGATCGTCAGCTCATAATTCTCTGCGGTACCGCCCTCAAAAGGATCCTTCAGCACCAAGCGTCCCTCGTAGGTGTAGGAAACCTCGTCCCCCTCCTGCACCTGTGCGTCCGCTTCCAAAGCCTCGCCGTCACGGGTAGCCTCTTTGACTGTCAGGTAGTACACGATGGTCTTTCCACGGTATTCCTCTACCTCATAATCCTCCGGCAAAGTGGTCTGATATTTCACCACGCCGCCAACTTTTGCGCCGGCAAGAACGCTTTCCATTCCGGTTGCATCCGCTTTGATCGTGACCTTAATGGGATCCGTAATGGTTTCTTTCTCATAACCGGTCTTTTCAATCTGTACGCCGCTGTAATCAATCGTGACAACGTCGTCTGCTTTGACCGAATACAACTCGCCTGCGGTTTTTCTGTCGCAGAAGGTGGTGATGCTGATGGTTTCGTTGCCGTCAACGTCCGTCTCTGTTGTGGTAAGGGTGGCATACGGTGCGTTCAGCGTATAAACCAGCGTTTTGCCCGCATGTGCTTCGGAATTTTCTACATAGAAATAATGATCGGTCAGCGTGGTCATGCCTTCCAGATTCTTTTCCATGCCGTCCGGCAATGTCGTTTCTCCGATTTTCACATCCTGTGCCGCTTCGGATTCCAAAGCCGTTTCGCTGACAAGGTGTGCCTCATAGGTGTAGCTGATGACGTCTTTTGCCGTCACGACCGCTTCCTCGTCCGTCACAGCCGCGCCGTTACGGGTGATGGATTCCACTTTCAGATCGTAGACAACCACCGCGCCCCGATACGCTTCTTCTTCATAATCTGCCGGAAGTTTGGTGATATAACGCACCACGGTGTTCAGCTTCGCACCGAGCATGGCGCCGATCATACCCTCGGAATCTTTTGCGGCAGTTGCCGTTTTGGGTTCGGTAACCGTCTCCTTTTCAAACACATCCGCCGACACTTCCGCGCAGGAATAGTCCAGTTTGATGTCCATCTTGTCCAAGAGCGCTGCGGGAATACACTTGCAGAGAATTTTGGTGATGATTGTCTTATTGTCTTCCGTCTTTTTGTCCGTACGGGAAATACCG
>DLLB01000014.1 GCA_002477905.1 Clostridiales bacterium UBA7573 | reverse complement strand
TGCGGGTGGATTTTTATTCTGTTCTTTTGTAATACTTGCGATCAACCATTGACGAAAACAAAAAAACATGCTATAATAAAATATCCGAAATTCGTGCCATGAATTCGCATACTTTCCGTAATAAAAAAGAAGATTGCTTATGCGGCAACTGCATCATCCGAAGTGTTCCTTGCAGAGCTTTGTAAAGCAAGAGGAAAAACAATGACAAAATCACGTTATACCAAAGCCAGACGGGCATTATTATTCTGGACGCTGTTCATTGGAATCGGCGCTGTGGCTGGAGCCACCGGCATGTTTTCCGATCCGACCGGCAAAACATGGGGAATGGATGCCATGCTCCCGTATTTTCAAAAATTACCTTTCGCGGATGTTTTGTTTCAGGACTTGTTATTTTCCGGTATCGCACTTTTGCTTGTGAACGGACTCAGCAATCTGCTTGCAGCGGGGCTGATTCTGGCAAGAAAAAAAGTCGGTATTCTGCTTGGCGGAATTTTCGGTGTTACATTGATGTTATGGATCTGTATCCAGTTCTATATGTTCCCGCTGAATTTTATGTCCACGATCTACTTTATTTTCGGCTTTTTGCAGGCAATCACCGGTTATATGGCATGGGTTTTTCAACAGCAGGAGGCATTTTCATTCTGCGCGTCCGATTATCCGCGTGTCGGAACCGATCCCAAACGGTTGGTAGTCTATTTTTCCCGCATGGGATATACCAAAAAGCTGGCTTACGAGGAGGCAAACCGTACCGGGGCATGTCTTTATGAAATCCATTCCACGGAACGAACAGCCGGTACCGCCGGTTTTTGGTGGTGCGGCAGATACGGCATGCACCGTTGGGACATGCCGATTGCACCGATTCCAAAGAACCTTGCAACCTACGAGCATGTCACGATTTGCACGCCGATTTGGGTATTTGCCCTTTCCGCTCCGGTCCGTGCTTTTTGCCGGCAGGCAAGCGGAGAAATCAAACAGGCAAGTTATGTGCTTGTACATCATCAGCGGGATTTTTATGAAAATGCCGCAAACGAAATGGATGCCTTACTGGGATTGCAAAACAGTCCGGTGGTAAGCGTTTGTTGCAGAAAAGGAAAGTACCTTTCCCGCAAGGCGCATGGTCCACAGATGTCCGTGGCGACGAACGAAGAAAAGGGAGCAAGTTCCTTTACAAAATTGCATTGAAAAGGAGAAAAAACGATGGGATCAGGTTTTTTTGGCGGTTTTCCGATGATATTTTCTATATTTTTTGTACTGACTTTCGGTATGGTACTGTTTATGTTCGGATTTGTTTTTGTTAGAGCATGGAAGCAGGAAAAACAGAACCGTAAGGCACCACAGTTGACCGTAGATGCAAAAGTCGTTGCCAAACGCATGAATGTCACGCACGGTCATCACCGCACGGGGGACAGCACCATGCATATGTCCTCCTCCACTTGGTATTATGTGACGTTTGAAGTGGAAAGCGGGGATCGTTTGGAGCTGACAATGAACGGAATGGAATATGGACTGCTTGTGGAAGGCGATACCGGACGTTTAACATTCAAAGGAACCAAATACATTGGTTTTGAAAGATAATGTGACGGATACTTTTCAAGAGATCAAAAAACAGGAGAAGCCATTTTCGGCTTCTCCTGTTTGCTGTCGAGCATTCGCGCAGGCGCATGGAGCGATTCAACGAAAATATTTCACTGCGGCTTCAAACATCCGAATGTCATAATTTCCGGGAACATTCCGGTAGAGTCCGGTCCCGATACGCTCACTGTGCCCCATTTTGCCAAACACTCTGCCGTCGGGAGAAGTAATGCCTTCGATCGCACAGGCAGAATCGTTGGGATTGAAATGAATATCGTTTGTGGCGGCGCCTTCTAAGTCTACATACTGGGTTGCAATCTGCCCGTTTTCGGCAAGCTGTGCAATCAGTGCATCGTCGGCGAGGAATCTGCCCTCCCCATGAGAAATCGGCACATGATAAATGTCTCCGACTTCGGTCAGAGCCAGCCACGGGGACAAATTGGAGACAATGCGCGTCCGTACAATACGCGATTGATGCCGCCCGATGGTATTGTATGTCAATGTCGGGAAACTGGCATCTGTATCCAGAATTTTACCATAGGGGACCAGTCCCAGTTTGATCAAAGCCTGAAATCCGTTGCAGATACCGCACATCAATCCGTCCCGCGCATCTAAAAGTCGGCTGACTTCCTCCTTGATTTCGGGGTTACGGAAAAATGCCGTGATGAATTTCCCGCTTCCGTCCGGTTCGTCACCGCCCGAAAAGCCACCTGGCAGAAATACGATCTGTGCTTCTTTCAGTTTTCGAGCAAATTGTTCGATGCTTTGCCGGATGTCCTCTGCGTTTTGATTGCGGATGACGGTGATTTCCGGAACGGCTCCGGCATCCGCCACTGCTTTTGCAGAATCATATTCGCAGTTTGTACCGGGGAATACCGGAATCAACACATGCGGCTTTGCTGTTTTGATCGCGGGCGCATAGCGTTTGGATGCTTGAAAAGAGAGGGTTTGCGGTGTTTTTCCGTGATTCTGGATATTGCAGGGGAATACGCTTTCCAACTTTTCTTCATAAGCGGTGCAAAGAGTTTTTAAGGACAGGCTTTCGTTTTTCAAACGGATGATCGGTTCGGAAACGGTTGTGCCGATGATGGGATAAGTTCCGGTATCTTCCGCCATTTCAAGTACAAACGATGCATAGGAATAGCCGAAGATTTCTTCTTGGGAAAGGCTATCCCGATAAACAAATCCAATGCCGTTTCCAAGGCACATTTTCATCACCGCTTCGGCGACGCCTCCCATGCCGGGGGTATAGCAAGCAACCGCTTTTCCGGTCTTCAAGAGGGTACTTACGGTGTCAAATACCGCGAGCAGAGAAGCGGGGATGGGCAGATGATCGGAACCGTATTCCGGCGCGAGGAGAACGACCGTATGCCCTGCGGATTTGAATTCGGGGGAAACGATGCGTGTTACTTTTGAGGTAGTGACGGCAAAGGAAACCAATGTAGGCGGCACATCCAGTTGTTCAAAGGAACCGCTCATAGAATCTTTGCCGCCGATTGCGCCGATGCCAAGCTCCATTTGCGCGCGGAAGGCACCGAGCAATGCCGCAAGCGGCTCGCCAAAGCGAGATTCCTCTTTCCCAGGATGCTTGAAATATTCTTGAAACGTCAAATAAACATCCCGAAAATCCGCACCGGTTGCAATCAATTTGCAAACCGATTCCACTACGGCAAGATAAGCGCCGTGATAGGGGCTTTTTTCCGAAAGAAACGGATTGTAGCCGAATGCCATCAGAGAGCAATCGTCGGTGTGTCCCTGTTCTACGGAAATTTTCTGAACCATTGCCTGAATCGGGGTAAGCTGATATTTGCCGCCGAACGGCATCAGTACGGTTCCTGCTCCGATGGTGGAATCAAATCGCTCGGCAAGCCCGCGCTTGGAACAGGTGTTCAGGTCTTGGGCAAGTGCCATGTAGTTTTGGGAAAAGGATTCCCCGACTTTTTTGGCTGCGATTTCGGCTTTTTGTGTCTGAATGCGGGTGTGCTTTTTGGCTCCGTTGGAGTTTAAAAATTCCCGGCTGAGATTGACGATTTCTTTTCCGTTCCACTGCATAACCAGCCGCGGTGATTCTGTGACGGTGGCAACGGGCGTTGCAGAAAGGTTTTCCGCGTGGGCATAATCGAGAAATGCCGCGACATCCTCCGGAGCAACGACAACAGCCATGCGTTCCTGACTTTCGCTGATTGCAAGTTCTGTTCCGTCTAATCCCTCGTATTTTTTGGGAACGGCATTCAAATCAATAATCAGCCCGGCTGCCAATTCCCCAATGGCAACCGATACGCCGCCTGCGCCGAAATCATTGCACCGCTTGATCATGCGGCAGGCGTTGGCATTCCGGAACAATCGTTGCAGCTTGCGTTCTTCCGGCGCGTTCCCTTTTTGTACCTCCGCACCGCAGCAGGACAGCGAATCAACTGTGTGGGATTTGGAGGAGCCGGTCGCGCCGCCGCAACCGTCGCGACCTGTTGCGCCGCCGAGAAGAATCACCATGTCGCCCGGCGCCGGCGCTTCCCGCCGGACTTTTGCCGCCGGCGTTGCGGCAATCACCGCTCCGATCTCCATCCGTTTGGCAACATAGCCGGGGTGATAAATCTCATCTACGATGCCGGTGGCAAGTCCGATCTGATTGCCGTAAGAGGCGTAACCCGCGGCGGCAGTGGTGACGATCTTCCGCTGTGGGAGTTTTCCTTTTCTTGTTTGGGAGATCGGGAGGCACGGATCGCCCGCGCCGCTGACGCGCATGGCACCGTATACATAAGCGCGACCGGAAAGCGGATCGCGAATCGCGCCGCCGATACAAGTGGCGGCACCGCCGAACGGCTCAATTTCAGTCGGGTGATTGTGCGTTTCATTTTTGAACAACAGTAACCATGGCTGTGCGACGCCGTCCACTTCCACTTGGATCTTTACGGTGCAGGCGTTGATCTCCTCGCTTTCGTCCAAGTGTTCTAATTTCCCGTCTTTTTTCAACGCTTTGACCGCGATGGTAGCAAGATCCATAAAACAAATGGGCTTTTTGATACCAAGGAGTTGACGGGTTTTCAGATACTCCTCATAAGTTTTCTGAAGCAAGGCATCTTCAAAGGTAACATGGTCGATTTCGGTGAGGAACGTGGTGTGCCGACAGTGATCGGACCAGTAAGTGTCGATCATGCGGATCTCCGTGATGGTGGGATCCCGCTGTTCGCGCTGAAAATAAGACTGGCAGAACAGCAGATCATCCAAGTCCATGGCAAGCCCGGACGCTTTTCCGAATGCCTCCAGTTCGGCGCGGGAATGTGAGCGGAATCCGTGCAATGTTTTGACTTCGGAAGGGATATTCTGTGCAAGTTGCAGTGTTTGCGGTAAAGCAAAAGAGGCTTCCCGCGCTTCCACATCATTTATGACATATTGTTTGATTTTCCGGATTTCTTCCTCGGAAAGCGCACCGGAAAGAATATAAATCTTGGCGGTTCGGATCAGCGGACGTTCCGCTTTGGAAAGAATCTGGATACATTGCGCCGCAGAATCCGCGCGCTGATCAAACTGACCGGGCAGATATTCCACAGCGAATGCCGTGCCGCCGCAGGCGTCAAAGCTGTCGCTGACCAAATCCAGTTGCGGTTCGGAGAATACCACTTTTTTTGCATAGGCAAACAGAGACTCTGTGATATTTTCCACATCATAGCGATTGAGGATTCGCACATGCGTCAGGCTTCGGATGCCCAAAAGATGAACGGCATCGTTGTATAGTGCCGTTGCTTCTGCCGCAAGCTCCGGCTTTTTTTCTACATAGACTCTGTATACCATTCTCATACCTCCGTATATTCCAATGCTTTTTTTCCAATGTCATGCCGGTAATAGGCATGTGCAAATGAGATCCGTTCCACCCGTTGATACGCGTTTGTGATGGCTTGCTTTAATGTGGCGCCCACCGCGCAGACGCCGAGTACGCGCCCGCCGCTTGTCACCAGTTTTCGATTTTTCACGGTGGCGCCGGCAACCATAACAAACGCCCTGTCCGCCTCCGGAATCTGAATTTCGTATCCGGTGGTATAGGAGGCAGGATAGCCTTCGGAAGCTAAGATCACACAGCAAGCGGCGCCTGCGCGAAACCGCACCTCCGTATCTGCCAGCGTTCCGTTTGCCACCGCCTGCATGACATGCAGAAGATCGCTTTCCATCAAAGGCAGAACGACCTGCGTTTCCGGATCTCCGAATCTGCAGTTGTATTCGATCACCTTCGGACCATCTTTGGTCAACATCAGCCCGAAATACAGACATCCACGAAACGGATGTCCCTCTGCACGCATTGCCGCAATGGTTGGCTCAAAGATTTCTGTCATGCACCGCTTGGCGATTTCATCGGTATAGTAGGGATTCGGCGCAATGGTGCCCATGCCGCCGGTATTCGGTCCTTTGTCGCCATCCTGCGCACGTTTATGATCCATGGAAGAAATCATCGGCTTGATGGTTGTTCCGTCGGTAAATGCCAGAACAGAAACCTCAGGACCGGTCAGATATTCTTCTATCACAATCTGTTCACCGCTTTTGCCGAATTTTTTGTCCTGCATCGCTTCCCGCACGGCGGCGACGGCTTCCTCTCTTGTCATGGCGACGGTCACACCCTTGCCGAGCGCAAGTCCATCCGCTTTGATGACGGTGGGAATCGGCGCGTCCTTCAGATATTCCAGTGCCGCGTCCATGCGCGAAAAAACCGCATAGGCTGCAGTCGGAATTCCATACTTCTTCATAAGATTTTTTGCAAAGACTTTACTTCCTTCCAGGATTGCCGCATTTGCACGGGGACCAAAGCAGGGAATTCCCGCCTCCTCCAGTCGGTCCACGCAACCCAGTACCAGCGGATCATCCGGTGCGACTACGGCAAAGTGAATGCCTTCCCGCACGGCGAATTGTGTAATCTTGTCCAATTCACAGGCGCCGATGGGAACGCAAATGGCGTCGGCGGCAATTCCACCGTTGCCGGGAAGTGCAAAAACCGTATCGACTGCCGGATTTTCTTTGAGTTTTTTGATGATGGCGTGCTCCCGTCCGCCACTGCCGACGACAAGAATTTTCATGGATTGTCCTACCTTTCTTCATTGGGATCACAGGTCGCTGTCTGCGCCTGTGCGTTTCTGTAAAACAAAATATACCGTAGGATCAATGATGGAACAGCCGCATCCCGGTGAATGCCATGACCATGCCATATCGGTTACAGCAATCAATGACCGCTTGATCGCGGATCGAACCACCCGGCTCCGCGATATAGCGCACGCCGCTTTTTTGGGCGCGTTCAATATTGTCCTCAAAGGGGAAGAAAGCGTCCGAACCCAGTGAAACGCCGTCTATTTCAGAAAGGTAAGCGCGCTTTTCCTCCGCGCACAGTACGTCCGGCTTTTGGGTAAAATACTTTTGCCAGTTCCCGTCGGCACAAACATCTTCTTCATTTTGATTGATATAGCCGTCAATGACATTGTCGCGTTCCGGACGGCCGAGGGTGGGCAGAAAGGGCAAGGCAAGCACCTTTTCATGTTGGCGCAAAAACCAAGTGTCCGCTTTGCTTCCGGCAAGTCTGGTGCAGTGAATGCGGGATTGCTGTCCCGCTCCCACGCCGATTGCCTGTCCGTCATAGGCAAAACAAACGGAGTTGGATTGTGTGTATTTCAGCGTAATTAACGAGATCAGAAGATCCCGCACGGCATTTTCCGGTAACGTTTTCTGTTCGGTAACCAGATTGGTGAGAAGTGTGCGATCAATGGGGAAGTTGTTGCGTCCTTGCTCAAAGGTAATCCCGAATACCTGCTTGCGTTCGATCGGTTCCGGCAGATAGTCCGGATCTATCTGAATGATGTTATAATTGCCCTTGCGCTTGCTTTTCAGAATTTCCAATGCCTCCGGCGCATAGCCGGGTGCAATGATGCCATCGGAAACTTCCCGTTTTAAGAGCATTGCCGTGGGAACGTCGCATATATCGGAAAGCGCGACAAAATCTCCAAAGGAGCACATCCGATCCGTGCCGCGTGCGCGGGCATAGGCAGAAGCGAGCGGAGAAGCGTCCACTTCGTTTCGATCGTCTACAAAACAAGCCTTTTTTAATGACGCGGAAAGCGGAAGCCCGATGGCGGCGGAAGTTGGGCTGACATGCTTGAAAGAAGTTGCGGCGGGAAGCCCCAACGTGGTTTTCAGCTCTTTGACCAGTTGATATGCGTTGAACGCGTCCAAAAAGTTGATATATCCGGGTTTACCGTTCAGAATTTCGAGCGGAAGATCCTGCCCGTTATCCATAAAAATGCGTGCGGGTTTCTGATTGGGATTACATCCGTATTTTAATGCAAATGCTTTCATTCTGCCTTCCTTTCTTCAGACCTGATTTCGATTGATCAGGCGGGTTCTCTCTTTACCGGTAGTAAGGTCGATTGACCGGACGTGCAGGGAAATTCGGTTATCCGGATGCAATGCATCCCAGATGGCGTCGGTCAATGCGTCGATGTCATCCGGAATTTCCACCCGTCGCGGTTCCCCCGAAAAAGTCGGCAACGGATTGCCGTCGTCGGCGTAGGTATGTAAAAAATGTCCCAATCCGGAGAGCGCCGGATAAGAAAAAGTGTTGCGACAGCAGGCATTTCCTTGTGCGTCCGCACTTTTCAGAATGCTCATTTCGTAAGAAAAATCCCCGTTTTCAAAAGTCAGGATCCCGCTGATCCGAGGGGTAAAATGCGGAAAATCCGGTTCAAAGCTGCGTGTGGCAAGGGACTCGGAAAACGATTTGCCTGCCGCAAGTCCATTGTAAATGGTGTCAGTTTGGTCGCCGTTTGTCACGATCCAGTGATTTTGAAAGCGCCGTTCGGCGGCGTAAATAATCAGACTCGGATCTTCCACTTTAGTCGCGTCGAATGGTTCAGTGAACAGCGCACCGTCTTTTTCCGAAAAAATCCGGTTGCGGCTGTTGGCGCTTCTGCCCATGATAAAGTAGACGATGACGGCTTTTTTTCCGTCCGCGCTTTTCCCGATCAGAATGCCGCGTCCGGCATAGGAGGTTGCCCGAATTAAGGTTTCGGGTTTATAAGTCTGGTAAGGATTCATGATGGATTCCCCTCTTTCAACATTTTTGCGCATACCGCTTCCGCGGCGGCGGGGAGGATTTTCCATTCCGCCTGTCGCATGACGCGCTTCTGTAAACTTTGCGGCGTGTCTGTTTTGCATACCCGTACCGCTCTTTGTAAAAGGATTTCGCCGCCGTCCGGAATTTCATTGACAAAATGGACGGTTGCACCGGTGACTTGGACGCCCCGCGCAAGTACCGCCTCATGGACATGCAGTCCGTAGAACCCTTCGCCGCAAAACGCAGGGATCAGAGAAGGGTGTACATTGATGATCCGATGGTCAAAACGTGCGACAAATGCCGGACTGAGAATATGCATAAAGCCGGCGAGAACAAGAAACTGAATTTTGTGCGCCGCGAGAATTTCCAGCATGCGCGCTTCTGCCTGTTCTTTTCCGCCGCAGGCGGTCGGTGTGATGACCGCTGTCGGAATGCCGGCGCGATCCGCGCGTGTCAGTGCAAAAGCATCCGGCTTGCTTGACAAGACCAATGCCAATTTTCCGCTGTGTAAAAGACCGCTTTCCTGCGCGTCAATCAGCGCCTGTAAATTGGTGCCGCCGCCGGAGACAAGGACTGCGATGCGAATACTGTTTGTTTGCATACGTTCCTCCGTAGGATTTATCGGATGATGATTTTTTCTTCCCCCGGGACGATCTGTCCGAGGATATAGGCGTCCTCGCCGTTTTCCCGTAAAAGATGTAAAGCGGCATCCGCATGGGCTTTCGGAACCGTAATGGTCATACCGACGCCCATATTGAAGGTGTTGAACATATCCCGTTCCGCAATGTCCCCCGTTTGGGCAAGCAAATCAAAAATCGGAAGGACGCGTACTGCCGCACGCTCAATTTGGGCGCACAGCCCATTCGGAATACTGCGCGGGATATTTTCATAAAAACCGCCGCCGGTGATATGGGAAATGCCGTGTACGGGCACCTGTTCCAGCAGTGCCAATACCGGTTTTACATAAATTTTGGTGGGGGTAAGGAGCGTTTCTCCAAGCGATTTCCCGTCAAGCGCCGCGATCGGGCGGGTAAGATCCTGGTGTTCCACATCAAAGATCTTACGAACCAGCGAAAATCCGTTGGAATGCACGCCGCTTGCCGGCAGAGCCAAAATGATGTCCCCTGCCTCGGTTTGGGCAGGATCTATGACGCGGTTTCGATCCACTACGCCTGTACTGTAACCGGCAAGGTCGTATTCATTGACCGGATAGAAGCCCGGCATTTCGGCGGTTTCCCCGCCAATGAGCGCGGTTCCCGCCTGTACGCATCCGTCGCAAACCCCTTTGACGATCTGCGCGATCCGTTCCGGCAGATTTTTGCCGCAGGCAATGTAATCTAAAAAGAATAACGGTTTTGCACCACAGCAGATGATGTCGTTTACGCACATTGCCACGCAGTCAATGCCAACGGTGTCATGCTTGTCCATCAAAAATGCCAATTTCAGTTTGGTGCCGACGCCG
>DLLB01000093.1 GCA_002477905.1 Clostridiales bacterium UBA7573 | reverse complement strand
TCGGAAAAAGCAAGAGTTTTTTTGAAAAAACTCTTGCTTTTTCCGAAAAAATTACTTATTTCTGAATGAGAAATTTCACACAGCCATTTAAATGCGAATATTCGACATATTCGCCCTCCTCTTTTCCGGCAGTGAAGATCCGTTTCTTTTGCACGGGATCATACCCGGTAAGCAATTCCGTGTTCGGATGGGTTTGCTCTTTGTAGAACCGGAGCGTGGCATCTTTTAATCCCTCTACCAGGATTACACGATGGTAGAAGTCGCAAATCGGGGGGATTTCACGGCAGGAAACCAGGCTTTCTGCTTCCTGTTGTACAAATACGCGGCATTCCCGATGTTCGGAGCGTGGGAAGCGATAGTGCGCGGCGTTTTCTTTCACGACCGTTTCATACCCGATGAGAAGCGGCGCACCATCCGGCGTGGAAATCGTAAGGTCATTTTCCGTGTTGAAGTTGCAGACGGAGAAAATGTGTGCCCCATTACTGCGGTTTACAGTCAGAACAGGGTAAAGTGCTTGGGCGTCATACCGATTGACCAAAATACGATAACCGAGCTTTTCCGCCGCCATGCGGAACAGCAGTTCGGTTTCAAAATAAGCGGCTTCCGCAGGTGTGGGCGCATTCCGGCAGTACCGTTTGGAGGCGGAGGTGGTTCCGCGAATCCATGCCACCTGTGCGGATGCGGTTGCGAGGACATAGGATCCACTGACTACAAGCGGTTGCATTTCGGATGCGCCTTCTGCTTCCACGGCGTAGATCTTGCCAGCGTTTGCAACCGGATCGTGGTTGATTTTTTGCGGAAGTTCTCCATGTGACAGCGTGTCGCACAGCGGGGATAAACAGGTGATCGGCAGTTCGCCGCATATGCCGTCTTCCGCAAGGCGTAAATGCAGAATCTGCAAAAGCGCTTGGCTTGCATGGCGGAGCGTGCCGTAAAAAATCACCTTTCCGCCGGCGCGCAGAAACGCAAAGAGCTTTGTTTCCAGGGCAGAACCTGCACGCGGGATCGGGGAAACCAAAATACGCGCTTTGTAAAGCGAAAGCGGCTGTATTTCAAAATAATCGGAAGCGACGACGGTATTCAAGGGGAAGGTGCGATTGATCGTAGAGATAATCAACCAGTCACCGGCAAACATTTCCGCCAGAGCATCCGGTTCTTTGGTTGTGAGATATTCGTCAAACGGGTAAACCCATACAAACGGTCCAATGGCGTCCGCAGCGTCCTTATATCCTTTCAACAGGTGCGGAATCGGTTCGTTGACGCAGGCAGACGGCATTTTTCCATAGGAATTATCAATGGTGAGCAAACTGAGATGCGTGGGCTTCTCAACGCTTCCCGCTTGATTGATGCGCCCGATGGCAAGCGGCAGATAAATGTCATAGGGTTGTCCCTCATAGCGGTCATACCAGGGGGAATTTGCCCACCACGGATCGTGAATATAGTACCGGAACATCCATGCGTCATCCGGTAATTTGGCAATACGGCTCATATGACCGGCAATTTCCAATCCCAGATTGTAATTGAGTGCCGCCCACGGGGAATTCGGCGGAGGGAGCATTTTGAAATTTCCCTCATAAATGTCTTTCAGCGGAACCCCATCCGTCGCATAATCAATCGCGGCGCTCAGATTGGTTCCGCGGGTTTCCAAAGGAATCTTTGGACATTCTTTTCGGAACAAACGCCAAAATTCCAAAACATTGCGGCGAATTTGCTCAAATCGTGCATTATGGAATGCGCCGTCATGGAAGATCGCGCCTTCTACGCACCACGGCTCAGAACCGAATCCGAACCCGTTGGATAACCACAGAAAATCAAATCCCATTGCGGGTAAAAAGATTTGGGATTGCCGTCCTAAAAATGTGCCGAACGGCGTTCCTTCCGGAATCCCGTCGGGAAATCCGGCATAAGGACGCGCATCCGCATGCAAGGTATTGTAGGCGCAGACGAACCCTTTTCCACCAAAGCTGACGCCCTCGTTGATTTCCGGATGTCGGTTGTATTTGAAATCCGAGCGCGCAAATTCGGGACCTGGATCAAATGTCTCTCCGACGCGAATCTGTTTATCCGGAAAAATCACACTTCCGGCATCTTTCAGCGCATGCACAATCTTCTTCAGAATTCCGTATGTGACAACAGGCGGGTTCTCCCGATATTTCATCGGACCTTTTGACAGATCGCGCCGGACGATTTCCCAATCCGCGTGTTCCTGACTGCGGCTTGCCTGCCCAAGCCAGTAGCACCATTCAAATGTGGCGTCGTCCTTTCCTTGGTATTCCAGAATTTCCGAACCATCTGATACCCAAAGCATGACGGAAACGCTGGGGGCATCCGTGACCAGAGGGTGCCAATCGGTGAAAATCCGTTTGGCGGTTTGTGCGATGGTCTGATCGTCAAACGGATCGAATGCTTTCAGACTGACTTCTAAACCAATATCCCGAAACATAATGAATTCCATCCTTTCTGTTTTGCAAACGATTTCATCCATAGAATTGCAAAATTCAGATCTCCCCTTGATTTTAGCATAGGATTCTGCTATACTGATAGGGCAGAGCAAAGAAAAAGTATAACAAAACGAAGATGTCCGGAGGAGAAAACATGCGCTTGGAGGAGATGGAGCCTTATGTGCGCTTTGCGCGGTATCACAAGATTACGCGTGGAGAAGTCATTTTGCCATGGTATCCCTATGACGCGCGTCTGTTTTATACAGTGGAGGGAGAGGGCGAAATTTTATGTCAAAATCGGGTGTATCCGATGCCGGTCGGTTCCCTTTTGCTGATTGCACAGGGGATTCCTTATACCAACCGCGTCGGTGCAGGGGAAAAAGTACGGTATCTTGTGTTGAATTTCGACTATACCTTACCTGCGGAACGGGATCGGGGGATTCTGTCCCCACAACATAAAGCGCAATTTCAAGTCTCTGAACTGCGGGCAAAGCCGGTTTTTCCTGCGTGTCCGGCATTGGAGGAAACGTTGTATATACCTGGCAAAACGGCGGCAGAACCGTATCTGCGGCGGATCGAAACGGAATTTTGTCAGGGAATCCTCTATGCGCAGACGCAAATGAGCGCGCTCCTCAAAATCGTGATTCTAGACGCAGTCCGCACGGAGACATTGCCGCACACTGCCAAAAATGCACAGATACAAAGTGTGCAGGAGCTGTTGTCCTATTTACAAACGCACTATGCGGAGCCAATGACCAATTCCCGGCTCGGTAAACAGTTTGGATTTCATCCGAATTATGTCAGCGCGCTGATCAAACGCGCGACCGGTATGCCGTTTCACGCATATCTTGCGCAGATACGGATCTTGCAGGCGGTACAACTTTTGGAGAATACCGACTTGTCTGTAACGGAGATCGGACAACGGGTGGGTTTTGACGATCTGAGTTACTTTATCAAGTGCTTTCGCCGACAGATGGGCAATCCTCCATCTGCTTACCGAAAGCTTTGTAAGACATAAAAAGCCGTCGGAATCAAATCGATTCCGACGGCTTTTTTTAGAATTCACAAATCAATTTGTTCAAAATCACGCACACTTGCGCGATAGGTAAAGTATGTCACCAAAAGATAGATCAACAGACTTCCCGCAAGGATAACGGCCTGCCAAAGCAAGTCTTTTCCGCGAACCGCACACAGAAAAGTGAGCGCCGGAATATGGGACAAGGTTTCCCCGATCCCAATCCACAGCATCGCACCGATACAGTAGCACAAAAACGGTTTGCCGATTTTGTAGGCGGTGCGGAAAAATTCCCGTAAAAACAACAGATGAAACAGCGCGTACATCAGCAGAATGTCGGCAAGGAAGATCAGATTGGCGGGCATCATGGCGTTGGTTACATAAACTTCGGCAGAAGCGAATGCTGTCATCCGCAGCAGTGTAAATCCACAGAACAGAAGCCATGCCATCCCCTCTACCGCGATGCAGAACAGGAATTTTCCGGTTACCACATCCTGCTTGCGAATCGGGAGCAGGGCAGAGTACAGAATGTCATTTGCTTCCCGCGCGCTTTGAAAAGAATAAAATATACCGAGGGTAATGAAAAAAGCGCCGACTAAAATCGGATATCCTGGAATCAGAGTCATTGCCGTAAATGCAAGGAACCAAAAGGTCAATGGCATGGCAGACAGCGTACATTCTTTATAAAAAAGCCGTTTCATTTTTCCGAATCCTCCTTATCCAAATGAACCATCAGATCCTGTAAGCTTGGAATCTGTAACTGTTCGGGCGGGAGCTGCGCCGCGTCTCGCGTGAGAAGAAGTCCGGTGTCGCCTTGCTTACTGTGAGAAATACCATACAGGCGCACGGCGGGAAAGTTTTGTGTTACGTCCAGTTTGCACAGCCGGTATTTATCCAGCAACTGTGTCATGGTACCGCTTTCCGCTACGTTTCCTTTGCGCAGATAGGTGATGTCGTCCGCACATTTCTCTAAATCAGAAGTAATATGGGTGGAAAAGAGAATGGCAGTCCCGTCTTTGGCAAGCTCCAAGAAAATTTCAAGCAATTCCTCTCTGGAAACCGGATCCAACCCGCTGGTTGGTTCATCTAATAATAGGAGTTTTGCGTGATGAGAAAGCGCAAGCGTCAGATAAAATTTCACTTTCATTCCTTCGGATAATTCCCGTAGCCGCTTGGACTCGGAAAGAGAAAACCGCTCTAAATACATCCGGTACAATTTGTCATCCCAGTTCGGATAAAATGTTGCAGTCATGGCTGCAAGGGTTCCCACTGTTGCACGCGGATAGTAATGGGTGCCGCCGACGGCATAGCCGATTTGTTGTTTGATCTTTTCTTCCGCTTCGGCAAAGGTGTCCCCGAAGAAGCGGATTTCACCGGAAGTCGGATGTACCAGATGTAGCAGTGATTTCAGGGTTGTGGTCTTTCCGGCGCCGTTGCGTCCGATCAAGCCCATAATCCGTCCTGCCTCCAAGGAGAAGCTGACATCGGAGAGGGTGAATTGCGGATATTCTTTAGTTAAATGCGAAACAGAAAGGATTTCCATGATCAAGACTCCTTTTGCGGTTTTGGATTTTGAGAGATAAAGTAATTGCTGAATCCTAGATACATATCGCGTAAAAACAGATCAATTTGGGCGTCGTCCCACGGTAAATAGCCGGTGGCAAGCATGGTGGCACAGCCGTGAACAAAAATCCAGCTTTCCAGATGCAGACGGTAAGCCGTGTCGCGGTCCAGTCCGGTTTGTGCCTGCAAAATCTGGAGAATGGGGGCAATGGAATCTGCATCTTCCGAAATCGTTTCCGCACTGCGGTCACGCATAAACAACCAGTGAAACAAATGCCGTTCATCCCGCGCAAATCGGATATAGGCAAGTCCGGTTGCTTTGTAGAGCGGGGTATGTGCAAGTCGTGCGGCTTCTACCGCTTGTTCCAGCGCGTTCTGATAAGCTTTTTGCGCCAGTTCGTAGACGGCTTGCTTTAAGGCGTCCATTGTGGGAAAATGGCTGAAGATCGGTTGGGTGGACAGATGCAACGTATTCGCCAACGCCCGCGCGCCGAGCGCGTCGATGCCCTGTGTGCGTACCAGTGTAAACGCCGCGGAAAGGATTTCTTCCTGGCTGATCTTTGGAGTCGGCGGCATAAATCCTCCTTATATAGCATATGTTATATATCATGCGTATTATATCATGCCCTGCTTGAAATGTCAAGAGGATTTGAAAAAATCGTTGTTCGAATACCTCGTTTTTTATGTGGTCCCATTGGGTTTTAGCCTATGTCAGGGGGGAGGTAAGCAAAAAATAAAAAAGTACGCAAAACGATCTCATTCTGCGTACTTTTTGTTTGTGTGAATGCGAATCCGTGCGATAAGTAAACGCAAATTATTTGAACTTGCGCTTTCTGGCTGCCTCGGATTTCTTCTTGCGCTTTACGCTGGGCTTCTCATAGTGCTCTCTCTTGCGAACTTCCTGCAAAACGCCGGATTTCGCGCAAGCACGTTTCCATCTGCGCAGTGCGCTTTCCAAAGACTCGTTTTCCTTGACTCTAACTTCTGCCATTCTCAATCCCTCCCTCCGCGATCAGGCAAAGAGAAAATAATTCTCAAATCTAAAAGATATTATACAGGAAGATTTGGGATTTGTCAAGTCTTATCTGAAAAAAAGCCGCAAAATCTTCCCATAAATTTATTTTATGACGAGATTCACCAGTTTATTCGGGACAAAGATTTCTTTTACCACGGTTTTTCCGGCAATCGCTTCCGCGATTTTGGCGTCTGCCCTGACTGCTTGTAACACGGTATCTTTGTCTGCGTCTTTTGCGATGGTCAAGGTGCCGCGGAGCTTGCCGTTGATCTGCATAACGATTTCCACGCAAGCATCGACAGTCTTACTTTCGTCGTAAGTCGGCCACGGGGAAAGCGAGAGCAGCGTTGTGTTGCCGAGGCTTTGGAAGATCTCCTCGGTGATGTGCGGTGCAAACGGGCAGAGCAGTTTCAAGAAGATTTCAAATTCCTCACGGGTGAGGGATCCGTTTTCATAAATCTCATTGGTCAACGTCATCAACGCCGCGATCGCAGTGTTGAATTTCATTGCCATAATGTCCTCGGATACCTTTTTGATGGTCTTGTGGAAGGAAACTTCCAACTTTGGGGAAACACCGTTGCCCTTGACCAGATCGGTCATGGCGGCTACGCGATCGATAAACCGTTTGCAGCCTTTGATGCTGGATTGCGACCACGGCGCGGCTTTTTCAAAGTCACCGATAAACATTTCATACAATCTGAGCGTATCTGCGCCGTACTGCGAGATAATCTCGTCCGGATTGATGACATTGCCGCGGGACTTGGACATTTTTTGCCCATCTTCCCCTAAGATCATGCCATGCGCGGTACGCTTCAAATACGGTTCCTTGCAGTGCAGAATGCCAAGGTCATACAAGAATTTTGCCCAGAAGCGGGAATACAGCAAATGAAGCGTTACATGTTCCATACCGCCGTTATACCAATCCACCGGCATCCAGTAGTCCAGCGCTTCCTCCGAAGCCAAGGCTTTGTCGTTGTGCGGATCGCAATACCGTAAGAAATACCAGGATGAGCCAGCCCACTGCGGCATGGTATCGGTTTCCCGTTTGGCGGGACCGCCGCAACACGGGCAGGTGGTAGAAACCCAGTCCGTCATTTTGGATAACGGCGATTCGCCGTCATCCGTCAGCTCATAGTGATCGACCTGCGGAAGCAATAGCGGCAACGATTCTTCCGGCAGCGGTACCCATCCGCATTTTTCGCACTTTACCAGCGGCACGGGTTCCCCCCAATACCGTTGCCGGGAGAATACCCAGTCGCGGAGCTTGAAGTTTACTTTCTTATGTCCGATTCCTTTTTCCTCTAAATAGGCGATCATGGCTTTTTTCGCGTCTGACACTTCCATGCCGTTAAGGAATCCGGAGTTGCAGAGCTTTCCGGTTTCTACATCGGTAAAGGCAGCTTCGTTTACGTTCCCGCCCGCAACGACCTCCACAATCGGTAAATGGAACTTCTTTGCAAATTCAAAGTCGCGGGTATCGTGCGCCGGAACTGCCATGATCGCGCCGGTGCCATAGGTTGCAAGAACGTAATCGGAGAGGAAGATCGGAATCTCTTTTCCGGTTACCGGATTGATGGCGTTTACGCCGCAAAGACGGACGCCGGTCTTTTCTTTGACCAATTCGGTTCGTTCAAAATCTGATTTATGAGAGGCTTCCGCGCGATAGGCTTCTACTTCGGCAAAATTCTGAATCTTATCTTTCCATTTTGTAACCAGCGCGTGCTCCGGCGCCATTACCATATAGGTCGCGCCAAACAGCGTATCCGGACGGGTGGTATAAACGGTGATCGGTTCTCCTGCCGTTGTCATAAAATTGACTTCCGCACCTTCTGAACGCCCGATCCAGTTGATCTCCTGCGTTTTCACGCGCTCAATGAAGTCCAATCCGTCCAGATCATCGATCAGTCGCTGGGCGTAAGCGGTGATCTTCAGCATCCATTCGCTTTTCACTTTCCGGACGACTTCACTGCCGCAGCGTTCACAAACGCCGTTGACGACTTCTTCATTTGCCAGCACGCATTTGCAGGAGGTGCAGAAATTGACTGCCATTTCTTTTTTGTAGGCAAGTCCCTTTTTGAACATCTGAATAAAGATCCACTGCGTCCATTTGAAGTAAGAGGGATCGGTGGTATTGATCTCCCGTGTCCAGTCAAAGGATAATCCAAGTTGCTTCAACTGGGATTTGAAGTGTGCAATATTGTTTTTTGTGACGATGGCGGGATGAATCTTATTTTTTATCGCATAGTTTTCTGTAGGTAGTCCAAATGCGTCCCACCCGATGGGGAACAGGACGTTATATCCCTGCATCCGCTTGTAGCGGGATACAATGTCCATCGCCGTATACGGACGCGGATGCCCGATATGTAATCCTTGTCCGGACGGGTAGGGGAATTCAATCAGGGTATAATATTTGGGTTTGGTGTGATCCTCGGAAGCTACAAATGCCTGTTTTTCTTCCCAAATGTCCTGCCATTTCTTGTCGATCTGCTGAAAATCGTATTTCATATGCTTTCTCCGTTTCTGTTACAGATTAGGGGTGTCGGTTTGCGGGGATTTCGGCTCCTGCGCGGCAAGGATCTCTGACAGATCGATCTCCGTCGCTCCGTGCCATAATTTTTCCAGATTGTAATATTCCCGTTGGTCGCGGTCTAAAATATGCACCATGACATGCGCATAATCCAAGACCCTCCATGCGGCTTCCTGGTTCCCGTCGATGTGCAGCGGCGAGATTCCAAGCAGTCCGAGCTGATATTCCACTTCATCGGCAAGGGCACGGATATGCGTACGGGAGGTTCCTTCACAGATGACAAAATAATCGGTGAGGGACGTTTGATCCGCGACGGACAATAGGCGGATGCGCCGCGCTTTCTTGCTGTCAAGGATTTTGACGATCGCGGTTGCGAGTTCTGTTTCTGTCATAGGTAAAACGTTCATCCTTTCTGTATATGTAAAGAGGCATGCGCCTCTTTTTTGGCATAGTTCAATGTTTGTGCAAAGCAAGCTCTCCATCGGAGAAGCCGTTTTCCAAAAGGGATTTTGCGTCAAAAATTTGCGGATCTGCGCCATGACCGTAATAAATGGCAGAGGCGTCTTTGGCTTTTTGGTTGCAGAAAGCTAAGCCTGGATCAAAGGTGTCTGTCGTATAGGCAGCTTCATACACAGCAAAATAGGTGTTCAGAATGGATAGCGTGTCCGCACGACTGAGATTATATGCGCCCCCGCCCATCCATCCCGGCAATGTCAGCATGGTGAGTGCGGAGGAATCCAGTGAAAGCAAGTGCCGTGCAAAATACACACAGTCTTTTGCAGATAGATCGGTGGTGACTTCTGTAATGGCGGTTTTGGCTAGGGCTACGGCAGTTTGCGGCGTCAGCTCCTTGATCTTTCCAAAGAGCGCGGCAAGAAAGAGTTTTTGTACCTGTACCCGGCCGAGATCGCCCATCGTATAGCCGACTGCGCCCGCTTGATTGGTTTTCCGGAACCGGATAAATCCCTCAGCGGCTTTGCCGTCCAATACCTGCACTCCGGGTTCCAAATGAATATGCAGATTTTGCGTCGGATCGTCGTAATGCATGGCAAACGGTACATCTACACGGACGCCGCCCAACTGATCCACCAGACTTGCAAAGGTATCCAAATAGAGCAGAGCGGTGAAATCAATGGGAAGTCCGAACTGGCGGCTGATGAGATCGCGGAGCGCTTCCACACCGGCGCGTTCCGCCTGTGCGGCATCTGCACCGCTTTTTTTTGCCGCCATATAGCCCTGTGCGAATACCGCGTTCAGGCGCGTCGCTTTGGCATAGGAAACATAGGTGTCGCGCGGCAACTGTAAGCAAGTCAGCTTTTGCGCGGCAGTGTCATAGGTGAAAAGCATCATCACATCCGTGCAGAAACTGGCACGGTCACGTCCGATGAGTAAAAATTGATATTGTCCTGCCTTTCGCGTTCCGGTCAGCATGGGCGCATCCTGAGATTCCGATGCGGGCAGAGCCGGTGGTGTGTCGGAAGAAAAGGACGGCGTGTGCAAGAGAAATGCCAGAATTGTTACGAAAAGCGAGAGGATCAGAACGGAAACCAAAATCAAAGCGGGGTGACGTTTGCGTGTGTGATGCATAGGAGCCTCCTAATGTGCAATTTGAATGAGCAGATCGTTGCGCGCCGCACAGCTTTGCGGGGCAATGACTGCGGATTCTTTAAGTAGGAGGGCAATGGTGAGATCAAAGGAATAGATCATGGTGCGGTCAAGGTGTAAAAACGGATCGATTCCCTGTGAAATGCCATGGTAGAAAAATTCTCTCAACCGGACACAATCCTCATAGGTGCGGGTGTCCTCAATAAAGTCGGCAAGATAGAGCAGTTTGTCAAAACAGGACATGCCGGCTTTGCCGACGGTATGTACGCGAATCGCTTCGCAGATTTCTTCGTCTGTATAAGCGGCGTAACGATCCCGCGCAAGTGCCGCGCCGGTGATGGCATGCAGGGTTTTCGGTGCCGCGCATTCTTCCTTTGTGGGAGAAAGCCCGTATTGCTTGCATAACGCCATCTGTGCGGGAAAATCCAGCTCTTTGGTAATATCGTGGAGCAGAGCGGCGATGCGTAGTTTTTGCGTTTGTTTTTCGGAAAATCCGTAAATTGCGGCCAGCCGGACGCAACACGTTTCGACAGAAAAGGTGTGGCGCAGGCGATTGCCGTGTAGTGTGGATTCCACCGAATGAATGAGCGGTTGTAAATCCATAGGAGCTCCTTAGGAGGGGAGATTTGTGAGCGGCGAAACGCCGAAACAGCCGTGGGTGTAGATATAGTTTTGTACACAGGACGGAATTTTATCCGTGACGGATTCATGATTTCGGAGTTTCTGTCGGATTTCAGTGGAAGAAATCACAAACGGTTCCAATTCCAAAATGTGAATTTCCGCGTGATAATCCCGCTGATATTGCCGCCGTTTTTCTTCTATCTGACATGCTTTGGCTTCTTCCTGCTCTCTGCGCGCTACGACTAAATGCGCCCCGGCGCAGATACGCTCTGGAAATCGCCATTGGTCAAAAGAGAGAAACATATCCGTTCCCATATACAGAAATAAGGTCCGGTCTTTTCGCAGAAAGGCTTCGACAGTCTGATAAGTATAGCTTTTTCCTGCACGGGAAATTTCATAATCGCTGACTTCTATCCGCGTGTCTTTGAAACAGGCGTTTGTTGCAAGACGGAGCATTTCCAAGCGCGCTTGCGGATCGTCCTGAAAATCCAGCTGTTTGTGCGGGGGAATTCCAACCGGCATAAACAATAGACGGTCCAACTGAAACTGCGTGAGAAACGCTTTTGCCGCACGCAAATGCCCGTAATGGACCGGTGCGAAGGTACCGCCGTAAATTCCGATCCGCTGGTGGTGAGTTGTTTTCATGCCGCGATTTCCTCAAATGGCGGATAAGTCTATTTTTTTGTGCTTTTTGGACGGTTTGTATAACACGAAGCGGGAACCAAGCGCCGTCACCATTTCCGCGTCCAAAGCATCTGCAATGCCGTCGCCGGCTTCTTTTGCAGAATATTCGCAGGTTTCCAACACGCGGACTTTAATCAGTTCCCGCGCTTCCAGCGCATTGTCAAGCTGACGAAGGATTTCCTCGGTTACGCCGCCTTTCCCGATTTGAAAGATGGTGTCGATCTGCGAAGCAAGTCCCCGCAGATAGGCGCGTTGTTTACTGGTCATACAGACTCCTTTCCGAGCGCGGCAAGCCGCTCTGCCAGCGCGTTTGCAAACGCGCGCATGGCTTTTCCGCGATGGCTGACGGCGGCTTTTTCTTCCCCCGAAAGCTCCGCGAATGTCTTTTGATAAGTGGGATCGAAAAATAACGGATCATAGCCAAAACCGTTATTTCCACGCGGTTGTCGTAAGATCACCCCGTCGCATCTACCGGTCACCACAATCGGTTCCGCGTGTGGAAACGTGCAGGCAATGGCGCAGGCATAATGCGCGGTGCGTGCCGGCAGTTCTACCGATTCTAATGCATGAAGCAATTTTGCGTTGTTTGCCGCGTCATTCCCGTGATCGTTGGCATATCGCGCAGAGAAGATGCCCGGCGCGCCGTTCAGCGCGTCTACACATAAGCCGGAATCGTCCGCTACCGCGATGTATCCTTTTGCAGTGATGGCGTTGGCTTTTATCAGCGCGTTTTCGATAAACGTAGTGCCGGTTTCCGGCGTATCCTCGGTAAAGTGAATGTCGTCCAAGGAAAGTAATGTGACAGCCGGACAAAGCGCGGCAAGCATTGTGCGTAATTCCGCAATTTTTTTCTGATTGCGGGAAGCGACTACCAGTTGCATCGGCTCCTCCTTAGTCAAACAGCGCCGCGACAAACTCTTTGGCGTCAAAGCGTTGCAGATCCTCTGCCTGCTCGCCTACGCAAATGAATTTGACCGGAATATTCAATTCTTCTTTGATCGAGAATACAATCCCGCCCTTGGCGGTTCCGTCCAGTTTCGTCAGCACAAGTCCTGTAATGTCGGCGGCGTCTTTGAAGGCTTTTGCCTGCGACACGGCATTCTGACCGGTGGTGGCGTCTAATACGAGCAATGTTTCCCGTGCCGCATCCGGCAATTCCCGCGTAATGACGC
>DLLB01000078.1 GCA_002477905.1 Clostridiales bacterium UBA7573 | reverse complement strand
GCTATGCGGGTGGATTTTTATTGTTATTACTTCGTCAAAAACAGCGTCACCCCGAATAAAGAGCAGCGGTACGCTTGGGTGTAAAATTTGTAAAAGAAAGCAGAGAAGAAAAAATATGAAAATTTTAATCAGTGCATGTCTGATCGGTGAAATGTGCCGTTATGACGGCGCATCCAAACCCATCCGAGAAATACGGGAACTTTGCCACCGGCATACGGTTTTGACGATTTGTCCGGAAGAAGCCGGCGGCTTGCCGACGCCCCGTTTGCCTGCTGAGCGGCAGAAAGACGGAAGCGTAAAAAATGCAGCCGGTGCGGATGTCAGCGACGCATACCAGCGTGGCGCATACGCCGCTTTGTTGATTGCGAAATCGGAGGGCTGTGCACTTGCGATTTTGAAAGAGCGCAGTCCTTCCTGCGGAAAAGGAGAAATTTATGACGGTACTTTTACGCATACGTTGACAGCGGGCGACGGCGTTACCGCCGCCCTGCTCACCGAACAGGGGATTCCGGTCATTGGAGAGACAGAAGCCATTGCCCGTATCCGCACCGGTACATTATAAGTAAAATCCTACGATCCATTCCTAAATTTGATTTTGTTTTTTTGCTCGTTTTTAGGCAAAAGTTACAAAATCGAAAAAAATCGAGAAATCACTTTCTTTTCTGTTTCATATGTGTTATACTGTATTATGTGAAGAAAAAATGAAGTGAAAAAAACATACAGGATGGAGTCGTATGGATAGTGTAATTGCGTTACTCAGTGGAGTAGCCTTGTTCCTGTTTGGCATGATGCTGATGGGGAACGGTTTGAAAAGTGTTGCCGGAAGTAAGTTGGAATTGGTGTTGTATCGGTTGTCCAGTACCCCGTTACGGGGCGTTTTACTTGGAACCGGCGTGACGGCGGTGATTCAGTCCTCGTCCGCAACTTCCATCATGGTTGTGGGATTTGTAAATTCCGGTATGATGCGGGTGCGGCAGGCAATCGGCGTCGTGTTGGGCGCCATTCTCGGAACCAGTGTGACCGGATGGATTATCTGCTTGTCCGATGTCGGTACCGGCACGTCCACTTGGGTGAAACTGCTGTCCACCGCAACATTGACGGGTGTTGTTGCGGTTATCGGTATTGTGCTGACGATGTTCTGCAAAAACCGGATGCGCAAGCACATCGGGGAAATTCTGATGGGATTTGCGATTTTAATGACCGGTATGTCCGCGATGTCTGCGGCGGTGGAACCTTTGCGTGACAGTCCTGCGTTTTTACATATGCTCACGACCTTTTCCAATCCGATGATTGGCATTCTGGCAGGGATGCTCATTACTTGCGTGTTGCAAAGTGCGTCCGCAACGGTCGGTATTTTGCAGGCGCTGTCCATTACGGGTGTCATCAGCTTTGAAGTTGCTTTCCCGATCATCATGGGCATTGCCATCGGCGCGGCGGTACCGGTGTTGCTTTCTGCACTTGGCGCCGGTGTGAATGGGCGCAGAACGGCATTTGTCTATTTGCTGATTGATGTGATCGGCGTGATTGTATGGTCCGTTGTGTTCTATACGGTAAACGCATTTGTCGGTTTTTCTTTTATGACCATGACGGTCGATATGGTAGATATTGCCCTCATCAATACGGTATTTCGGTTTGCCACGGTGGTATTGCTTGCACCGCTTACCGGACTTTTGGAAAAGATTGTTGTGTGGTTGTTCAAAGATAATCCGGAGGACCTGGAAGAAACTGCGGAAATGGATCGGCTGGAGGAACGTTTCCTTGCCCATCCGACCTTGGCACTGGAGCAAAGCCGCGCGGCGGTTTGTTCCATGGCACGGAAAAGCCGGAAAAATCTTTCGCGCGCTTTCGCGCTCCTGCATTGTTACAGCGAAGAAGGGTATCAGAAAATTCAGAATAAAGAGGATGTCATCGACCGTTACGAAGATAAGCTCGGTACCTACCTTGTAAAGTTGACCGGTACGGATCTTTCTCACGATCAAAGCCGTGAGATCTCTAAATTCCTGCATACCATCAGCGATTTTGAACGGATCGGAGATCACGCGGTAAATCTTTCGGAAACGGCGCGGGAAATCCATGAAAAGAAATTGGAATTTTCCGCTTCGGCAAATGCGGAATTGGATGTGTTGGCATCCGCTGTGGCGGAAATTGTGGTGCTGACGACCGACGCATTTACCAGTGACGATCTTTCCCTTGCAAGACGGGTAGAACCGTTGGAAGAAGTCATTGACGATCTTTGCGATGAAATTAAGATCGAACATGTCAAACGGATCCAGTCCGGCAACTGCACCTTGGATCACGGCTTTGTATTTAACGATCTGCTGACCAATTATGAGCGGATTGCAGACCACTGTTCCAATATCGCGGTTGCCATGATTGAGTTGGCTTTGGATCAGTTTGATACGCATGAATATCTGCACAATATCAAGGACAGTCATGAAGCGGAATTCAATCGTTATTTTGCCGAATATGAGAATCGCTACTGCTTGCAACGGGACGCAGACTGAAGCGAGCATATTATAGAACATTTCCCAAGATGATTTTGACAAAACCTTGTATGCTCATGCTGGAGAGCGTGGCTTATTTGGAAATTGCCGCATGGCTACAGGTGTAGGCGGAATTCTTTTCTCAAAAATTCGCTTTATACCCTCTACGACCTTGAGAATTCCAGATTTACATGATAAAATGGACTTACCGTTAGGAGAAAGAAAGGTAAATGTTATGTGTATCAGAAAAATCATCGGTGATAATGTGCGGTATATCCGGATCTTTTTGCATCTGACGCAACAGGAACTGGCACGTAGAACCGGAACGACGCAAAAGACCATTTGCAGGATTGAATCTTATTGTCAGAACACCTCCACGGATATGTTGGAGAAGCTCAGTCAGGCACTTGGCGTTCCTGCCTATGCCCTGGTGGTAGAAACGGATGAAAATAAATTCAAAAGTCTTTATCATATCCGCCCGGCAGAAGAAGTGCCCTTTTCTCGATAAAAACAAAACCGCGGACTGGTGCCCGCGGTTTTTTCATGGCTTTTGTGAAATTTCTCTTTTTGACAGGAGCTTGGCTTATGCGACACCGATTTTCAAAAACAGCAGGCATATACCCTGTACGCCATTGTACCCTGTCGGATTTTGTGGTATCCTAAAGGCATCCTGATTTTTGACTGTTTTGACTGTAAAGGTGGTTATCTTCTATGAAACGGATTACGAATAAAACCAGTATGCGTTATATGCGAATAAAACTGCGGCTGTTGCAGGAAAAATTAGCACGGCAAAGCGGAGTCAGAGAAAAAACGCTTTGCCGCATGGAAACGGGTTGCCCAAATACTTCTATGCATGTTGGAAATCCACTCAGCCGTGGATTGGGTATTCCCATATATACCTTGATTACTGCATCGGAGCCGCCGGCGCGGGATTCCTTTTTATGAGCGATTTTGATTTACGGATGATTCCAAGGATGTTTGTGTCATTCTGCCGCATGCAGACGGCAGATGTCCGATGGTTGTTTCTTCTTTTTCCCTCCTTGGAGGGACTTTTTTTTCCGCATCGGTAGAAGAGCTGCCATGAAAAGCAAGGGAAGAATCGGTTGCGTCGGCAGACGTTTTCTTTGGATCATGGCGTCTTTTCTTCCAGTTGGACATCAGCTTTTTCAAAAACAAGGTGACGGCAATGCAAAAAGGAAAAAACGGAGTAAAGGGACCAGCCCAAAATGCAAAGCAAACCGTTGCCATATGGAAGCACCAACGGAACCCGAAAATCCCATACAACAGGAATCCCGCCCAAACCGGTGCATATACGACTGCCACTACCACGAAGAAAAGCAACAGCGTTTTGATATTCTTGCAGGATTGCCAAATGGATTTGGCAAAGGAAACAAACTTTTTCCACAGACTCGGTTTTGCGTTTTTCATAGGTTCCTTTCTTGCGCATGCAGGGATGGTTCTGTCCGGATGCACAATTTTTGACATTTGGGAAAATAACATACCATCCTACTCTCATTATAGTACGAAAATGTAGGTTTGTCAATCTTTTTTCCTTTTTCTTTTTGCGGAGTTTCTCTGTCCGCCTCTTGACAAAGCGGGGGAACGGATGATATAATTTACATTGTAAGCGCGATCCGAAGCATAGAGCAGTAGAAGGAATTCCATACGGTGAGAGGGGGAATGTGTTGTGCTGTGGATATTGTTTTTTGTGGGCATGAGCCTTGCGGCACTGGCAGCGGTTGTATTTCTTGTCGTTGAGATTCATCGGCTTTGTTTGCTTCTTCCGTTGCGGCAAAAAAACAAAATAACGGCGTGGGCAGTCAGTGTAGCCGCAGTGTTGGTTGTATTCATGGGGCTGTGGCTTTGGAGCGGCGGCGTGAATGCGCTTTTGATTTTTGTACATCTAACGTTATTCTGGCTGTTTGCAAAATTCCTCTGCTTTTTGTTGCAAAAAATCCGGAAAAAGTCATTTCGGTATCCGATCAGCGCAGGAATTGCCCTTCTTTTGACCGTAGGATACCTTTCAATCGGATATGTACAGGCGGTGCATGTATGGCAGACCGATTATAGAATCAAAACGGAGAAGTGCGTCGGTGATCTGAAAGTGGCAATGTTGGCGGATTCTCATCTCGGCACGACTTTTCATGCAGACGGTTTTGCCGCTTATCTGGAAGAAATTCAGGCAAAAGAACCGGATCTTGTCGTGATCGTGGGAGATTTTGTGGATGAAAGCACCACCAAAGAGGATATGATTGCTTCCTGTCGTGCGCTTGGCAATCTTCATACTCCGTATGGCGTGTATTTTGTATTCGGGAATCATGATAAAGGGCTTTATGCAAACGGTGCGCGCGGTTATACAGGCGA
Source organism: Clostridiales bacterium UBA7573 (assembly GCA_002477905.1). Lineage (GTDB taxonomy): Bacteria > Bacillota > Clostridia > Oscillospirales > CAG-272 > UBA7573. The sequence goes on along the minus strand of DLLB01000078.1, from coordinate 22,488 downwards.
AGATTTGGTGGCGGAACTGCAAAAAAACGGCGTCACGGTTTTGCAGGATGAAACGGTGGAAATTGACGGACGATTTTACTTAGTCGGACGGCAGGATGCCTCCGAAGAAACACGTGCGGAAAATGGCCGTGCGGACATGGAACATTTGTGCAAAGATTTGGATGCCGAAAAGTTTATGCTTGTATTGGATCATCAACCGCATGATTATGAAGCGCAGGCAAGGGCTGGAGTGGACTTGGTACTTTCCGGACATACGCATGGCGGGCAGTTGATCCCCATGGTGCAGTTTATGCGATGGTTCCATGTGGGGGGCAATGATAGTGTATATGGACGAACCAGACGGCAGAATACCGATTTTATTGTCACTTCCGGTATTTCCGACTGGGCAATCTATTTCAAAACCGGATGCCGCTCTGAATATGTAATGCTGACCATTCAAGGAAATCCGGTAAAAGCGTAAAGGAGAACAGCATGGAGCCCATAGAACAGCTTATGATGCGCCTGATTGCCTTTGTGGTCTGCGGGAAACCGATTTCACCTGTCCCGGCGCAGCTGACAGACGATCAACTGACCGATCTGTTCCGGCTTGCCAAAGCGCACGATCTTGCGCATTTGACTGCACAGGCGGTACTGGATCTTTCGTTGACAGAGAATGCCGTGTGGATCGGGAAGTGTCAGCAACAGATCTTTTCGGCGGTACACCGGTATGAAAAAATCCGGTATGAATTACAGCGGATCGAAGCACTGCTTGCAGATGCGCAAATTTCGTATATCCCCTTAAAAGGCGCGGTGATCCGCGCGGCTTATCCTGCGCCGTGGATGCGTACCAGTTGTGATATAGATATTTTGATCCATGACACGGATCTTGCAAAAGCCACGGCGCTTTTACAGAATACGCTTGCGTACGAGAAGAAAACGCAGGGATCGCATGATGTCGGATTGTTTTCCAAAAGCGGCGTTCATTTGGAGTTGCATTACAGCCTTTTGGAAAGTAATATCGTTGAAAAAGCGGAGCAGGTATTGACGGATGTGTGGGATTTTGCACTTTTGACCGATACGCCGTATCAAATGGCATTTCGGGAGGAAATGTTCAACTATTATCATATTGCACATATGGCAAAGCATTTTCAGAACGGCGGATGCGGGGTGCGTCCGTTCTTGGATTTATGGCTGTTAGAGCATCGCATACCGCATGACGAGGAAAAAAGAAACGCTTTGTTGCGAGCCGGCGGACTGATACGCTTTGCGGATGCGGCGAAAAAGCTTGCCGATCTGTGGTTTGGTGCGGACGTGGAAAAACCAACGGAACTGACGCAGTGGATGCAGGACTATATCCTGTCCGGCGGTGTGTATGGCACCGTGGAGAATAGCGTGATGGTCTGGCAGGTGAAAAAAGGCGGCAAACTGCGCTATGCGCTTTCCCGCATTTGGCTGCCGTATGAAAGCCTGAAATTCTACTATCCTTCCTTGGGAAAACACAAGTGGCTGTTGCCGTTCTATGAAGTCCGCAGATGGTTTCGTCTGTTGTTTTGCGGCGGAGTCAAGCGAAGCGTGCGAGAGTTACAGGCAAATCAAAATGTAACGGAAGCCCGTTCGGCGCAAACCAAACGAATGCTTACCGAACTCGCATTGTCCGAGTGTGAGGAAACGAAAAGCAAAAATCCGTGAGGACTTTTGGGGGATTCCCCCAAGTCCTCACGGATTTTTGCTTAGATTCAGCCGCGTCCGTTTTGAACGGGATGTCCAATCTCTGCAAGCAGATGCTTCAGTGCGTCTGCCGCAAAAGCAAAGGATTCTTCGGAACTTTGAAAGGCAAAACGGTGCTTTTGCGCACGTCCGTCAAATTGGTCGTATGCACCGAAATGGAACAGGTGCGGCTCTAAGGTGAGTACGATTTCGCCGGAGATATGCGCATCGATATACTGTAAGGCTTCCTTCACTTTTCCGTCTCCATATCCGACCGGAACCAATGCGCGGTCGCTTGCCATGCAGTCTTTCATGTGGCAGTATGCAAGAGAAGGAAGCGTAGCATAGAGCCCTTTTTCCGGATCCTGTCCATAGTAAACATAATTTGCCGGATCATAAATGCCCCGCAACTTGGGAAGCGCAGTGAGCAGATCCGCTACATCTTCCGGATTTTGCCCGTAAATTCCCGCTTCGTTTTCATGGCAGAGGGTAACGCCGGCTTCTTCCGCTTTTTTCAGCATTTCGGAAAGCCGGAACAGCACCTCCTCCCGAAAACGGGCAGTTTGCCCATCCGGAATGTAAAAGCTGAAAATGCGCATCCGGTGTGTTCCAAGAATGTTGCAGATTTCCAAAGCTCTGCAGAAATCGGCAAAGTGCGGGGCAAATGGTTTCTGTATTTCATATTTTCCAATCGGTGAGCCAAGAGAAGGAACCGTAATCTCTGCTTCCTCGAAACGCTTGTGAATTTCCCAAAGCTCCTTGTCTGTTTTTTGGAGAATCGGACCATCGATGCTGCGCGGTTCTATTCCCGATATGCCGGCTTTTTTGAGCGCGGCGATTTGTCCTTCCAGTTTGTCGCTCGCTTCATCGGCAAATGCGGAAAGAAAAAAGGTTGCCATAAGAATCCTCCTTATTCGGATCGGGAACGGTCAAAAACTTCCCGCCCCCGGACAAAAACTTTTTGCATTTGAATCTGTTTGTCAAAGATAACGATGTCCGCGTCCATTCCGACGGCAAGAGTGCCTTTATGGGTGCATCCGAGAATGCGAGCCGGCGTTTCACTTGCCATTTTCACAGCGTCGGCAAGCGGAATTCCCGCATCCTTTGACACGGTTCGTACCAGCCGATCAGTGGTGGCGACGCTGCCGGCAAACGCTTCGCCGGATGGCATCCACGCAACTCCCCGCGCAATGGAAACGGTTTGCCCGTTGGTTTTACTTCCCAGTACGGTGGTACTGCCGTCCGGCAGTCCCGCGCCGCGCATGGCATCTGTGATAAGTGCGGTTTTGTCTGCGCCTTTGCATTGATAAACCAATTGCAAAAGCTCTGGCGGGAGGTGCATTCCATCCGCGATCACTTCAACGGTAATGGCATCGCATAGATATGCCGCTTCCACTGCACCCGCTATGCGGATCCCGTGCACGCGCTCTACCGATTTCATACAGGAATAGAAATGCGTCATATGTGTGTAGCCGTGTTTTGCCGCACACAGCATTTGCCTGCAATCTGCCTCCGTGTGTCCTGCGCTGACAAGAATATTCCGCTTGCGTAGCGCGGTCGCAAATGCGTAATCCCGATCGGTTTCCGGCGCGGCGCTCCAACGGACAATATCTTCGGTTGCATTCAACAGCGCTTCGTATTCCTCCCGCACCGGTGGATGGACGTATTTCGGATCCTGCGCTCCGCTTTGCGAGAGCGCAAAATACGGTCCTTCCAGGTGCAGTCCTACAAAATCCGCACCGGCGCGATCCCGTGACTTCAGCTTGCGATAGATTTCAAATACCCGATTCATTTCTTCGGGTGCACCGGAGAGCGTGGTGGGGCACAGCGCGGTTGTACCGTGTTTTGCATGAAACGCCGCGATCTTTTCAAATGCTTCTTCCTCTCCGTCCATGAAATCATAGCCTGCGCCACCGTGTACATGCAGATCAAGAAAACCGGCGGTGACATAGTTTCCGTTTGCGTCGATCTCTCGGTCTGCGGCGGTTCCGTCGTCTGCAAGGATCTTGCCGTTTGCAAAACAAAGGGGAGCAGAAGAAAATTTCCCGTCGCGCAAGACCAATCCGTTTTGAATTCTGGTTTTCACAGCAGTTTCGCCCCACTTTGCAGATCGCAGTACATTGCGGCGTCCGGATGCGTCCGCATAGCGGTGGCGGGATAGTCCGGCGAGACGGTTTGTGTCGCGGTATGATAAACTGCCGCGGCTTTGGTTGCGCAGGGAACGGTGCAGATGAGCGTCTTGGCTTGGAGCAGAGAAGGAATGGTTAAGGTCAGCGCGTGCGTCGGGACTGCCGCAAGCGACGGGAAACACCCGTCATGCACCTGCTGTGTGCGGCAGACCTCATCCAACTTTACGACCTTGACACGTTTGGGATCATGAAAATCCGCGCACCACGGATCGTTGAACGCGATGTGCGCGTTTTCTCCGATACCGAGGAACACCAGATCTACCGGAAATTGTTCCAATAATGCGGCATACCGCGCACATTCCGCTTCCGGATCGGGATTGGCACCGTTCAGATAATAAATTTCCCGAAACGGCAACTTGCCGAAAATATGCTCGTGCAGGTAAAAACCGAAGCTTTGCGGTTTTTCTTTCGGAAAGCCGACATATTCGTCCATATGAAATGCGCGGCACCGCGCCCAATCCACATCCGGCTCTTTTTGTAATGCCGCAAGCGTATCATTTTGGGAGGGGGCGGCGGCAAAAATCAGGTTGACAAATTCCTGTTTTTTAAGCAGAGCACGGATTTTCATGGCACCGTTTTGGGCGGCGGCAGCACCGGCTTCCGCGCGGGTATCGTAAATTTCAAACTGCAGATTGTCTTTGGTCAGTTCTTTTTTTCTCATTTTTCTGTTCTCCTTCGGACGTCAGACTGTTTGAATTTCGACCGGTTCCCATTTGCCGCTTTTCGTCGCCTTTTCGATGGCATTCAAAACGAATACCGGGCGGATCAGCGCGTCATAGGACTGTGGCATTTCCTTGCCAAGCAACAGATCGTGCATATGGGCAAGTTCCACCTCGTATACATCGGGGGTGAAATCCAGATCTGCGGATTTACAGGCTTTGGAGCCGTAAAGCGAGATATGGTAGTACCATCCCGCGCCGGAATAAGAGGCGGTGATGTCATAATCCTTGTATCTTGCAATCCATGCGGCATAATCCGTACCAAAATGTGCACTGACCGCCAGGATTTCGTCTCCGAATACTCGCATCATGATCTGCACTAAGTACTGCGCGTAAAAATAAAATCCGCCATAGACGCTTTGCATCTGGATGGGGGCACAGACGGACGCGCCCATCACGCGCCCATAGGGACCGGCTTCGCCTTTCTGTACTTCTTCTGCAAAAGCAATCGTATCCTTGAGGTAGATGCAACTGGAGCCGCCGCACAGCCGTACACCGTGTGCCTTTGCCTCCCGCAGGAAGGCAACTGCTTCCTTGCCATCGCAGGTGATAGGTTTGTCAATAAACATGGGGATTCCTGACGCAAGATACGGCTTGGCATAAGGATAATGATATTTTCCGTCCCGCGCTGTCACCAGAATGCCGTCTACCTTACCGACCAGCTCGTCAAAGCGTTCCATTATGGGCGTCCCGTATTTTTCGTGAAGCTTTTGCGCCGCTTCCGCTTCCACAGAGTAGATGCCGACCGCCGTCATATCCGGAAATTTTCCTTCTGCCAACATGGAGAGAAATGCGTCCGCATGAGAATTTTCACAGCCTAACAAAGCAATTTGAAACATCTGGATTTTCCTTCTTTCGATTAAAATTTTACATCCATGGGATTGAGCTGATAACAGGTGGAAATGACGGAAATCACTTTTGCCGCCATTTCCGGGGAAATCGTCAGCGGTTTTCCGCAGAGAATGGTGTCATACATCATGTGATAGAAATCTTTGACCGCAACGTTGAAAGCGTCTCCGATCACTTCCCCTGCTTCTTCATGGGTGATGAGCGTTTCCGAGCAGTACATCGGATAACCGTCTCCCTCCCGCATCAGCGGAGTGCGAATGACCGGTCGTGTCGGATTTTCGCCGGGGATAAGATATTTCACTTGGTAGTGATTGCCGCCTGCCACGATCGTGCCGCGGGATCCGAACAACTTGAACGTGTTCGGATCGGCAAATGCGTCCGTGCAGATGACTTCAATATCAATAGTGGCTTTGCCGGGGGCTTTCAAGATCACTTTGGCAAAGTCGTCACTGTCGCCGCTGGTCAGATTCCGATGCATTTCCGCAAATACGACCTGTACATCGTCCGGAAATCCAATCAGGTCCAATCCTTGCCCGACCGGATGCGGACCGGAATTGTACAAACTGCCTGCACAGCAGCATTGTAACGTCTGCCAGTCCCAGCGACGGGAGAAACCGGAATATTTCAGGTTGATCTGCTGCAACTCTCCGATGACGCCGGACGCTACGATTTCTTTGATTTTTTTGAAAATCGGGGTGAATAACGTCTGATGGAATGCCGTCACGGTGACGGAATGTTCCTTTGCTGTGCGGCAAAGATCCATACATTCATAATAGTTGCGTCCGAACGGCTTTTCTACCAGTACGGAAAAACCGTGTTCCAACAGATCTTTGGTGATGGGGTAGTGCATTTGGGAAAAGGATGCGTTTACGATGAGGTCTAGGTCTGTTCTGCCGAATAATTCCCGGTAATCCGCATAGACCGGACAATGAAATTCTGCTTTTGCCCGCGCTCTGCGGTGCTCCAGCGCCTCCACTACGGCGACCACTTCCACACAGTCATTTTCCGGTGAGAGGAAAAATGCACCGTGAATGTCTCTGCCGCTTCGTCCCTGCCCGATGATGGCAATCCGCATTTTTTTCATGATCTGATGCCTCCGCAAATGTTAGAAATGGCGCAGGAAAGCTCCCACGCGCGATTGTTTTCATTATAACACAGTAAAAAGTAAAAACAATACCCGTTTTTACTTTTTTCTATTGCGTTTTTTACTTTTTTGTGTTATGCTGAATTTATACTTTGCGGAAAATGGAGAAGAATGATGTTTACGGTTACTTCCGGTTATCCGGTCTATGAAATTTCTCATAAATATGTTCCTGTCCCTTGTAAAGAGGATTATGTCAAGCACATCCATCCGTTTTGCGAGATGATCTTGTTTTTGCACGGAGATGTCCGGTATCATGTGGACGGAATTCTGTATACGCCCCGTCCGTACGATTTGCTTTTGATCCCCAAAGGAACTTATCACTATGTTATTCCGCATGCTTCCGCCCCTTATGAGAATTTTGTGGTGGATTTTCATCCGGATGTGATGCATCCGGCAATCCAAAAAGTCTTGTTTTCCACCCAACAGGTAATCAATATTGGGACCGATCCGGAATTCTGTCGGTTTTTTACCCGATTGGATGATTATTCTGCCTTTTGTTCTGCGGAGGATTTTGCGGATATGGCGCTTTGCGTTCTACGGGAACTTTTGATTTACGCCGCCTATCGGATACCGGCGCTGGAAAAAGCGGATTCGGAGCATAACCGGCTTTTGGATGAGATCCTGCGATATATTGCCGAGCATCTGACCGAACCGATCAATGCCGACGTACTTTCGCAAGCGTTGATGCTTTCCAAATCTTATGTACAGAATGTGTTCTCACAAACCATGCATATCGGATTGAAACAGTACATTTTGCAAAAGAAAGTGCTTGCTGCGCAAAAAGATCTGTGTGCAGGGATGAAGATTTCCGCGGCTTGCGCCAAATATGGGTTTGCAGATTATTCCGGTTTTTACCGTGTGTATAAAAAGGTATTCGGTTATGCCCCCGGGCGAACCCCTGGACGGGAAAGGCATTGTGATAGAGATAGAACAGAAGAAACATGAACAGGAGCCGGAATCCGTAAAGGATTCCGGCTCCTGTTCTGCGCAGATACAAGGAAACTTTCAAACGTCGAGCGCAAGAAACTGCCTGAATGCCGGTTCTTTTTCCAACAGAATATCCGCTTGTGCGGTCTTACCGTCGGCAAAAGTCAAAAGATACCGGACAGCTGGTTTGATTGTATTGCCGACGGAAACGGTGACGGATTTATCCGGTGTTTTTTCACAGGAGATCAGTGTTTCCTTTCGGAAAGGGTAGTCCTCTTGGTGGGAACCGTAAATGACGCCCTGCGCGCCTTCGATGCTGAGATAGGAACCCTCCCAGAACGAACCGTCTTTGACTTTCCGGTTAACGTTACCGTAAAAACCGGAGCTGTTGATCCGTAGCATGGTCGATTTGAAATTTCCGTTTTCCTCCTTGATCTTCTGAAAAGCGCCTTTGATTTTGTCGAGAAAAGACATGATGATCCTCCTTCTATATATAAAAAATGATTGCGCAATCCGTTTGCGGGGATTTTATTTTTGCAAGAGTTTGACGGGAATCTTTTGATTTTGGTAGTCCATAGACCGACCGTTTGCATAATGAATTTCTGTGACGGAAAAGAAAACGGCGATGTCGTCCGGATTTCTAGTTTGCATGCGCAGTGTAGCTTCTTTTTCCGGAAGAAGGGGAATCGAATACGCGATTTCCCAAACGGTTCCTTTTTCTAAAACGGGTTTTGGGGTTCCGGGGGCGGAGAACGGTGTTTTAAAAACCGCTCTTTCTGTAGTCAGTAGTACATTGCCATCCTGATCTTGAAAGAGAAACGTACCTTCTACAGAAGTGATCGCCTTTTTTCCCGTATTTTCTACGGTGCCGTCAAGTTGCAGCTGTGCCCAATTTGTTTTGCTTTCTGGAATGTATTCCATTTCTGTGATATAAAATTGCAGATGTGGCGGGCTGTAAGTGCGGGATAGGATTCCGACTGCCAAAAAAGAAATCATGGAGAACAAAAGCAGAATACTGATGCTGAGTAGGGGCGCTTTGAAAAAAGAAATTTTTCCGTTTTTTTGAATTTCCTCCGAGAGGAAGGAACGACTTTCGTCCCAGACTGCCTGCCGCGTATCGGAAAACAGGATTCGGACAGTCTCCACTATAAACGTAGGAATGCCGGTGACGCCGACCAATAAACTGCCGAGGAAAGCAATCACGAGGGTGCCGCCGGCTTTTTTCTCCTCCTCATGGATATAGATCGGTCTGGTTTTGGTGATGGGATCTCTCCGCCCATAGAAATAGCGGACTTCCTTGAAAATGGTATAGCAGTTGGAAAAATCAACAGTCCCTCTGCTTTTGGAAAATACGGAAACGCCAAATCCTTTGCGGAATACCACGATGCAGAGAAAGCAGAACAGCATTGCGATAAAAGCGGCGGTGCCGAGCAAGAACAGAATTCCGTTGTACCTTTCCGCAAAATAGGCAAGAATTGCAACCAGCCCGAAGATCAGATCGACCAAAAGCTGCATGCACACCGTGTGTAAAAAAAGATAGCGGATGGTTTTTTTCTTTGCGCCAGACATGATGCCCCTCCAAAGAACAACGGAACCAAATTTTTTCTTGCTAACAGTTTATTTCCTACATTGCGGTCATTATAGCATATAAAAACCCATATGTCAATAGAAATGTGGGTTTTTATCTAATATTTTTTGATTTGAATGGGTTACAATAGAATAAAAGGGAGGAGAAGCCATGAACGAACAGGATTTTGCGCTACGCCTTGCAAGATTGCGGGAAAAAAAGGGTGTGTCGGCACGGGATATGAGCCTCTCCATCGGACAGAATCCCGGCTATATCAATAACATTGAAAACGGGAAAGCACTGCCGTCGCTTTCCGGTATTTATTACATTTGCGACTATTTGGAGGTCACGCCCAGCGAATTTTTTGATCTGGATACCCCCGATCCGAATCGTCTGAAGGAAATGACTGCAAAATTGAAAAAGCTGACGCCGCACCAACTGGAACTGGTTTTGGAATTGGTGCGGGAACTGACGGAAAAATGAGCTTGCCGTCGTTCGGGAAAGGATTTTTTCGCGGTTTTGCAAATCACTTCCGAATATTTTCAAAAAAAATAAATTTTTTGAAAAAAGGGCTTGCTTTTTAGGAAAAGATATGGTATACTATTGCAGTAATTGCAACGCATGATTGCATATGGAACAAAATTCAGGGGGAATCAAAATGAATGCCTTAATGTATGTGTTCGGCGCGATTTTACTTGCCGGTGCGGTATTTGTCGTAACGGCGGTGCTGATGCAGAACGGAAAATCCCACGGCTTGTCCGGTACGATTTCCGGTGGTGCTGAAACCTTCTTCGGAAAGACCAAAGCCAAAAGCATTGATCGCGTACTTTCCAGATTGACCACCGTAATTTCCGTCGTATTTGCGCTGATTGTCATTGTGATGTATGTGGTACAGCCGGATAACCCGACCTTGGACGACCGTTTTGACGCGAATCCCGGTGAAGTCACCACGACCGCAACCACAACAACCGAATCGTCCACCACGACCACCGCGGCGGATAAGTAATGACGCAACCTATTTGGGGCATAGTAATTGCATGAGCAGTTGCTATGCCTGTTTTTTTGAAAAAAGGAGGGATGTCATATGCCCAAAAACAGAAGATTTAAACAAAAACGAACAGGAAGAACTCCTGTTTCTCACAACCGCGCAGGCGGGAAGCATACCGATGTGGTATGTGAAAAAATTTTGTCCTGGATGCGCATGCCGCAGTACCACGCGGAAAAACCGAAAAATCTGTATCAGGCGATCGCTCCGGACGGAGGGGTTACTTGGACTGCATTTCAAAAGGCATTGTCCGAACTGCGAAAAGGGCACATTGTCAGCTTGGCACCCAACGGAAAATTGATTTTGACAAAGCCGATTGCAACCGAGGGGACGCAAGCGGGGCGCAGAGGCAGCGTTCTGCCCTGTGTCCTGCGACTGAATCGTACGGGGCAGGGATTTGCTGAGGTCTTGCAAGAGAACGTTTCCACAGCGGTACGGGAAATCTATATTCCGGAACATGCCTTAGGTGGGGGGATGCATGGCGACCATGTGTGGGTGCGCATCACCCGCAGATTTGTCCCCGGCAGGGATTGCACGGTTGGAGAGGTTACAGAGGTGACGGAACGTGCGCACACCACCGTAGTGGGAACGGTGCGCAAACAGCGTTTGTATGGACGGCATACGCACAAAACAGCGTTGTGGCTGATTCCGGATGACGCACGGCTTGGGGAGAAAATCCGTGTGACGGAAGCGGATTCCGTTTTGTGTGAGGATGGGGAGAAAGCGGAACTGACCATTACCCATTACCCGAATGCCAATCGGGAAATGCGCGGAAAGATCACGCGGGTGTTTGGCGCCGGTGGAACCAAATCCGCAAACTACCAAGCGATTTTATACGAAAACGGAATTCGTACAGAGTTTCCGGATGCAGTTTCGGAGCAGGCACAGCGTGTTTGTACGCAGGAGATCTCTGTTTTTGGACGACGCGATCTGCGGGATCGGATGATCTTTACCATTGATGGCGCGGACGCGAAAGATCTGGATGACGCCATTTCAGTGGAAAAAACCGAAACCGGCTATTTGCTTGGCGTGCATATTGCAGATGTTTCGCAATATGTAGCCGCGCATACACCGATGGACGCGGAGGCAATGGCGCGTGGAAGCAGTGTATATTTTGCCGATCAGGTGGTGCCGATGTTGCCGCGGGAACTTTCAAACGGATGCTGTTCTTTGCATCCGGGCGTGGATCGGTATGCACTCAGCGCATGGCTGACTCTGGATAGGGAAGGCGCACTTTTGGATTGTAAGGTCGAAGAAAGTGTTTTGCATTCCAAAATCCGAGGCGTCTACACAGAGGTAAATGATGTATTGCAAAACGGCGATCGTTCCGTCTATTATGAAAAATATGCGCCGCTGTATCCGGATGTATTGCCCACGGCGGTAGCGCTTTATGAAAAACTGGCGAAACGCTCCGCACAGCGCGGTGCGTTGGAGTTAGAGACGGCGGAAGCGAAGATCGTGCTGAATGATGCGGGAGAACCCATCGCCGTAGAAAAACGGGAGCGGGGGACTGCGGAGAAACTCATTGAACAATTTATGCTGTGTGCCAATGAAGGGGTGGCAACGATGCTGACCAAAGCGCATCTCCCCTGTGTTTACCGGATCCATGAAGATCCGCCTGCGGAAAAATTGCAGACGTTTTCTGTGTTTGCGCACAATCTCGGACTTTCTGTCGCAGGCATGAACACCGAACATGTCGAGCCGCGGCAGTTGCAGGGCATTTTGTCTCAAGCGGCGGAAAAAGGAATCTTGCCGGTCGTTTCTCTTGTTATGCTGCGTTCGCTTGCGAAAGCCAAATATGCCGCTGTCCCTTCCCGGCATTTCGGACTTGCTATCGGCATGTATTGTCATTTCACCTCTCCGATCCGTCGTTATCCCGATCTTGCGGTGCATCGGATCGTCAAAGCGATGTTGCACGGGGAAACTGATGCGATGCCGTCTCTTGCGGTTTTTGCAAGAGAAGCGGCGCAGATCTCCACAGAGAATGAATTGCGCGTCATAAGCGCCGAGCGGGAAATCGAGGCGCTGTATCGTACCATGTATTTACAAACGATGGTTGGCACCGAAGCTGTGGGAACTATCAGCGGCGTGACGCGGTTCGGTTTGTTTGTGGAATTGGAGAATACCTGTGAGGGACTGGTGCCGATTCAGTCCTTATCCGGATATTTTGCATTTGACGAACAACGGATGACGCTTTCCTGCGGTGCATGTGTTTACCGATTGGGACAACGGGTGACGGTGGAAATCCAGAATTCCGATTTAGATACCCGTCGCACAACCATGCGGATTGTATCGGAAGATGCAATTTGATCAATCCGATAAATATAATAAAAGAAAAAGGCGATCCGGACAGGATCGCCTTTTTTGCATACGGGATCGCTTTTAAGATTCTTCTGCGGAAGGCGTCTTTTTCCGGACAAAGACGGAGAGCGCCTTGCAGATTGCCGTGCCGAGTACGGTAACGATTGCCGCTTCCAAAAGTCCGTTGAGACTGCCGATGACTTTCAGAATATACAAAAATCCAGCGGAGAAGCCCATTGCCGTCATGGCGTCGGTCCCTTCAAAAAACAGAATCAGAAGTCCCAGAAAGCCGATCGTGTTGGTCAGCGAAGCGGCAAGACAGGACAGTGTATAGGAGACAAAGTCCAGTTTTTTGATTTTTTGCAACCCGCGGAACAAAAGTGCCGGTACGACACCGACAAGGCAACGCGGGACAATGCAGACGATTGCTGTAAAAAACGGTTGGATCTGGACAAGAGCCGCGCCGAACGCGTCTCCGGTAAAGCATTGAATAAAGCTGGTCAGTCCAAACGTAAGGCCTAAAATCAAACCTGCTTTTATGCCGAGAATGACGGCGCCGACGGCAACCGGCAATGCGAGAAACGAAATGGAAATTCCGGATGCGGTTTGCAGATATCCGAGCGGTGTGAATGCCATAATCAGTAAGATGGCTTCCAGAATGGCAAGTTGCACCATAAACAGCGTGCGTGCGGAGGATTTTGTTACCATGGGAAAACGTCCTTTCTTTGAAATGAAATTTTGGGACGGGAAAACAATGCAATAGGTTATTAGCATTATAGCCGTTTTTGCCGGCTTTGTCAAGCGGCTTTTTCGCTTTCCGGCGTTTTGAACGAAAATCTGCAAAAAAATAGGCGCATCCCTTGACAGACGGTAAAAAAAGTGATATAATAAAAACACTGTCAATCCTATGAGGGAGTAGTAAGGCGATGCCGCTTTTCGGCACGTCAGTAAGTCAACATATCGGTTCTGTAAAACGAATCTGGCTTGCTTTCCATTACGAGACTCATGTATTGCCTATCCAAAGGGGTACATGAGGCTTTTCTCAGATACCCGTTTGGGTATCTCTTTTTATTTTCCGAAAAAACCGGATGGAGGAACGCTTATGGATTGGTTATTTTTTTGTAACAGTGCCTTACTTGGCGTCGGGCTGGCGATGGATGCGTTTTCCGTGTCGCTTGCAAACGGTTTGCAAAATCCGAAAATGCGTTTGCGCGGTATGTGCGGCATCGCGGGGGTATTTGCGTTTTTTCAGGCGCTGATGCCGATGACCGGATGGATCTGTATTCATTCGATCGCACAGTATTTTACGGCTTTTGAAAAGCTGATTCCATGGATTGCGCTCGTGTTGCTTTGTTACATTGGCGGGAAAATGATATTTGAGGGGTTATATAACCGCAAAAATCCGGAGGAAATCAAAAAAACATTGCTGTCTTTCGGGCTTTTGATGGTGCAGGGGGTAGCGACTTCCATTGATGCCTTATCGGTCGGATTTACCATTGCGGATTATCCGGTATCGCTTGCGGCAGTGTGCGCGTTGATTATCGCAAGCGTGACTTTTTGTATTTGTTTTGCCGGTCTTGCGATCGGGAAACGATTCGGAACGCATCTTGCATGGAAAGCCAACCTTTTGGGCGGGCTGATCCTCATTGGGATCGGCATAGAGATTTTTGTCAAAGGCGTATTCTTCGGATAAGATGGAAGCCTTACGAAAAAGGAGGACGTAAAAATGGGAATTCCGATTCTTTTGTTTTTTGTAGGACTGGTGCTGCTGATCAAAGGCGGTGACTGGTTTGTGGATGCCGCAACGGGGATCGCGCATCGGTTTCATGTGCCGGAACTGTTGATTGGCGCGACTGTGGTATCCATTGGCACGACCTTGCCGGAAGTGATGGTTTCCGCACAATCTGCACTTTCCGGACATGGAGAGATCGCGTATGGAAACGCGATCGGTTCTGTGATCTGTAATGCCGCATTGATTGCCGCCATTACGATTACGGTCCGTCCGGCGAATGCCGACCGGAAAGCCATGCGGTTGCCGTTGTGCTTTTTCCTTGTCGCAGGAGCAATCTATACCGGTGTCGCCTATGCGGGCGGAACTTATTCCCGTGCGCTTGGTTTTGTGTTACTTGCGTTGTTTGCGGCATATATGGTGCTGACGGTGCTCCAGATGAAACGCACGCCCGCGACCTTGCCGCTTCCCGCAGAAGAAGGCGCAGAGCAGTCTGCGGAAGAAAAACCGGCAAAACCGCTTTGGTGGGATCTTTTATGGCTTGTCGTCGGTGCCGCATGCATCGCGTTCGGTGCAAATCTTTTGGTGAACAACGGAACAAAAATTGCGCAGGGCATGGGCGTGCCGGAGTCGGTGATTGCCCTGACCTTTGTTGCGCTTGGTACCTCTTTGCCGGAGCTTGTGACGGCGATCACCTCTTTGGTGAAAGGACATGGCGCGTTGTCGCTTGGCAATATCTTGGGGGCAAATCTGTTCAATTTGGTGTTGGTCAGCGGGATTTCCATTGCAATCGCGCCGTTTGATCGTCCCGGCAATGCGTTGCCGAACGGGATGAATATGTCCCTTGTCATCGATTTGCCGGTGATGTGGGCGGCGATGCTGCTTTTGTGTGTGCCGACGTTGCTCACAGGTAAATTGCACCGCTATCAGGGGATTGCCATGCTGATTTTATACGCGGGCTTCTGCGCGGTACAGTTTGCATTATGAGGAATGCGGTTTCCGAGCGCGTCCGTGCATGGCTGTTTGCCCACGCGGATGTCTCCTATCGGGATTTTCAAAGTGCGTTGCTTCCGAGTTTGCCGCCCGAAACGGTGATCGGGGTGCGTACGCCGCTTCTGCGTGCCTATGCAAAAGAACTGGCGGCATGCGCGGATTCCCGCATTTACTGTGCGGAACTGCCGCACGGCTACTATGAAGAAAATAATCTGCACGGTCTTTGTATTGAACGTTTGCGTGATCGCGAGGACGCGCTTTGCGCGTTGGAACGGTTTTTACCGTATGTGGATAATTGGGCAACCTGCGACCTGCTCCATATCCGGTCGTTTGATCGCGATCCGATGTGGATTCTGCCGAAGGCAGAGCAGTATCTGCATGTTTCCCATGCTTTCACTGTGCGGTTCGGGATCGGACTTTTGATGCGGTATTTTGCGGAGGATCGGTTTGATGTTGCCTATCCGGACGCAGTAATTGCTTCTCTTGCTCCTTATCCCGCCTCTGCGCTGACAGCGGTGGCAAAAGGCACGGTTTCCAAGCAAATCTACGATGCATACTATGTGCATATGATGGCGGCATGGTATTTTGCCACGCTGTTAGCCAAACAGGATGCGGCAATTTTGCCGTATTTCACGGAGCACCGTCTGCCACCCGAAACGCACAATCGCGCCATTCGGAAAGCGCTGGAGAGTTATCGGGTTTCCGAAGAACGGAAAGCCTGCCTGCGTACCCTGCTTTGACGAAATAACGACAAGAACGTCCGGTTGAGAGGTGTTTTTCGTGTTGTATTTAAAAAGTTTTGATCTCCCCGACGAATCTGCGGAAGCCGCGTATATTTTGTCTTTTCCGCCGAAGCTGGAGATGTCCTGTTACGCGGATTCGGCATATCCATTCAAAATTTTTCCGTATAAACAGCTTTCGCATTTGGCATTTGCGCCAATCACGATTTTTTACGGTACCAATGGCTCCGGTAAATCCACGCTTTTGAAGATTCTTGCGGCGAAAACCGGATTGCGTCGGCGCACAGATGCCGGAGATTCCCCGTGCTTAGAGGATTATTTGCCGCTATGTCGCTATGAAACGGAAGAAGACCGTGCGCTTCCCGCATATAGCCGGATGATTGCAAGTGAGGATGTATTTGACTTTCTTTTGGATGTGCAAAGTACCAATGCAGGCTTGGATACCCGACGGGAGGAATTGTTCCAGACCTATGAACAGCTCAAGCATGAGGCGGATACCGGATCGCCGTTTCAGCTGCGTTCCCTTGCAGATTATGAAAGCCTGAAACAGCGGACGGAAATCCGGCGCAGCAGCAAAAATCAATATGTGGAACGCCGTTTGCCAAGGCACCTATGTGGGAAATCCAACGGGGAAAGCGCCTATCTGTATTTTACCCAGACCATCACGGAAAACGCATTGTTTTTGTTGGACGAGCCGGAAAACAGTTTAAGCGCCGCTTTGCAGATGGAGCTGGCGACATTTTTAGAGGAGGCGGTACGCTTTTATCGGTGTCAATTGGTGATTGCGACGCATTCGCCGTTTTTGCTTGCCATGCGGGAGAGCCGGATTTATGATCTGGATGAAACGCCTGCGCGGGTAAAACCGTGGACAGAGCTTTCCGCTGTGCGCTTATATCAGGATTTCTTTCGCCGCCATGCGAAAGAATTTGAATCCTGATCCCATAATTTCCGGACAAGCCATGCGGCAAGAAGCGCAGCGAGTACACCGAAAAGAAAACCGCCGAGGATGTCCGTCGGATAGTGTACCATCAAATATAGACGGGAGCATCCCATGAGTAGCGGAAAAACAAAGGCAAACCACAGCCATCGTTTCCCCTGCGCAAGAAAAACGGCGACCGCAAAGGCACTTGCGGCGGCAGTGTGTCCGGAGGGGAAAGAGGCGTCGCTTTGCATCGGACTGCCTACTGCCTGCCAGTAAACGGCGATTTCTTCATAACGTAGATAGGGGCGTAAACGCCCGATGAGAGGTTTTGCAAGGCAGTTGGTAAACAATGCGCAAAGGGCAAGGGACAGCAGGATTGAAAAACCGCATTTGCGGGTTTTGGAAAACAGGCAGAGAATGCCGCCGCACAGGATCATGGCAAGCCCCCACTTTCCAAGCATGCTGAGTATGCTGAAAAACGGCGTAAAAACGATGCCGCCGCATTCCGCAAGTTTATGAAACCAACGTAAGATCGTAAGATCAAAGCCGGCAAAAAAGGTGTCCGGAAAGCCGAGCATAATGAAAATCTCCTTTATCAATCATAAGGATGTTTTTACAAAACGCAGGGTATCGACTGCGTTTTTTTATTTTTGTGGTTTTACAGGGCAGGAAACGGACGGATCTTTCCCCGAAAGAAAATCGCGCGGGGAAAAGCCGGAGTGCTTGGCAAACGCGGTGGAAAAATTTTTCGGATTTTCATAGCCGCAAAGTGCCGCCACCGTTCCCACAGTGTAGTATCCGGAGGAGAGCAGTGCTTTTGCACGCGCAAAACGCTGAGAGGCAAGATACGCATTCGGAGATACGCCAAGGTATTGCAGGCAGAGCGTACGCAGGTAAGATTGTGAAATGCCGGTATTTTTCGCCCATTCGGAAACGGAGAACTGCGCTTGCAGATAGTGCCCGGAAAAATACGCCATCGCGACGCGGAATACCGGCGGGTAGGTAGAAGCCGCGCCCGTGGGAATCAGACTGCACAAATGATAAAACGCCGCGAGTTGTTGGGCAAGCGGCAGCGATCTCTCATAGGCGTGTAACAGCGTGAAAAAGGCGTCTGCCGTTTGGGCAGGGGAGGCAGCGTGACAGACCGCGATTTCACGGGGGAGCGGACGGTCGCTTTCAAAATGAACGGCGATCAGCCGTTCCGGTTTGGGGTTTTCCTGCCGATAGGCAAGATGCCGTGGAATAAACACCAGATCTTCGCTTTGCGCGTGAAAAGATTTGGTTCCCTGCCAAAAGGTGACATCTCCTTCCAAGCGATAACTTAAGACGCAGAAATCCCGCGGCTTCGTTGCAAAACGAGTGGGGCGGCGGAAATTTTCAAACGCGCCGAGAAAATCCGTAATATAAAACGGCGGTAACATTTTTCAAACCCCTCCGGCTCTGTTTTTTGTTGGGATTTTCAGCTTTTTGAATCGTAGCTGTTTTTGTGTTTATTGTCTTTTAATTATAATATTGTAAATTATAACAGATTCTTTTAGAAAAAGCAAGTGCGAAAATGCAAACCTTTTTGCAAATTTTCATCCTTGTATTTTCTGCCGCTTTGTGCTACAATCAAAGAAAAGAGCAGGGAATTTACCTGCAAAAACGGAGGAAGGAAAGAGTATGTCAGACAGAGCCGAACAGTCGATTATTTATCAGATTTCTTTGCGTGCGTTCACCCCGCAGGGAACGCTTTCATCTGCCGCACAACTATTGCCCTATCTAAAGGAGCTTGGTACGGATTTTGTTTATCTATGCCCGATGTTCTGTGAAGATGACAGTGAAGACCGCGCCACATGGAGTCCAAGACAGATTGCTTCCGGTACCAACAATCCAAAGAATCCTTATAAAATCAAAGATTATTTCCATGTGGATGAAGAATACGGCACCGACGCAGACTTAAAAGCGTTTATCACCCGCGCACATGCGCTCGGATTGAAAGTCATGTTGGATCTGGTTTATCTGCATTGCAGCGCGAACGCAGTGTTCATTCGGGAGCACCCGGATTATGTCAAACAGGAAGCCAATGGACAGATCACGGTTGGGGATCGCTGGCCGTTTGCGCGGATCAATTATGAAAATCCGGAGGCGCGCGCATACCTTACCTCCAATATGCGGATGTTTGTGGAGGAATATGGTGTGGACGGATTCCGGTGTGATGTCGGAGACGAAGTTCCGCTGTCCTTTTGGGAGGAAAGTGTGAACGCACTGCGCGAAATGCATCCGCAACTTGTCATGTTCAATGAGGGATGGCAGGTTTCCCACACGGACAGCGTGTTTGATCTTTGCTATGCGCGGTTTGATCCGAAAGCGTTGTTTGCGGCTAAGACACCGGCAAAGACGCTTACAGAGCAAATTGCCTATGCAGAGAAGTATCATTTCAAGGTTGTGAACATGTTGGAAAATCATGATATTGCAAGCGATACTTACCCGAAACGTGCAGAGGTCGTTTTGGGAACGGCGGCTTGCGACGCGTACCATGCACTGATGTTCACTTTGCCGGGCGGCGTAATGCTGTGGAACGGGAATGAAATGGCAGATACGCTGGAGCAGTGCATGTTTTCCAATCGCTTTTACGGAAAACGCATCGGTATCGACTGGGCAAATCTGCAAAAAGAGACAGGAAAACAGCGGCACGATCTGATCCAGGCGCTTTGCGCATTGCGCCATGCGTATCCGTTTTTGAAAGACGGTGCCATTTCCGTTTTACAGGATACGCCGGTGCCTGTGTTGCATTTTACGCGGACAGACGGAGAAACCGTTCTGCAGATCTATGTCAACTGTGCGGACTGTGCGGCGGAATGTTCTGTTCCACCGCAGACACAGCCGATTTTCCTGCATCGTGCAATCATGGACACCTCCCTGCAATTTGCACCTTACGGCGTCGCGGTACTTCGCTGACGAAACCGTTACTTTTTTACGGAAACTCCCTTGACAATGCGGAAGAATTCTGATAGAATCATAGCATATCAGAGTTGGATTGCGGAAAGGGAGTTTTTTTATGTATTACGATTTTAAGCGGCTGGCGGACGATAAGACCGTACTTGCCAATCCTCATAAGGGATGGTATTATCATTATGTAGACAACGGATTTCAAAGCGCGAAATACCGGGATCAGCTTCCGGATGGAAATCCGTTTTCGGATTTTCCCGGTATGCATCATTTGTATCTGCGTTTTGATTGGATAGATGTTGAAAAAGAAGAAGGAAAAATAGACTTTTCCGAAATCGAAAAGATTATCGCGCGCTATCGTCCCTATGGTCTGCGCTTTGCATTGCGGCTTTGTACTTATGAGGGGAGCTTTGAGGCAACGCCTTTATGGGTGTATGAAAAAGGCGCCAAAAGCATCCTTTGCCCGCCCGGTAAAGCAGACGGCGTGCATGAGCCGGTCTATCACGATCCGGTATATCTTGCGTGCCTGGAGCGGTTGATGAAAGCTTACGGCGCACAGTTTGACGGGCGCGAAGAAATTGAATTTGTGGATGTGGGAACGTTCGGCACCTGGGGAGAAGGGCACACTTGGTTTGGCAGTCAGACGGTCTATGATCCCGAAACGCTCCGCACACATCTTGCAATGCACTTGCGCTATTTCCCCAAAACCAGAATTCTGATCAACGACGATATGATCAAAGAAGCGGAAAAAACCTCGCCGGAAGCCGCCGCCAAACTGTTGGATCTGTGCCGTTTTGCGGGCGTTGGGCTCCGGGATGATTCTGTCAGCGTCAGCACCTATGCGAACGATTACGGATATGACACGCTTGCCCGTCCGGCATATTTTGATCTGCTCGGCGCGCGTGCGCCGGTGGATCTGGAATGCCAGCATTGCCAACAAACAACGTCGGAATATACCGGGGATGGTTTTCGGATTTTGGAGGCGCTGCGGCGCGGGCATGCCACCTATTGCGGTTTTCATGGATACCTTTTTGAATGGTTGCCCAAAATGCAGTATTTTACCGAATATGCGGCAAATCGGTTGGGCTTTTGGTACTTTGTGCGCGGTTTGGAATGCGGCACGTTGTTTGCGGACCATGAAAATGAAATCGTATTGGAACTGGAAAATCGCGGGTTTGCACCGGCATATCATCCCTACACCTTGCGTATTGCTTTGATAGACGCGGCGGGTACTGTACATCAGCCGGTGTTTTCTGCCCCCGATTTGCGGGAGCTTTCCGGAGAAAGCAAACGCCGTTTTGCAATCTCCTTGCAACTGCCGGCACTTGCCCCCGGAAATTATCGGTTTGCCGTTGGAATTTATGAGGGGGATACACCGCTCTCGCTTGCGCTCACCTCCAAGATCCGCCGTCCGGATGGACTGTATGATCTTGCGGAAGTACAGGTTGCGACGGTGTAAGCGCAGTAGAAAAATAAAAACAGGCTGAATGAAAGGATGCTCCCTTTTGTCCAGCCTGTTTGCGTTTGTCAGGATTGACCGGAATCGGTCTGATCGTTGGAGTTTTCCAGCAGAGCTTTTACCGAACGTGCATATTCGGAGGGCGCCATGCCGGTTTTGGATTTGAAAACTTTGGAAAAATAATGAATGGAACTGAATCCGAGCCGTTCAGAAACTTCCGTGAAGTTCAAACTTTCTTCCCGGATAAATTGTTTTGCCCGTTCCACCTTACGGTTTATAAAGTATTCCATAGCGCCACATCCATAAGTGGTGCGGAAAATTTTCTTGACGGTAGTGGAGGAAAGCGCACAGTTTCGACAGATTTCCTCAAACGTCAGATTTTCTCCGATATGTGCGTCAAAGTATGCAATCACGCGTTTTAAGCTCTGATTGGCGGTTGCTTTGTGATTCAGCATCTCCTGATTGGCTTCTTTGGAATTTCCGCGGATCAGATCAATCAGCATCAATTCCAGATAATTCTGAATCACTTCTTCCGCTCCGAACGGCAATTCTCCATTGGCACGGATTAATTTTCCGGTATAAGGATCGCCGAGCGGTGTGGTAAACGCGACCTTTGCTTCACGGATAATGGCGGACAACGCTTGCCTCATGGTCGGCGTCGTGCGTAGGCATTTATCTGCGGCGGCGTACAAGGCGGGGCAATCGCAGTAAAAGGATATAATGATAGAATTCGGCGCGGTGCGCCCGTCTGTGCGGATGTTGTGAAACTGCATGGGTGGGTGTAAAAACACATCTCCGGGGTGCAACTGCAATTCCCGATCGCCAGCGGTCAGATAAAGGTCGCCTTTATCTGCGATGACAATTTCCCAAAATTCATGGGATTCCCCTGGAAAAGAAAAACTGGCGTTATATTCGAAATAATGAATGGATATGATTTCTGATACAGTCAGGGGAATGCGCATTTTGGTCTTTTCATAATGATTCGGTGAAACGGCGCGAATCGGCATGGAAACCCCCTCCTTTTTTGAAATCGTTGTACCAAGGAAACCCTGCGTATGGCAGTGTGCAGACGTATGTCCCAAGACTTGCAACGCAAAACTTCCCAATGGGTATTATACCATAAATACAAAAAAAGTCAAGTCCAAGTATCCCGATTTTATAAATAAAATGTCTTTTGCGGTAAAGAAAAATACAAAGAGATATGCTATAATAAAAGAGAATCAAAAAAATTGAAAGGAAGTAGTAAAATTATGACAAAAATGTTATCTGAAATTTTGGAATCTCCCC
>DLLB01000015.1:23342-36745 GCA_002477905.1 Clostridiales bacterium UBA7573 | reverse complement strand
GCAGGCAAGATCTTTTACTTTTCCCCCGGGCACGAGAGTTTTCCGACTTACTACAACCCGATCATTCAGAAAATTCTGATCAATGCAATTCGCTGGGCAAAACCGGTCGTGAAAGAACCGCCTTTCAGTTGCCCCCAGATCAAAACCGCACCGGAAGCCTCCCGTCCGGATTTTCATCTTTGATTTTCAGAATTTTCCCCATTACTCCCATTTCCCTTACATATCGGCATCCGACGGATTTCCGTCGGATGCTTTTTTACTTTCCCGCATAAAACTGTGCAATATGGGCGATGCTCTCGGTAAGAAACGGGGGGGACGCGCATGCATACTTTTCGCGGTTATTATTTCCGGCATCAAAATGAAAACCAAACCCTTGCGCTGATCGTGGGAAAAAGTACGGATAGCGCATTTATCCAAGTCGTTACCGAGGAGGGATCCAAGCTTTACCCCTTTGCAACCGCTGACTTCACGGACTGCATCCGGGTTGGAGACAATCAATTCAGCAAAGATGGCATACATCTTGCCCTGCCAGGGCTATCCGGCGACATCCGCTATCAGCATCTGACACCGCTTCGCTCCGATATTATGGGAATTTTTCGCTTTTTCCCGATGCAATGCCGTCATACTGTGGTCAGTATGCGGCATGTGTTGAACGGAACTGTATGGTTGGACGGGAAACCGCTCTGCTTCGATGGCGGAAGCGGCTATGTGGAGGGAGACAGCGGCCGATCGTTTCCGCGCGAATATCTATGGATCGCCGCACATGATCTGCCGAACGGAGATGCGTTTTTCCTGTCCGTTGCGGAGATTCCGTTCTGCGGATTCCGTTTTTCAGGCGTAATCTGCGTCTGGATGCTGCACGGAAAGGAATACCGCTTTGCCACTTATCTCGGTGCCAAAGCGCAGATAACAGACCGGCGCGTGGAAATCACACAGCATGCTTTTCGGGTGGAAGCGGAAATTCTGCATGTCGGAGCAGCACATCCGCTTGCCGCGCCGCAAAACGGACGGATGACCGCCGCCGTGCGGGAATCCAACTGCGCGCAGGTTGCGCTCAAGCTCTATCAACATGAAACTTTGATTGCGTCTGCCACCAGCCGCCGTGCGGGATTTGAACGGCGTACAGGATCACAGGTAAGGTAAAAATACAGGAAATCCCGAATGTGGAAAATCAAACTTTGAGATTTCTTCTTTTTCATTTTCAAAACACAAAAAGTAAATGAAATATTTCCATGCTTTTAAAAACAAAACATTTTCGTTATTGAGAATTCATTTTATTTTCGTGCTTTTTTCTATTCTTTCGACAAGATTTTTCACTTTTCAAAATATTCAACAATCCCTTTAAAAATCGCGTTTTTTCGTTTTTCCTCACACATCCGGATGTGCTTTCCGGTATGCGCTCGGCGTTTTTCCTGTTTTTTTGTGAAAAACACTGGAAAAATAGTTGGCATCTGAAAAGCCGCAGGCGAGTGCGATCTCCGTAATCGTCGCGCGGGAATAACAGAGCAGATGTTTACTCTGTCGGATCCGAAGTGCCATTAAATATGCCTGCGGCGTTTGTCCGGCAAGTTCCGTAAACGTATGATGCAGATAGCTTTCGGAAACATACAACGCGCGCGCCATCTGCGCCTGCGTCAGCGGTTCTCCGTAGTGATCGCATAAATAGGCGATCGCCGCGCGGTAAAGTTCCCCTTTTCGCCCACCATACACGCTTTCCGTCTTAGCTTGCGCATACAGCTTTTCAAACAGGTATCCGAGCGGTGTAATCGCTGCCTGTACCGTCTGTGCGGGCGGAATCTGATCGGTCAGCGCGCTTTGGTAGCGCGCTGTGAGCGTTTCATAGACAGCATGCGGGAGCATTTGCGCAAGATGCGTCCGTTTCGCCAAAGCTTCCGGCAAGCGTCCCCGATAGCCGGAGACATGGATCTGTGCAATGCATGTTTCTTCCGCAAAAACGCCCATCCGATATTCCTCTACGCCGGCGTAGCAACAGCCGTAGCAAAGCTCTGCGGCACACTGTTTGCGCACTTTATTTTTCTGCGCAATACACCGCTGAAAAGAAAGCGGTTGTGATTTCAAATACGCGCAATACGGATTGGTATGGATCTCATACTGACACAAAATCGGATAATAAGGCGCAAAAACCGGATCCAACGCGCTGAAACTCACGTCCAGATGTCCGGACTGTCTCAAATAATCCGTAAATGCAAGCAGATCCTGTAAAACCGTGGATTGCATGGTATCACCTCAAAAAAAGCTGAATTTTCAAGTTTTTACTGGAAAAATCGAATGCGGAATCGAAATTCTTGCTGTATACTGACAGTATAGCACAAAGCTGCGGAAAACGCAAGTGCGGAAAAGAGGAATTTTGTATGCAGACTTGGACAGAGCCGGCAAAACAATTACCGGTATCGGCAAAAACGGAAATTCTGGTGGCGGGAAGCGGTCCCGCAGGCATTGGTGCGGCGCTCCGCGCTGCGCGGATGGGGCATTCGGTGATACTGGTAGAAGCGCAGGGACAGGTTGGCGGCATTGCGACTGTCGGCATGATGTCGCATTTTGTCGGATGGTCCTCCAGCCTGATTTTACAGGAGCTTTATGAAAAAGGCCTGCATGCGTATCCGGAATACGGAGATGCGCCGCGGGAACGGGAGCCGCATATGATCCACCACGAACGGTTAAAAACCGTACTGTGGGATCTTCTCACGCAGGCAGGGGTGCACGTCCTGCTCTATACGTTTGTATGCGGCGTAGTCAAAGAAAACGATCGGGTACGCGGCGTTATCATTGAAAACAAGACCGGACGGAGCGTGATCCTTGCCGACCGCATCATCGACGCAACCGGCGATGGAGACGTCGCGGAAAAAGCAGGCGTTCCGTTCACATTAGGACGGGAAACGGACGGCAAAATGCAACCCTGCACCATGATGTTCTCCATCGGTGGCGTGGACACTGCGCATGCGGTCTTTCCGGGGAGCTTTGAATCCAAGGTACAGACGGAAGCGGGCGAATTGCAACAGCTTGCCAAGGAAACCCTTCCGCATCCGGCTGGGCATCTGTTGGTGTACCGTTCCACCATTCCCGGCGTTGTGATCTGCAATATGACCAACGCCATCGGAATTGACGGAACAAAAGCGGAAGATCTGACGCGCGCCACGCATCTCTGCACCACACAGCTCGCGCCGATCCTCGCATTTTTGCACCGGTACGTACCGGGATATGAAAATGCCTATCTGTTGGGGAGCGCTTCTCTGCTCGGTATTCGCGAAACCCGTCATTTTGCGGGACGCGCCTCCCTTTCGGCAGACGATATTCTGAACGCAAAGCTGTTTGACGACTGGGTAGTAAAGCAAGCGTACTTCAATTTTGACGTACACAACCTGACCGGGGCAAGCCTTGATAAAACCGGCGTACAGGCGCATTTTTCCCAAACTGCGTCTTACAGCATTCCCTACGGGTGTTTGCTTCCGGAAAAGGTGGAAAACCTGCTTCTCAGCGGACGGAATATCAGCGGCTCTCATCTTGCACATTCCAATTTCCGCGTCATGCCGATCTGCATGGCGATCGGGGAAGCGGCAGGCGCCGCCGCTGCTCTCAGTCTCACGCACAACTGTCCGCTTTCGTCCGTTCCGGTTGCGGAAATTCAGACCGCCGTCAGCAAAACCTGATTTGTCACAAAACCGCACCGTTTTACCATTGTATCAGACGATTCCAAGCAAAAAGCCCAAGACGTTGAAACCGTCTTGGGCTTTTTGCTTTTGATAGACTCATGCAGGGAAAGAATCCGAAAAAACGCACACATACCCGAATGTTCGGAAAATGTGTGCGTTTGGATTCGGAATAGGCGCCGGGCGTCTTATCCGACGATACCGGAACGTTCGATACCCTGAATCAGATAGCGCTGGCAGAACAGATAAACAATCAGAAGCGGAGCAAGAACGAGAAGTCCACCCGTATTCTTAATCGCAGATTCATACAGTTCTTTCTGTTCAAACGCCGTATTCAGCGATTGCGGAACCGCAATGATACTCGGCATCAAAATCAGCTGATTGCCAATGGAACTGGTCGGGAAGAACAACTGCGTATAGAAGTTATCCGTCCACTGCCACGAAAACGCGAACAGGAACACCGTAATCATCATCGGCACAGACAGCGGAATGATGATCTTGATAAAGGTCTTAAACGGACCATACCCGTCGATATACGCGGATTCTTCCAATTCATCCGGCACGCCGCGGAAGAACTGCCGCATCATAAAGATATACAGACCGTTCTTGAACGCAAGTCCCGTTAAAGATAGCATGGACATCGGCGCATAGGTACCAATCAAGCTGATGTACGGTTTCGGGATCAATCCGATCTTGTTCAAAAGCGTCATCAGATACAGCGGATCAAAATACCGGAACGACACGTACATAGAGTAACGTAACGTAGAGTGCGGCACGACCATGGTGAACAGTACCAAGAAGAAGATAAATCCGCTACCTTTGAATTTGAACTTTGCAAAACCGTATCCGATCAGTGTGCAGATGAAGGTTTGCATGATCCCGCAAAGACCGGACAGCACAAAGGTATTGAACAATGCCTGGAAATATTTCTGATCTACGATAATCGCGCGATAGGTGTCAAGCGTGGGATATTTCGGAATCAGTTTGACCGTTACATCCACAAAATCTTTTTGGCTCATAAACGATCCGGAGATCTTGGAGAAAAACGGGAACAAAATGACGAAAGAAATGCCCAGCAACAGAACGGTACGGAAAATCTTGAATACGACCGTTTTAAAGAATTTTGCAGAAAGATATTTCAGTTTGAATCGTGTCCAACGGTCGGTGCGATCAAACTCTACGCGAATTTTGTTTTTGCTTTCGCGTTTGATTTTCGGTGCGGTTTGTACTTGATTCATGATTTTCCCTCCCCTCAGTCACGACGTTGATAGAACACAACTGCGGACATGATTGCCGCAACGATTCCAATGGCTACAAGGATGATCGCGAAATAGATCCACGACATCGCGGAACTCAGCACAGATTGCCCCGGTTTGGTATAGACATTGGAAATATACTTCATAACGGTATTCCCGCTGTCTGTAAAGGAGTCGATTACCGTATAAATGGTATTTACCAAAATCATCGGACTGATCATCGGGAAGGTAATCTTCCAGAAGGTTTCCCATGCGGACGCACCGTCAATGGAACAGGATTCATAGATCGCGCCGGAAATGGATTGCAGCCCGGCAAGGAAAATCAACATCTGTACACCGGAACGGTTGATGATATTATAAATACTGTTGATCAACCCAATTACATAGGTAGCAAGATCCGTACCAATCGCCATGTTCTGGAACAGGGCTGTCAGGTCGGTCGCCGATACAATTTCCGTGACCGCGCTACTTCCGGTACCGGTATCAATTCCACCGGACGAATTCTGATAGTTTTGCATCAGATTGTTTGCGTCCAGATCACTGATCAAACCGGTACTGATGATAACCGGAACGAAGAAGATCGCACGGAACACGGCTCTGCCGAACATTTTCTGATTCAGCATCACCGCCATGAAAAGCGCGAAGATAACGATTGCCGGAATATCCAACACAAGCTGTTTCAATCCGGATACCAATGTGGTCGTAAAATCTGTATCCTGAAAAGCATCACTATAATGCTTGAAACCAACAAAAGTCGTTTCATAACTTGCGCCCGCAATGGTTTTGACATCGCACAGCGTAAACCAAATGGAATCTTTGATAATCGGCAGATACACCAGCAAAAAGCCGATAATGAAAGGAAGAACGAACAACCATCCTGCACGGGCTTTCCGCTTATCGAGAGAAGCGACCTTACGGCGTTTGATCGGTGCTGTTGCTTGCTTATTCAATTTTATTTCGCTTGTCATTTTTCAACACCTCTCATTCAATGACCGCCTTGATATGCGGTAGCAGACAGAATCGTCTGATAGCCCAGCGCCGGAATCTCCACTCCATCAACGACCACCGCGACGCGGTTGTAGTTGAGGATAAAGGAAGTCCCGTTCTCATAGGTTACGCGCACAATAGAGCCGTCGGAAATTGTATACTTCGCCGTGATTTCTTCCTCTGTCAATCCGATTGCTTCATCGTAAGCAATATCGCTTTCCGAACGAATACGGGCACCCTGAACAAATTCATGGTTGACAATCAGCATCGTCTGTAAATCTTTGAGCACGGCATTCAGTTCTTTATAAGTGGAAATCACGTCTTCTTTCCAAATCGCAAAGTCAATGGAGTAATACTTGGTAAGGGACGGATCCTCTTTGAGCTTACTGGTATTCTGCATCGCAAGGATGAAGTACGGCGCCGCGCCGTTTTCAATGATCTTCAGCTTTTCATAGCGCATGTCGCTTGCCATGTTGGTCGCACTGCCCGCAAACTGTATGCATCCGTGCAAAACCATACCGACAAACGGCACCGACTGGCTGGTATACAGGTAATTACTGCTGCTAAGCGACACATTCAATAAGTGCGTCACATACGGCAGAGCATAAACGTTACCGCCATCGGACATGATGTTTCCGTAAGTTGCCTTCAACCGGTTGAGCATCTGCTCCGTCAGTTCCTGTGCTTCCTGTCTGACATAGGGATCTTTTTCATCAAAATCGGAGTTCAGATCTCTTGCAAGCGAAGAAACGGAAATTCCGATATGCTGATCGTATGCTTCCATTGCCACAATGAACTTCTTATAGAATCTGCCATAAGCTTCCGGAGAGATGACCACCGCATTGTTAGAAGAAACAGTGAATACCTGGTAAGACGGGTTATACGAGACAGCGGAAATATACCGGTTGTCAATCGTCTTTACCGCATCCTTCCGATAGCTGAAACCATCGAAAGAACCGGTCTTGCGCAAGTAGGTGAAATCGAATTCCGGATATACCCCGAATCCCTTTTGCATGGCATACTGCACAAACTCGTTATATCCGTCATCTCCGCCAAGCTGCTTGACAAATTTGACTTTGGTGGGCACAGTGGAAATCATACCGCCGTTGGTATAACCGGTCAGACGGAAGTTGACATTGGTGATACCGGAGCTCTCCAACACATCATACATCGCGGTAAGATCCGCAAAGGTCGTTAACGGCGTTTTCACCGTGATCGGAATGCTGAGGAACGTATCTTTGGTGTCAATGGCGCCGAAAGACTCGATATACAGCGGGATATTGCCCTTGACCTTGGTTTCGTTCTGTTTCGATTCATCACGAAGGGTGAGTTGCCAATCGTCCTGCTCATCTTTCGTCAGATCCATCGTATAGACATCTTCCACACCGGACAACCGATGCAAAGTACCATTGGACAGCAGGTAATCCCGGTAAACGTTTGCCATTCCGACATAGCTTGCTTCATAGTAAGAACGGATACCGTTTTCTTCCGCCACATCCGGATCCGTCAGGAATATATACCGGATTTTGCAGTCATCGGTATATTTTCGATCGGAGACAACCGTCCATTTGGCGTCTGCCGCCGCAGAGTTTGCTGCTTTAAGGTTGTAGGCGTCCTGCGGCCGCGGATAGAACGAAGCATAAATGAAGTTGTATTTATGCGCGCTATTGTGTTCGGAGGTAATTGCTGCCATGGATTCGCCGGATTCAATGATGGCAAAGAAGCCGCGATCCATCTTCTTCTTTTCGTAATCGGTGTAAGTCTCCGGGGTGGGAAGTTCCACTTCGATTTCTTCTCCGGTTTCGGGATCGATCTCGGTCTTTGTCGTCCGCGTGAAGGTCTTTTCATAGCCGACTGCCCCGACAAAGTTTTCCACGGAACCAAATACAGGGAAACGCACCTTTTCAGAGTTGGTTGCGGCACTGTCATGGAACGAATAATCCGTGCCATAAACTTTGCCGAACTTGGCACCGCCGATGGTGGCATTATTCCCCTTGACATCCTCAAAGCGAATCAGCGTACCGCTGCCGTCCGGCAAGAAGTTATAGCCGGTATAGTCGGCAGAACCTGCACCCATATACGGCAGGACGCTTGCGCTGACCAGCGTATAGGAACTTTCGTCAAAACGGATGCTGTTTGCAGGGAGATTGACTGTCAAACCGGTATCATCCAGACTATATTCCAATGACAGCTTGAACAACGGCATATTGGAATCTTCCGGCGTATATTCCGTAAGATCATAGTCATATTCCAGTTCTTCAAAGGTGTAGTTCGGGCACCATCTGCGGATGATGGTCTGCAATTCAATCAAGTGCTTGGACGAAATATTCTCTGCGTCCAACAGATACAACACATAGTAACGGTTGTTATCATCCGGATTTTGTTTCCGGAGGATCGGATACTCCTCCTGCATTTTTGCGATTTCCGCAGGGGTATTGGCAACCGTATCGTTCGGATCGAGCGGATCGTTATACCAGTTTAACAACTTGGTCTTGTCTTTTTCGTCCTCGATCTTATCCAAGATCATGGTTTTGAAGCGGTTGGCTTCAATGGAGTAAGGAACAAGGTTTCTGGTTTTGATCTTACCCATGGTGTACGCAACGGAAAATCCGTTTTTCGTCATCTGGATGGAGATCTGTCCTTTGGCGGCAGCAGATTCATAGCTGTACAACTTGGTTTCCACATTGTTCTGACTGTAGGTCAGCACCACTTGGGAAAGCATCTGTTTTTTCAACGCATCACTGCCGAGCGTTGCGAGATCGTACGGTGAGGAAAACAAAATCTGTCCGGTTCTGAGATTTTTGACTGCAATCTCACCGGTATCTTCCTCAATACGCAATTCATAGCCGCCACGGATTACGGTATATTCCGATTCCATGGAATCGAATTTTTCTTCTGCCGTGTGGAATACTTGCTTCAAATAGTCCGTGTTTGTCTGTGTGCCGGTGCCGCCGGAAGTGGTTTCCGCCGCAGAGACGGAAAACATGCCAAAGGGAACGACAGTGCAAACGACCAGCAGAAGGGCTATCAATTTGGTTTTGAATTTATGAACGGTATTCATATTCGTTTTCTCCTTCCCGAAATACTGGTCACATACGGTAAGAAATTTCTGTTATGATCTGCGAAACAAAGGAAATCATCTTTGTAAGCAGAGTCGAGAACAGAACCGCGATAAACATGATAAACACCATGCCGACAATGGTTGCAATGGTGATTAAAATGTTTTTGCCAAGAGAATAATCATGTGTCACCAACGTGCCGAAGAAGAGCAACAATCCCACCCAAATCCATGCAATCGTCACAAGCAAGGATACAAGTCCCGTTTCGCTTGCGGAGAGCGCATGCGTCAAAGCCGTTGCGGGGATCATCAACAGCGGCAGAGGTGCAAGCGAATAACTGGAAGCAATGAAAATGTCCTTAAAGCTCCCTTCGCCGTCAAACAACGTAGTGAAGCACCAGTTCGCGGTGATAAACAGCAAGAGCGGAACAATCACTGCGGTAATCTGAATCAGAACGGAGGTGCTATCGCCACCGCGCGGGTTAAACACATAGGCTTTTCCGACTGCATTATAGGTAAATGCCAAAATCGTCAAAGCGATATAGAACAACGCACCGCGTACCGATCCGCGTTTCTCACGCTTCAGATCCCAGAAGCCGTCAAACGGATGGAAGATCAAATGGAATGCATACAAAATCTCCTGTCCGAACGTTCGCTTCTTGCCGGACACCGCCACACGGTCGTTGACTTTCTTCGCAAAACGTGCAAAGAACACCACACCTGTAATCAGCGCCGCCGCAATGACAAGAATCAAAGGAAGGTAATCCTTGACCACCTGCTTCCGCATCATCTTGAATGCATTGGAATAGTTCTCGGTGTCATATGCTGCCTGATACTTCTCCATTGCCAGTTCATATTCGCCGGAACGGTAATAAGCTTTTCCGATGCCGACATACGCAACGTCGAAGTTGTTATTTCGCTGTAAGATGCGTTGCCAGTTATTAACCGCGTTGTCATACAAACGGTCGTTGTTGTCTTTGATTGCCTGAATCAGAATATCGCCGTATTCTGTACGTTGATAAACCGTGATATTACGTTTCGGCGCATCCATGACGAGTAAAGCGGAACCGCTGTATGCAATGCCCGTAACATCGGTCAAGGTTCCCAACTGGTTGCCAAGATCGCCGAACGCATACAAAAGGTTGCCGTTATCATCATAGGTAAAAAGCTTCATACGGTTGGCATCGGCAATCGACCAGGTGCCTTCCGGTCCGAGTGCAACGTCCACAATTTTAGAAGGACCGGTCGCACGGTTTCCAAGCACGGTGTTATTCAGGACATCCACTTCACCGGAGGGGGCAAAGAAGCCGTTTCGCTTCATAATATCCGCACCGCTGGAGTTGAATTTCTTGACCGGTGCATAGTCGCCGGATTTCTCCGTAATTGCCGCTTGCTGTTTGCTTTCATCAAGAGAAGAAATGGTGACGTAAATAAATCCGTGATCGTCGATGGTAATATTGTTGTATTCTTTGGAAAGATATTTGACGGAATTCTGACGCTGATCCGCACTCTTGAAGCGGTTCCAGAACTGTTCCAACGCATTGTACGTAACTTTCTGCGCACCGATAAATCCGACAAACGCGCCTTCTTCTGTCATGGCGATGATACCCATGTAGGTCGTGGAAGATACGACATAGACACGACCGGAGTTGTCTGCCGCAAGTGCAATGGGACGGTAAACGGCGTTATCACCGAACACGTCAGATTTCGGTTCTTCGATCACCTTATAGAACACTGCGCGGTTCAACTGCTTTTCAAAGATGACAATCCGGGCGTTATTGGTATCCGCGACATAAATGCGGTTGCCTTTGACATAAACGCCTTTGGGGTTGTTGAACGTATCCGGGACACCTTGATCGTTGGTGAATTCCTCAAGGATAAACTTGCAGCTGTAATATTTATCAATCACGACGATCCGGTTGTTGCCGGCATCTGCGACATAAATATCGCCATCGTCATCCACAAAAATATCACTTGGGCTGTTGAAATCCTTTTCCATACCGAAAGAGCGATAATTCAGCACGCGTTCCGGCGTATAGGCATCGGGGGATTCCAGGAATTCTCCGTCGATGGAATAGGTGTAAGTGGTATATGCGGAGGCAAAGGTCGAGACGCCGAATACGCCAAGCGTAAACAGGCACATCACCAGCGCAAGAATTCGGGTTATTTTCGTATTCATACGCGCGCCTCCTTAATCCTTCATACCGGACGTCGCCATCGTCTCGATAATGTTACTTTGCGTAATGATAAAGACGGTAATCGGTACAATCATCATCACCACGGTACCTGCGGCACTTGCACCTGCACGTACCACACCGTCTGCCGCGATCTGCGAAATCGCGTAGTTAAAGGTTTTGAGTTCCTCGGATTGAATATACATGGAAGCTCCTGTATTCCACAAATCCTTGAATGTATACACGATCAAGGTCAGCCACGCGGGCTTCACCATCGGCATGGCGATATTCCAATAGGTATACATTTCACTCGCGCCATCCAATCGTGCGGATTCCAGCACCTGATCGGAGACGCCACTTTCCATAAACTGCTTCATCAAATAAAGACCGAGCGTTGCGCCCCATGCCGGAACAATCTGTGCGAAATAAGTATCGATCCAGTGCAGAGCGGACATGGTGATGAAGTTGGTAATAGCGGAAACTGTGGAGTGGAACATCAGGGACATGACGATCAACTTGAACATGAACTTGCCGCCGGGGAATTTGATCTTGGAAAACGCGTATGCCGCCATGGAGGCAAGCAACAGGTTTCCGAATGTACCTGCCACGGAGATAAAGACCGTATTGAACAGGTATCTGGAGAACGGCACCCAAGAGGTTCCCATAAGGGTAAACAAGTCGGTAAAGTTCTTGAAAGTCGGTTTGGTCACGTAGAAACGCGGCGGGAACTGCCACAATTCATCCAACGGCTTCAGTGCCTGCATGACGGTATACACCATCGGCAGGAACATGAAAGCACCCATAATGACCAAGAATATGGTAATTCCGGCGTCGCCTCCCGCCGAGCGGTTGAGCACGACTTTATGTTTTCTGGTTCTGAGTTTTTTCATAAATCAGTGCCCCACTTTCGACAAGAGTTTCTTCACCAGCGCGTTTGCGCCGATCATGATTACGAATAAGACGGTTGCAATGGCGGAAGCATAGCCGATTTCAAATCGTTGTCCGCCGTAGTCATCCAAATGGTGCATAATAGTGTGCGCAGCATAGTCCACAGACGGGAAGCCGCACAGTGTGGTAACGACGGAACCAAAACCGAAGGAACCGGTGATTGCCATGATTGCACCGAACATCAACTGCTCTTTCATCATCGGCAAAGTCACAAACCAAAGCTCCTGCCAACGGTTTTTCACGCCGTCCACTGCCGCCGCCTCATACAGGGAACGATCTACGGTCTGCAAACCTGCGATAAAGGAAAGGAATGCGGTACCGAGGGAGGTCCAAAGTGCAACGACGATACACAGCGGCATCACATAGCTGGCATTCTGGAACCACTGAATCGGGCTGTCGAGGAACCCCAATTTGATTAACCAACCGTTTACCCATCCGTATTCATCACCGGAGAAAAGCGTACCCCAAATGAGGTAGACAGAACCGGAAATGGACGGAGCATAGAAGATCAAGGTAACGACTGCGCGGATCTTTGGCGGAAGCTCATTGATGAACCATGCGATCAAGAAGGACATCAGGTAAGATACCGGTCCTGTGATCGCGGCAAAGATCAACGTATTCTGGCATGCGGTAATAAAAATATCATCATCAAGAAACAGGTTGATGTAGTTGCTTAAGCCGACGAATCCCGGCCATTGCAACATATTAAAATCGGTCAGACTGAATACCATGGAAAGCAAGACCGGCACGACGGTAAAGACGATAAAGATGAGCATAAACGGCGCCACCATAAAATAGGCAACTTTATTTTTCTTCATCTCACGCTTCGTCCACTGCCATTTGGTCATTTCGCTTTTCGAAACAGGCTTCTTTCCTGCCTTCGCTTCTGCGGTTTCTGGCATTGTGTTTTCAACTCCTTCAAAAAGATTTGTTGCTTGTGTCTTGGCTTAGAATCACTGTTTCAAACTCAGTATTCGTAATATTCCAAATGGAATTCTTTCCGTTTGCGTGAAATTTCCTTATTGATGTCAATAATCACGTCCAGCAGCGCTTCTTCTGCATTTTCACCGGTAGAGGTTGCGTCCTGGTTATACACGGCAAGGAACGCGAACTTCACATAACGGGAAATAATATAACTGCCGGGGTATTCGGGAATACCGACCAGATTTTTCATCTGTGCCGCCAAAGCGCGATACTCACTGGTGCTCCAAGGCATTTCTGCCAGTGCCGCCTCATTTGCGGTACTGTACTTCGCGGCAGAACCCATCAGCGCCTGTAACTCACTGCCGTAATGGGACTGCGCTTTTTCGGA
>DLLB01000015.1:17843-23288 GCA_002477905.1 Clostridiales bacterium UBA7573 | reverse complement strand
CGGATACGAACCAACACATCAGTCTCCATGCGTCCTGTTTGGTTGCTTCTTCCACGCCTCTCGGCATCACAATCGCGGAGGTGGAAGCAACGGAAACATTATCAATATAGGTATTGCCGTCCGCGTCCACTTTTTCATAGCCGGGCAACGGTGCAAATTCCCAAAGTCCGCGCAACTCGGACGCGTAAACAATCAAGTTATTGTAAGTTTCGTAAGAGCAGATACCGATCGGCATTTCACCGGTACGGAAACGGGTTGCAAAATCGTAGGTCAGCGGGAAACGGTATTCCTCAAACATGCTCATCAACGTATCAAACGCAGTAAGCGCTTCTTTGGAATCCAAATTGATCCGCCGTCCGTCTGTATCCTTGCTCGGATACATCGTGCCGCCCATTTGATACAGAAGCATCTGCAAGCCGCCTTCATAAGTCGGGAATGCGACGGTCATGTTGTTGGTCTGCAAGATCGGCAGAATGGAATAGAATTCATCCCATGTCCGCGGCACACTGAGCCCCAACTCTGCAAAGACGTCCATCCGATAGAACATCATGCTGAACGACTGCGTACTCGGCAAACCGTAAGTCAACGGCTTCTCTCCATTGCCAAGATTGAGCTTCAACGGCGTCATTGCGGCTTCATTGAACCACTTGACGACATCTTCATAGTTATAATCCGGGTTGGTATCGGAGAACTGATCGAGCGGGATCAGTGCGTCACGAATCGCCCAGTTGATGGTGTCCGCGCTTCCTAAGAAGGAAACGTCCGGTCCGATGCCTGCAAGCACGGATTGAAGCAGACCGCCCGCGACCAGTTTCAGCTCTACGTTGATGGTGTGACCGAACAATTCTTTGGTTTGCGGCGTAAATTCATTATCAATCAACTGACGCAAAATCTGTGCTCTGTCACGACCGCCGGTAAACCAGATTTCCACTGTGGTCGCATCGCTTCCGAGATCTTCATCCGTTGTGGATCCGATGGAGTTGTAGTCGGTGGTAAAGGATTTTGCAAACTGTTGAATTTCAAACCATGCGGCACGGAAAAATCCGGCTTCCGCTTTCGGCAGTTTTTCATCCACGCCCTGGATCGTAAAATAGTCTACTTCCAAGGATTGCTGTTGGGAAGTATAAAGCCAAGTACCGAGGGTACCAAGGTAACTCTTTAAGTTGGTCAGGTTCGGCGCGACCTCCGACTCTTTGGAGGACATACGCTCTACCAGGTTTGCGACCTTGTTCAGCGTTGCAACATGAGAACCGCGCGTTCCGGTGATCTCATACAACCGCTCTGCAATCGCGTTCAGACGGTCGCGCTGGGTACGCAGATTTTTAATGGTATCCGGAATGATGGTGAAGAAGTTGTAAGTACGGTAAGTATCCGGCGACGCACCGGTGATCATCAGGATCTTGAGGTAGTCGCTGTTCAATTCGTTCAGAATATCGGAGACTTCACGCAGAACTTCGCTCATCTGCCCCAGCACCACTTCAAATTCGATGCTGTACGTTTTGCCGGCTTCAAAATAGAACAGGAACGTGTCGTTACCGTCATTCAGCGCCGCGCTCTGCCAGTCATCCGCATAGTTGAATTGCAGATAGTTGGCTTCTTCAAACGGGATTTCCCCGTTGATCCGGATCCGGCGGGAGGTGTACATACCGCTGAGCAAGCTCTGCTTGTAGCGCATTGCGATCTGATAGAACCCGCTTTGGGACACGGTAATCCCGTCATAACGGATCCACTGTCCGACCGTCTGCCACTTGCTGCTGCCGATGGTATTTAATTTAATAATGGAAGGATCCTGCGGATCGGTGATTGCGGAGGTACGGTCATAAATCGGGTAAATGATCTGTTCAGAGGTCTTGGTCGGCTTCTCTGCGTCGATCTTCAAAATCCCGTTCTTCACTTCCGACGCACCGTTTGCTCTGTGTCCCGCAAGATAGTCTGCATAGGACGGATATTTCACGGCAGGTGCCAAAGTCAGCTCATCCAACGTCAGCGGTTCCCGCACGGACTCAAACGTGAGCTCGTGGGTGCCCTCTGTCAGATAGAACGAAAATTCGTCTACATAGTATCCCGTGGAGTCGCACAGCGTGTAAGAACGCCATTCCGGTGCCTGTCCTTTGGTCGGACGGATGTCGTTGCCGTTTGCATCGGTCTGGAATTTTCCGAATTCCTCGGCATACTGATCCACCCAAGCCTTGGTCATCGTTAAGTAGCGTGCTTCGGAGAACGGCATTTTTCCATCGATATAAAGCATCCGCTCAATCGAGGTCGCCTTGTTCCCTTCCGGATAATACGTCAGATGAATCGAGTACATCCCAGTTGCGGGAACTTCGACAATCAATGTGACCTTCCCGTCTTCTCCGGTACGCAGAAATTTACCGGTGCGTCCGCCAAGCTCTGTCACAATCGAAACTTCCGCCGTGGATTTCTCCTCGTCGTAATGTTCCGCAGCGTTGAACTTCGTGGTCGTTGTCGCGCTGGCAACGTCTGTGTGTTCTTTGAGATAGCTTGCGTAGGAAATGGTGTTCAGCAACGCCTGAATTTCCTCATAGGTCTTACTGCCGGTATATCCGGTATCGGACGAATCGGAAGAATCGCCGTCGCCGCCTACGTCATTGTCCGCCGCAAGTGTGGTGAAGCCGAACGCGCTCAGCCCCATCAGCACCGCGAGAAACAGCGCAAGCAATCGTGCAAAACTGTGTTTCTTCATGGATGTTTGCCTCCTAAGCAAAATGTGGTTTCCATTCATACTACCATGCAAAAACCGCCCCATTCGACAAAACAACGATGGGTGACAGGCACTCCATCGTCTCATGCGGCAGTATCGCATTCGCATCGCATACCGCGATTCCGAGTCAGTCCGGTAGCATCGCAATTTGTGGTACTATCATATCATATACCGAAAAAAATGTCAAGTCCCGCACGGCGGGGAATTTTCACCGGTTTTCCGAAAGACACGCCGCAACGCACAACGGGAGCAGACGGAAGATTCTATCTTTTTGGTCACGATATTTGCGACATTTTGAAAAGCAGTCCACTGCAAAAGTGCCGTTTTTCTTGATTTTTTCCCGCCGCTCCTTGAAAAATCTGCTTCTTTTCCTTGACGGAAATATCGGGGTAACCCGACAAACTATTTGGTTTTTCGCACGCCATGCCTCAGGAGAAGCGGAAAAAACTGCTTTTTTGATTGTGCATCTTTAACAAAAAACGAGTCTCTTTTTCTACGAACTGATAAATTGCACAAATCCGGAGCGTTTTTTTCTGAAATTCCCTGAAGTCCCCGTTTTGCCTCTCATTTATTAAAAATCAGAACATCTGTTCTCTCCTTCTTGACAAATTTCGGAAGGCATGCTAAAATGATTCCAGCCCCGAAAATCGAACATTTGTTCTGGCTTATTTGCTCAGAGAAAGGAGTTCTATGAAAGATTGCGTATTCGATACATTCGAGAATTATCAGGTTTTCCGCAAGCTCGCCTCGCTTAAACAGGCGGAGCTGTCCCGCACAAGACGCGATGGCGACGTGGAACAGGAAGAAAAAATCGCCGCCACACTCCGCGATTTGAATCGGAGCATGAAGGCGATTGCCGACCGTATCGACGCATACGCGCCAAACAAGCCGCCGCGCGGCTATAATTCCTTAAAACGAACCGACGACCGCATTTTTCTGCGCTGTCGTTATGTGCTGGGACTCACTATGGAGCAGACAGCGGAAGAAATGCATATCAGCCGTGACACGGCGTATCGCATCCGCCGTCGGATCGCAGATTCCGTCTGACCTCAGCCGCTTTTCCACAGGTATACGCGCCTTCGGCGCACGCCCCATACAGGCAGGCAGGACCGGCTTTTGCAAACAGCAGGGGCGCCGCGTTGCGTGCGAGTTTCAACATCTGACACGCCATCTCCCGAATTTCCCACTGCGCACGATTGCAACAGCGCAAACGGAAGAAATGCCGTAGTTCCCGTACATTCATCGTAAAAATGATCCGGGTATCAC
Source organism: Clostridiales bacterium UBA7573 (assembly GCA_002477905.1). Taxonomy (GTDB): domain Bacteria; phylum Bacillota; class Clostridia; order Oscillospirales; family CAG-272; genus UBA7573. The sequence goes on along the minus strand of DLLB01000015.1, from coordinate 19,300 downwards.
AAGCATTGGGCAACACGAAGCGGGCGTCCTCGTTCGCCTGCTTTTCCGCAGCGGATTTTGCCGCTTTTTCCGGCATCCCCGCCGCAAGATTCTTCGCGTAATGTTTTTCAATCAAAAGTGCGCGCAGGCGGTCATAATGTGCCGCGTCCTCCGCCATGGCGCGTTCAAATTCCGCCTTGGCTTCCGGAAGCCCGGCAATTTCCGGCGGCAGAATATACCCGAAATCGCTCTTGGAAACATACCGCTGACTCTGCACGGAAAAAGACGCGATCCGGTGCCGCGTCAGCTGTGCCAGAAGCGCCCGCGACACGCCCTCCACCCCAAAGGTAAACGATGCATGCTCCACCGGACTTTCGTGACCGAGATCCTGTAACATGGCAAGAAACTTCTCCACCTTTTCCGGCGTGAGTTGTTCCATCAGCGTGTCAATATCGCTTTTCGCATAGCATAATTTTGCCGCTGCCGCCACCAGCCGGTCGGCATCCGGCGTATAGGCAAGCAATTCTACTTTCAATTTGGTTTCCATTGTGATCTCTGTCCTTTCCCCGCTATGTTTTCGGATGGTTTTTCTGTATGCATTGTAGCACACTTTGTTTTTTCTGTCAAGTTCTCTTGACGGCTCCCGCAATTCATGGTAAAATAAAAAAGTAACTGATTTTGCGGACATCCAAATTCTGTTTTCCAAAAGGAGCTTTGGTCTTATGAATCCTTCCGGTTTTTTCGCCATGGTCTTTCGCCAAAAATATATCCGCAGATGGGGACTGATGCACAATGTCTGTCCGGAGTCTCTTTCCGAGCATGCCATGGAAGTCGCCACGCTCAGTCATGCGCTTGCCACCATCGGCAACCGTCTGTTTCAAAAAAAATATGATGTCGGCTATGCCGTCTCACTTGCCCTGTTTCACGACGTGCCGGAGGTGTTTACAGGCGATCTGCCCACACCGGTCAAATATCACAGCGACGCTTCCCGCGACAGCTACCGACAGGTGGAAGAACACGCCATTGCCACTCTGTTAGAGAAACTGCCGGCAGAATTACGGGAACCCTATGCGGAGATGCTTCTGCCAAATCCCGCTTTTCCGGAACATCAATTAGTCAAAATGGCGGACAAACTCGCGGCATACTTAAAATGCGTGGAAGAAGAAAAATGCGGCAATCACGATTTCAACAGTGCCAAAGAGACGATCCGCGCCGCTTTGGACGCATATGACGCACCAGAGCTGACTTATTTTTGTGAAAAATTTCTTCCTGCGTTTTCCCTTACGCTCGATCAACTGTAACGCCGAAAAAAGTTTTTCGGTTTTTTGGTCGAACAGTTGTTTTTTCCGAAAAAGTATGCTACAATAAAATCAAAATTACGTCGTTTTCTATCAAACGCGGCAGGCGGGCGCCATTTTCCCGTTTTCTGCCGGAAAGGAAGCCTATGGAACCGTTAACGCCCAAAGAACGCGCTGTCT
>DLLB01000015.1:0-17799 GCA_002477905.1 Clostridiales bacterium UBA7573 | reverse complement strand
GTCTATGAATATCTGTGCGAAAAGATCCGCCGGTACAGCTACGCGCCCAGCATCCGGGACATCATGAACGACTTGAATATGAAAAGCACCTCCACCGTACATGGCTATTTGAATCGTCTGGAGGAAAAGGGATACATTCAGAAAGAAAGCGGCAAAAGCCGCGCTTTACGCCTCGGACAAAATCACACCGAGCGCAAAGGCATCGCACGGGTACCATTGCTCGGACGGGTACAGGCAGGACAACCGGTCCTTGCCACACAAAGTCTGGAGGGATACCTCGACGTGCCGCTTCCGCCGTCCTATGCGCCGAGCGAATTATTCGCTTTGAAGGTGCGCGGAGAAAGCATGCGCGACGCGGGAATTCTCGACGGCGATACCGTGGTGGTACATAAAACCTCCACCGCGCAGAACGGCGACATTGTCGTTGCCCTCCTTGAGGAGGAAGCTACCGTAAAAGTATTCTATCAGGAGGCCGGACATTTCCGCCTGCAACCGCGCAATCCGGATTTCGAACCGATCCTGACGAAGGATCTGCTGATCTTAGGCAAGGTGGTCATGGTGTACCGCCTGTTGCCGTAAGGAGGCGAAACATGAACGAAGCGTCTTTTTTGCTACGCCGTCATAAGATACAGTTTTGGGCATTCGGATGCGGCGGTATGCTCATCTCCTGCTTTCTGATTCAGTTTCTTCTGTACCGGCTCAATATTTATGCCGCCGACACACCGCTCACCGCGTCTTCCGCAAAAGCTTTGCAGGTGCTGTATGAGATTCTCGCCTGCGTCATGCAATACTTAAAGGTGATCGCCGTATTTCTTGCCATGACCGTTGCATTTACCCAGCTTTACTGCCGCGGTACCCGCTTTTTCGCCATCGGCATGTTCTTTTTATGCCTTTTGCCGTACTTGTCCGCCTATCTTTTTTCCGCCATTGCGGGAGAACTGACCGACAATATTGGATATATCACCTTGAATCTTGTTTTGTATTATCTTGCCGATGCGCTGGCAGTCCTGCTCGCGCTTTGGTATGGTAAACACACCCGTGCGCGGGTACATCCCTCCACGGTATTCACCTACCGGATCCTGCCGGATAAGCACACTCCGCTTTTGCGCGCGATCGCATGCTTCACGCTGCTGTGGGTACTCTCCCATCTGCTATTGTACACTGCGCTGACCGTATTTTTTATCCTCGGAAGCGGCGCGCCGGAAACGGCGGAGGAAATCTGGCAAGTACTCTCCCCCTACGCCTCACTTTTGGTACAGGCGGTGTTGGGGTATTTATGCGCAGTCATCCTGATGCTGGACAACCGCCACGCTTTGCGCAATGCGGTATAACGTTCCTTTGAGATAAACAATTTTCCAAAAAACAGGACAACGATCCTATGGAGGTTTTATGGCAATTCAGATTTTCGCAAACGGTTTCAAGCTGGACACCCGTCACACCAGCTATCTCATGCAGATCAACCCCGCGGGGTATCTGTTGCACACCTATTACGGCGGACGCATTTCAGACGACAGCGCCGCCCATCTGCATCCGTCTCCGTTCCGTAATTTCAACTCCTATCCGGACACGCCCATGGGCGCAAAGATCATCCCGGATACGCTGCCGATGGAATATCCGACCTTTGGCGTCGGGGATTATCGGGTGCCGGGCACCATCGCCCTGCATGCGGACGGCAGTCGCGCGTGCGATCTGCGCTACAAATCCTGCAATCTGATGGACGGCACCGTTTCTCTTACGGGACTTCCCACACCGCACACAGCGGACGGAGAAAATGCGCAGACACTGGAAATTTTGCTGTGCGACGATCCGACCGGTCTACAGGTGATCCTCGGTTATACCGTCTATGCGGAAAAAGATGTGATCGTCCGTTACACGCGATTCGTCAATGCGGGGAAAGCCGCGCTCACACTGGAAAAAGCCGCGTCCTTTACGTTGGACTTCCCGACCGACCGTTTTGATTTTATCCGGTTATACGGCGCGTGGGCGGCGGAGCGGCATATCGAACGCACCCCAGTTTGCCACGGACTTTCCGGCTTCACTTCCCGACGCGGTTCCTCCAGTCACTTTTACAATCCGTTTTTCGCATTGTGCGATCACGACGCGACCGAGCACGCGGGCGATGTCTACGGATTCCATCTGATGTACAGCGGCAACCATTCCACGGAAGTGGAGGGAAGCGCGTTCCACGCAACCCGTTGCGTCATGGGTATTGCGCAGGATGGTTTTGCATGGCATCTGGAACCGGGCGCATCTTTTGAAACGCCCGCCGCGCTCCTCACCTTCTCGGAGGACGGTCTGAACGGGATGTCGCAGAATTTCCACACATTTATCCTGCAGAATATCTGCCCGAAACGGTGGATGACCGAGCGCCGTCCGATCCTCATCAACAACTGGGAAGCCACTTATTTTGACTTTAACGAGGAAAAACTGCTCGCCATTGCCAAAACCGCGTCTGCCCTCGGAATTGAAATGTTTGTCATGGATGACGGTTGGTTCGGGCACCGAACCAACGATCAGTCGTCGCTTGGCGACTGGTTCCCCGATCTTTCCCGTCTGCCGGACGGCATTGCGCATCTGGTCAACGCCATCCGCGCAACCGGCATGAAATTCGGCATCTGGATGGAGCCGGAAATGATTTCCCGCGACAGCAAGCTCTTTGCAGCGCATCCGGACTGGTATATTCACATTCCCGGACGCACGGCATCCCTTGGGCGGTGTCAATATGTCCTGGATATGTCCCGCAAGGAAGTCGTGGACTATCTGTTTGACGCCATTTCCAAAATTCTCTCCTGCGCGGAAATTTCTTATCTGAAATGGGATATGAACCGCAACATCACCGACGCGTTTTCCGTGGCGCTTCCCGCGCATTTGCAGGGAGAGTTTCTCCATCGGTATATTCTCGGCGTATACGATCTGATGGGACGCGTGACCGCGGCTTTCCCGGATCTGCTTTTGGAAAACTGCTCCGGCGGCGGCGGACGATTTGATACCGGGATGCTGGCATTCTGCCCGCAGATCTGGACAAGCGACGATACGGATCCCATGGAACGCACCAAAATCCAGTACGGTACCTCGCTTGCTTATCCGATCAGCACCATGGGGGCGCACGTTTCCGCTTCCCCCAATCATCAGACCCACCGCGCGACCGACTTCTCCACCCGCGCAAGCGTTGCTTTCTTCGGCACATTCGGGTATGAACTGGACGTCAACCGTTTAAGCGAAGAAGAACGGGCAATCATCCGTGCGCAATGCGATTTCTACCGTGCGCATTACGAAACCATCAACCGCGGCACGTTGTGCCGCCTGGTCAGCCCATTTGAAAATTCCAACTTCTGCGCATGGGCAGTGCTTTCTCCCGATCAGAAAGAAATTCTGATCTTTGCCGCGCGTTACCGCCATCAGGCAAATCGGGAAGATCTGTATGTAAAGCTACCGTTCGCACCGAAGGAAACCGTATATACCGATCCGGTCACAAACCGGAAATTCCACGGAGACACGCTCGCCCGCGCCGGACTTTGCCTCGTCTTTCCGGAGCACGACAACGCCACCGTAATCCTAACCCTGAAGGCGTAAGCCGCCTTGACGCCGGCTTACCCGATCCCCTCCAAAACAATCCCAAAGCAGAAAGGAATGACGGATATGGAAACCATGTGGGCAGGACGCTTTTCCAAAGCCCTTGACAGCGCGGTCAACGACTTCAATTCTTCCATCCGCGTAGACTGCCGGATGTACCGGCAGGATATTTGCGGTTCCATGGCACACGCCACCATGCTCGCGGCACAACACATCATTTCCAAAGAAGACGCGACGCAGATCGTTTCCGCACTGGAAGAAATTCTGAACGATCTGGAAAGCGGTGCGCTGAAGATCGACGAAACCGCAGAAGATATTCATATGTTTGTAGAAGCGGAGCTGACGCGACGCATCGGAGAAGTCGGCAAACGACTGCATACCGCACGTTCCCGCAACGATCAGGTTGCCCTGGATATCCGCCTTTATTTAAGAGACGCCATCACACAACTGCTCACGCAGGTCAAACAGCTTCTGCAAACCCTGTGTGATCTTGCAGAAGCGCATACCGAAACCATCCTGCCCGGCTATACCCACTTACAGCGGGCACAGCCCATCACTTTCGGGCATCATCTGATGGCATACGCCATGATGTTTCTGCGGGACATCGGCCGTTTTACCGACGCCGGTGCGCGCATGAACGAGTTGCCGCTCGGCGCGTGTGCGCTTGCCGGAACCACTTATGCCACCGACCGCGGGCTGGTGGCAAAGCTCCTGGAATTCGACGCCGTGACGCAGAACAGTTTAGACAGCGTTTCCGATCGGGATTTCTGCATTGAACTTGCCGGTGCCTGCTCGATTCTGATGATGCATCTCTCCCGTTTTTGCGAGGAGATCATTCTATGGTCCTCCTGGGAATTCAAATTCATCGAACTCGATGACGCCTTTTCCACCGGCTCCAGCATCATGCCGCAGAAAAAGAATCCGGACATTGCGGAGCTGGTGCGCGGCAAGACCGGACGCGTTTACGGAGATCTGATGGCGCTTTTAACGCAAATGAAGGGGTTGCCGCTTGCGTACAACAAAGATATGCAGGAGGACAAAGAAGCAATCTTCGACTGCTTTGATACGCTGACGCAGTGCCTTGGCGTTCTGATCCCCATGCTGTCCACCATGCAGGTGCTTCCGGAGAACATGCGCCGTGCCGCCGCAAAGGGATTCATCAACGCCACTGACTGTGCGGATTACCTTGTGAAAAAAGGATTGCCGTTCCGCACCGCGTACAAGATCACCGGACAACTGGTGGCGCACTGTATTGCGGAAAATACCACGCTGGAGGAACTGCCGCTCGCAGAGTACCGCCGCTATTCCGAACTGTTTACGGATGATCTGTACGATGCCATTTCGCTTGCGTATTGCGTACGCTCGCGTATATCCGAGGGCGGGACCGCGCCAAAGTCCGTGGAATCGCAAATTGCCTATGTCCGCAGGTATCTGCACTATTTACGGTAACACAAAACAAAAATCGGGAGCGTCTTTCCTGCACCGTTTGCAGGAAAGACGCTCCCGATTAGGTTTCTTTTTCCATTCCGGCTGTCTTTGCAAAAGACAGGGCCAGCTTCTTTTTCGCTATGTTTGCGCAAGCGATCGTGCACGCCTTTGCAGTGCGCATACGGCAATCTGTGCGCACCCCTACGACTGCGTACTACTTCTGATGTAGCTGCATCCGGCGGCGGCAAGCGGGACAAATCCCGTAAAACAGCACCTGCCGATCGGTCACGGCATAACCGGTTTTCTCCGATACCGCGCGCTCCATGCGCGCCAGAATCTCCTTGTCAAACGGCGCAAGCTCCCCACAGGCGGTGCAGACCATATGGTAATGGGAATAGATCGCTTCTTTTTCCCCCGCATAACGATACCGCGTGGACGCGGTAGAGCCCGCCACCACACGAATGAGCTTTCCCTCCTGCTCAAACGCACTCAGATTCCGATATACGGTAGCAAGACCGATGTGCGTTCCGTTCGCGTCCAATGCCGCGAGGACTTCCTCCGCAGTCAGATCTTCCCCGCGCCGCTCTGAAAAAACTGCGAGCATCAGGGATTTCTGCCGCGTCAGACGTGTATGCTTCTCCTCCATAGGCGAATTTCCTCCGTTTGATCGAGCTTGAGTTTCTGCTTCTTTCAGTATAACGCATTTTTTGTAAAATGTCAAGAGAGGACGTCGGTTTTCGGGATTTTTTCGGAAATTTTCGATTTTTTTGAAAAAATGCTTGACAGCGCGTGCACGGTGTGATACAATCAACACGCAACGGAAAACGCGGGGGTGCTGGCAACGGCTGAGACGGGATTTTTCCCGAACCCTTTACCTGATGCGGATAATGCCGCCGTAGGGAGATCTTTGTTCGTTTCGATTATCATTCGGAATTCAAAAAATCTTGCCGCGGAATCTTCCGTCTGCAAGATTTTTTTATTTTTCGGAGGTGTTTTCATGAAACACAAAAACCTGCAAACCTTAGTGGAATGCGCCATTATGATCGCCCTTGCCACCGTTCTGTCCCTTCTCAAAATCACACCGCCGTTTCTGATCTTCGGCGGCTCCATCACCCTGCTCTCCATGCTCCCGATCGCGGTGATCTCCTGCCGGCACGGGATCGCCATCGGACTGGGAACGGGATTCGTTTACGCGGCATTACAGCTTGTGCTGGATCTCTCCAAAATTCTGACTTGGGGATTAACGCCGGCTGTTTTAGTGGCTTGTTTCTTCCTCGATTATCTGCTCGCGTTCACCGTGATCGGATTTGCCGGCATCTTCCGTAAGAAAGGCACCACCGGCGTATTGCTCGGCACTGCGCTTGCCCTGTTTTTGCGTTTCTTCAGTCACTTCCTCTCCGGACTGGTCCTGTGGGGAATCCCGTCCGAGTATGTGGAACAGTTCCACAACCGCACCGCACTCTATTCCCTCGCATATAACGGTTCTTTCATGTTGCCGGAAATCGTGTTTACCGTGCTTGCGCTGTTCTTCTTTTTGCAGAACGCGCAGTTCCGTCGGTTTCTGCAATTGCCCGCGAAAAACGCATCAGACGCGGCAGAGCCGCAAGCCTGATGCGTCACACCCAAAAAGGAAACGCCCATCTTTCGATGGGCGTTTCCTTTTTTACAGATTTGCATAACAGTCTTTGACCGGTGCAATGGCGGCAGGAAGATTTTCCTGCATCTGCTTCAGCAGCGAATCCGCACGCGTTTCATAAACCTTTGCCCGCTCCGGCAGATCCATGGAGATCAGCCTTGCGGCAAGCCGGAAGGCGAAGGCAGGCGCGAAGCAATCGGGGAACGGGAACCGCTGTGTCAATGCCTGTACCGGCTGTGGACACGGTACGCGAAGCCCGCTCTGCGCAAGCTCATACGCTTCATATGCCGGAAAGAATTCCCCCAGCAGCAAATTGGTTAATCCCAGCATCTGCGCGTTATAAAAGGTGGCTTTTGTTGCTTCTTCGATCAAGGACAGTGCCATCTGACACACCTGCTCACATTTCATGCGGTGCTCCTTATGCCAGATTCAGATCCAGCAATACGATCTCCTTCGGATACACGATTTTCGCTCCATATAAGTGTAACCCTTTCACCGCGTCCGCAAAACGATGTTCCGGACGGTAAGCCTCCACGCTGTTGACCTGTTCTGCAAATGCAACGGCACGTTTGGTGCGGGCAAGACATTTGTGATAGACCGCCTTGTTTTCCCCCTCTGCCGTGCAGATATTATTCGATACATACACCTTGAAGCCGATAAACGTACCGAGCAGACCTTTCTCCATCACTTCCTGCGATTCGGTGGTCAAGATTTTCGCTTTCAGTAGCAAAGCCGCCACCTCCGGCGAAACCTCCAGAACCGTTTCGGTATTACTGCCCACATTGTTGGCAAGCAGTTTGGTTCTCACCTTGAGCAACAGATCCAGCATATCCGTATATGCCGCGGACGCCTTACTCACGGTATTCGCCGCACTGATACCGGTATACAATCCGTATACGTACCGATCCGCGCTGTTGGCAAGCGCACTTGCCGCGCGGCTCATCGCATGCTGCATCAGCTTCGGATTCTGCTGGGCGCGGTCCACATCGTCAATCTGGAAATTGAATCCCTCTACCTGGTCGATACGAAGTTGCGTCTTGGTGCTGTCCAGCGTCTGCAATGCGCTGATGTCGCTGTTTTTCGTGTAGGAAAAAACGTGAATGTCTTCAATGCCGCAGATATTCACGGTATCGCCCGCACGGCGGATACTGCCTTCAAAATCGCGGTTGCAGTTACGCACCGCAATGTACTCTTTGTCCAGTTCCTTGTGCAGGGTTTCACTCCATACAGTCGAAATAAAATCATTGATTGCCATCATTCATTCTCCTTTTTTGTTTTCTGTTTGGTTTTCTTGTGGATTTTTCTTTAATCCGGTTTGCGTTTCAAGCTGTTCAGCACGCTCTGATAATGCCGGTGGATCTGCCCCGGCGTCATCCTGCGCACTTCTTCCAGTGTAAACGAACCGTCCTCGCCGCCGTCATGACAGACCTGACCGCTTGCTTTCGTAACATTCTGCGCGTTGATTGCTTCCGCCTGTCTGCAAAGCAGCAACTTTTTGCGTTCATACAGCGCATATGCCGCGGCAAGCGGCAGTTCCTCCGCTTCTTTCACTTCCTGCGGAAGTCCGTCTAAGGGAATACCGGGATATAACAGGGAAAATTCCAACGTTTCTCTTGTTTTGGTTTCTTTCGCGGTAAGCTCCGCCTGCAAACGTTGAATTTCCGCCTTTAACGCCGGGATGTCCTCCGTCAGCGGGGTAGGTGTAGGTTTTTCCGCGCTTTGTGCGGCAATTTCTGCGGCGGCAAATTCCGCCGCGGTTTTGGATTCCGTCGCCATGCTTATTCCTCTTTCTTTCTCTGAATTTCTTCCAGCAGTGCATCCCGTTCGGCAAGCATGCCGTCCGGCAAACGCGCAACATACTGTGCAAGCGTAATGTATCCGCCATCCAAAAGTTTATCCAGTACCGCCATCTGTGCGGACTGCGTGAGCCGGATCCCGCTGCCGACCTCCACTTTTGCACGCAATAATAACCCGCGCAAAGCGGAAAAATCACAGCTTTCCCGATGCATGCCGTCCTGATCTTCAAAAGCCAGCAGTCTGCCCGCACCGTAGTATTCGCACATCATATCCGCAAAAATCAGCGCCAGCTCCTCCACGCAGCGGCAAAGCCGTGCGCGTACATTTTCCAATGGCAATACCGCGGCTTCCCGCATGGCAAGAATCGCGCTGGTGTTATTCGCCGCGCCTTCTCCGAGCGCGGTTTCGGTCGCGCCCGCCAGTTCTTTGGTCTGGGATACAGTCATTTTTATGACATCCAGATAACAAGCCTGTAATTCTCCGACGCCGACAGTCGTCACCGCGCCGTTGACGTCGCCCCCCAGAATACCGATTGCCTGCCCGACTTCGTTTGACCATTCCGGGATGCGTTTTTTATCATAGATCACTTTGGAGAAAGCTGTGTCCATCATGTGCTTCATCACCATAGCGTACGCCTTGTTGATGTATTTCTGGTTCTGAATCATCCCGCTGACCGGCGCACAGCCATGATAGCTGTGCTTGGTCGGATCCCAGTGAAAATACGCGATCGGGTATCGGGTTAAACCGGTGTCCGCATGCTGGATCAGTGCGCCGCGCACCGCGCGGTCAAAGCTGATTTTTCCGTCCGACCGACGGTAAAAACGGATCAGATAGGTAGCTTTCTGCGCGTCTCTATCTTCCGTTTCGCTTTCCGCATCCTCCGCGTCGTCCGCAACGATTGCCGCAATCGTCTCCGCACCGCACCCGCAAGCCGCGGCTTCCCGGCGCAGACGCGATACCGGCGCCCGCCCCGCTAAGATCACATATTCCTGCGATTGGAGATCATCCTTGGTCACATCCGCCACAAACAACTGCGTCGCATCCACGCGTTCCGTCACAAAATCTCCTGCAAACGGCTGTCCGGTCGGCACGGTCGGATCCCAGTAGGTATAAAACACCGCGTCTCCTGTCAGCGCCGCGTCAAACAATCCTTCCCGCAAAAGCGCATCCATGTGATTACGCTCCCAGCGAAACTGAAAATAACGGTTGCAGGCAGCAATGCTGTCCGCATAACGCGCCGCGTGCTCCGCGCTCTGCACATAAGGCAGTGCGTCCGCACTGTACCGGACATACAGCCGATTGGCAAGCACCGTGCTGACCAAATAATGCACTGTGCGCCGGATCACATTGAATACCGGACAGGGCAATCCCTTCGGCGGAGTGCCGTTCCACTGATCCCCCCGGAAGAAGCGCTCATTTTCCCGCGCCCTTTCGCAAAAGCCGATCTGCCGGTGATACGCTTTGCCCGCTTCATATTGCCGGAATATCGTCTCCGGCGTCCATTCGTTTTTCGTTTCGATCATCCTCATTCCTTTCTGTTTGCGTTATCGCTGCAATAGAGTCAGAAACCGCTCCCATTCCGTTTCCGCTTTCGGAGTTCCCCGCGTCCGACGCAAAGTAAAGCGTTTAAGCGGCTGACGCCGCAGGCGTTGCCGGGTGTAATAGCACCCCAACAAAAACCCCGCTACAAACGCGGCAAACACCGCAAGTGCCGCCACAATCCAAAAAACTGTCTCCATAGAAACGCCTCCTTATCCTTCCCCATACAGCCAAAGCTGTAACCCGCAAACGCCCACATCGCAGGCATCCTCCGCAGTAATGCGCACTTTCAGCCGATTGGTCAATACCAACCGTGCGCCAAGGGAAACCGTCTGCCCATACCATGCGTCCTGCCCGCAACGGACGTGCGGAAACCGCATCACGGTGCGATCTCCCGTAAAAACGGCGGAAACCTCCGTCGGTTCCTTGGAAAACAACGTCACAGACGCACAAAGCAAGGTTTTTCGTCTGCCGTCTTCCGTAAAGCGCGGAATTTCTCCCTCCCACACCGCAACAATCGTTTCGCCGTCATCATCACAACAGCCCTCATCCATGCAAAACAGACCGCAATCCCGATAAAATCCGATCGCGCCTGCCGCAGAACAGAATCCTTCTGCGTCGATCCCGTCGTAACGATACCACACGTCGCGATCACATTGATAGATCCATAATTGTGTGTCGGTCTGTAAAAGCAACTCTCCGGTCAAGAAATTCACCGCCGTCCTGACACCCGCAAACGCTGTTGCGGGCAGTTGCCCCGCGATCGGATCGGAGATCCGCGTACATTTGTGTTCTCCCTGCACCGAGGCAGCTTCCCAGCGATACACGGCTTTGCCATCACAGGAATATGTCTGCCTGCCGATAACTCTGTACGCTTTTGGGGGAGAGATTTCCCAGATCACCGCGTAAAAGATACAGTGCAAAATTCTTCTGTGCACTTTGGTATGCCGCGCTCCAGACCTGATGCTCCGTAAACAGTAACAGATGATCGAAGCACCGACAAACCCCCGTCACCGGTTCCTGCCCCCTGCCGACAGTGAAATGCGCCTCCTGCGGCACGTAGGTCGGTCCCTGCTCCGCATCCGCGGAAAACCATACCTGTCCGCCTTCTCCGCCGAAAAACAGCAAGCGCACATCGCCGCTTCCGCCATAACGGTAGACATGCGGACAGGCGGTCAGCTTTTCCCGACCGCTCGGTGCCGAGCGGCGATAGCAAATCTCTACATACTCCTCGCTTGGCAAAAACGCCGTCTGCATTTTCACCGCCATACGCCCGTCCGTACCCGGCGCTTCCACCACGGTGAAGTCCATACAGGTCATCCCACCGCGCTTTACCCACAACACCCCCACTGCACTTTCCGGCAAGGTAAAGGTATCCGTATCGGTACGAAAACGAAACGTCGCCCGTCCATAGGCACTGAGCAGATTGACCGCCTCCTGCTCGCTTCCGATTCCGGTCGCCGGATCTACTGCGCAAAACCGGAGCGGGATATATCCCTCCACCGGCGTGATCTGCGCGCCATGGCACACAGAATACTCTTTTCCGTCCAGAAAATACAACGCACCATGAGAAAAAAACATCTCCACCTGTGCAGACGTACTGCCGGACGGAAGCTGCGCCACAGTCTGCAATTTTGCGCGGGCGGGGGAATAGCGGTAAAGCGTATTCTGACAAACCAGATACCACGCATATTCCGTATCTGTATCCAGCTTGCAATAGCAGATCCCCGACGGCTTGGCAGGCAATGTGCAAACGCGCGCATACCCGCTCCGTTTTTTCAGATAGCCATTTTCATCCACACGAAAATTCAACATCTGCGTGGCTTCCCCCTGCGTCAGAAGCGCTTCTCTGCCGGGTTTGGCACAAAGCCCGCGGAAAGCGGTTATTTTCAGTTCTTTTTGATTCGTATTCACCCTAACCTCCTTTAACTGTAAATCCAATCCTGCACCTCCGCATACGCCGCGTCACTTTCCCACACCGGCATACCGGAATTCGCGCCGTCCACCGACATCAACGCATACCGCAGTGCTTCCGGCGCATGGGTGATCGCGTGCGGATGATCGGAAACATCCTCCGCCCGATGGCGGTCAAACGTCAGCGCAGGCAGACAGCGGATCAACTCCGTACAGGTGGAAAAGATCCGCAGACGCGGCGGCGTACCCGCCGTGCATCGTAAAAATTCCCGCACCGTCCGCCAGCCGATGATCCGACGATCGTCCGCACGGCACAGCGGCGGCAGGTCCGGCGTGCGCTCCATAATTTCCACCCCGCTCGCACCGCTGTCCTGTCTGCGGTTCCAAAGATCGGGGCTTGCCGCAATGTACGCCACGGGTTCCGTCCGGCAATGTGCCGCCACCTGTTCTGCCGCCTCCGACAACGTCAATCCGGACAGGCAAAGCTCTCTTATGACAAGATAGGTTCCATCCGGCAAAGCCGCCAGCCACAGCACTGCCAAGCGGTCAAAGCCATAGTCCATCGCCGCAAAATACCGGCTTCCTTCGGGCAAAACCTTTGGGGAAATCACATGTTTTTCACGGGAAAACTCCGGAAAATACTGTCCTTCAAACAGATCCCATTCGCCGTCCAGCCACGCGCGACGCAGTGTTTTCGGCAAGCTTTGCAATTGCGCGACATACGACGGATCTGCCTGTAAAAGCGGAGCGTTGTCATACACCCGCGCCGCAATAAAGCCATATTCCTCCGGACGCTCCGTTCCCTGAAACTGCCGATCCACAAACAAACGCTTTACCCATGCGTGCCCGATCCCTCCGGGGTTACAGGTGAGGTACATCCGTTTCGGCGCGGTGTTTACTCCACGCAAGCACGCTTTCAGCGTCTGGAACTGGTATTCAGTGAACTGCGTCGCTTCGTCCATGGCAATCACGTCATATTCCTGTCCCTGGTATTGCAGTACGTCTTTTTCACAGGCAAGATAGCCGAGAGAAATGCGGCTTTGATTCGGGAAAGTGAAACATTTCTGCGCATCCGTGTATCCGGCGATCCCTTTTAGCTCCGCAAGGAGCGGCAGAAGATGATTTTCCCGCAGTTCCGGATAGGTCCGGCGGATAATCAGCGCACGCAATCCCGCATACCGCAATGCCATCAAGATCAGCTTGCGCCGCAATGCCCATGATTTTCCGCCGCCCCGTGCCCCGCCGTAAGCGGTATACTTACAGCGGGAATCAAAAAATGCCTTCTGCTTCTCGCTCGGCTTCCCCCGTAAGCGCACCGTGTGGGACGACGGGCGCGTTTCGTTACGCGCCATCCGCGATCGGATCATGCTCGCACAGAATCTTCAGCGTACCGTCCGTATCCTGCTCCTCCACCGCGCAAACGCGTTCCAATAGGAACGCCATGGTAGCAGACGCGTTCGGTGCTTTTTTGTTCAGCGCTTCATCCATAAAAGTGGACTGTGCCAGATCGTAATACAACGGATATACCGTGCGTAAAGACGCAAAATCCGTGCGCCGGATCTTGCAGAAGCGGCAGAAACCCGCGACATTCGGGAGTCGCTGCGTTTCTTTCGCGTTGCAGTATTTGACATAAGCCTTCAGTTTTCTGCGAAATACCGCTTCGCTTCCGAACACCGGCTCTGCCGGATCTATTTTGCTTTCCATATTCCTTCCTCCTTTCTGCTGTGCCCTCAGTATACCGTATGATTTTGTACGATACAGTAGCAGAATGTTGCAAACCGTCTTAATTTTCGAACATTTGTTCTGATTTATTTTTTCTTCCCGCCTCTCAAGCCCGTTTTTTCGACAGATGCGGCTGCTTTTTCCAAAATCCGCTTGCAAACGCAAACCGTCTGTGCTACAATGAAAGAAAAAAGGGCGCGCCCCAAATACAGAAAGGATTTTTTTATGATTCGTATCGGCGTACAAAGCGGTCACATTTTCAATGACAGCAATTTGGAAGAAGGATTTGCACAGTTGGAGCAGGCAGGCTTTGACTGCGTGGATTTCAACATCGACGAACAGCTTCCCGGTTCCCAAATCTACCGTGGGGAGATCAGCGGTCTGTTCACAAAAAGCACAGAAGAAATCCTTGCCCACTATCAACCGCACAAAGAAGCCGCAAAACGGCACCACATCGCGTTCGGTCAGATGCACGCGCCGTTTCCGGTCTACCTGCCGGGAAATGAAGATATGAATCGTTTCCTGGTAGAAGTCATGCGAAAAAGCATGGCAGTCTGCCAGCTATTGGACTGCCCGTATCTGGTCGTCCATCCGGCAATCCTCGCGCATGAGCTTGGAAAAGAGGAAGAAAAGCGCGTCAACTACGCGTTCTACCGTGCTCTGATCCCATCTGCAAAGCAATACGGCGTGAAGATCTGTTTGGAAAACATGTTCACCGTTTTACATGGCAAGATCCGCGAAGCGGTGTGCTCCGACTTCAAGGAAGCGGTGGAATACATCGACACGCTCAATGCGGAAGCGGGAGAGGAACTGTTCGCGTTCTGTTTTGATTTAGGACATGCGACGATTCTCGGCAAAGACATCCGGGAAAGCATCCGGTTGCTCGGCTCCCGTTTGCAGGTTCTGCATGTACACGACAACAACGGCGAAGAAGATCTGCATTTAATGCCGTTTACCTACGCGCACAACTGGGGCATGGATCTTGTCACCGACTGGGAGGGCTTTGTCAAAGGTCTGCATGAGATCGGATTTTCCAAAACAGTAAGTCTGGAGACGTACCGCGTCATGGACGCATTCCCGAAAGAAATCCGCCCGCAGGCGTTGGCATTGCTCGCCGCGTCCGCACGATACCTTGCCAATCGGGTAGAAAACGGCTGATCGGATTTGGCAATATGGTCAAAATATTTTTATCAAATTGTCTATAATTCTAATAGACAATCCCCTAATTTTGTGATAAAATAGAGAAAAGGAGAGTTTTCTCCCAAATCGAATTCGGAGGACAATCTATGAAACGATTTTTCTTGATTCTCACTTGTCTTACCCTTTTGCTGTGCGCGTTCTGCCTTGTCAGCTGTGGGGACGATCCCGCACCGACACCGGATAAACCCGCAGACTGGCGCGTTACGTTCCGTGATCGGGAATACACCTACACCGGCAATCCCATCACCTTTGAAGTGCAGTCCCTGCCGGAAGGCGCAACCGTCACTTACGATCAGAACACCTATACCGACGTCGGCGTTTACACCGTCACCGCTACCGTCACCGCATCAAACGGTTATACGGCAAGCTACACGGCAAAGCTCACCATTCTGAAAGCTACGCCGTCCATTTCCGCCGTTTCCGCAGGGGAATGCAAACCGGGCGAAGCGCCGGTTCTCACAGCAGATACCAAAGTGAAAGGAAAGGTTACCAGCGATACCGCCTTATCGGAAGGCGTCAATCTCTGCAAATGGACTTTCACGCCGGAAGATACGCATAACTACGGCTCCGTCAGCGGCGAAATGCTGGTGCTTGCATTGCCGGACTGGAGCAATGTCACCGTCATTCACAACGCCCAAGAGCTGCTCGCGTTTGCAAAGAAAACCGAAACCGATAGCTTTTCCGGCAAGATCGTGGTGCTTGCCGCAGATATTGCGCTCAATGCAACCGCAAAAAGCGATTGGTATGAAAAAGCGGATGTCGTCGCCTTCACGCCGATCGGTACCGAGGACGCCCATCCGTTTGCCGGTACCTTCTACGGCATGGGACATACGGTCAGCGGCGTGTACATCAAACAGACCGTAACGCAAAATCTCACCGGCAACGCCGGACGCGGATTCTTTGGTTATGTTACCGGAAAAGTCTACGATCTTGCCATAAAAGAAGCCTATCTCGACATCACCTTGGACGCGCCGAAAACGGACGGCAAATTCAGCTTTGACCGCATCCTTTCCGCAGGCATTTTAGTCGGCGGCGGAAACGGCAATACCGTTATTGAAAATTGCATCGCCACCGGACGGGTAATCACGAACAGTACCGGACGGCTTTCCAACGGGAACACCTCCTTGGACAGCGGTCTGTTCTGCGGGTTCTTGATGAACGGCAGTGTGAAAAACTGCGGTGCAGTCGGTATCCTCACCCGCAACGGCAGCAATACCGGCGCGGGATTGTTCACCAGCGGCGCATCCGTCGGCTCCTTCTCCGGATGTTATGCCGCCGTAACCGGCGTCGTCAAAAACAACGACGGTTCCACCGGCAGCTTCTCCAATTTCGATAAATGGAGCGGTGGCGGTGTCAAATTCGAAAACTGCTATGCGGTCGGAAGCGGTTCTGCCGGAAAAGCGGAGGGCGTGACCGACGCAAAAGCCTACGGCAAAGAAGCCGAGAAGAATCTGACCAAATTGGATTTTACCAATGCCTTTGTCGCAAAAGACAATTCCTATCCAATCCCGAAAATTTTCGTTCTTGCAAATAAGGAGTTCAAAGTAATGAATCTCTCCGGTATTATGACGTTAAACAGCACTTTCACGGATCATATGATCCTCCAACGCGGCAAACCGATCCGACTCTACGGCACCGGCAACGGTGTGGTAACTGCAACCATTGCCGGAAAGACCGTGACCATCGTTTCCGATAACGGCACTTGGGAACTGGAGCTTCCCGCACTCGCCGCCAGCATGGAGCCGCAAACCTTGACGATCCAACTCGGCAACCGCACCATCGTACTTACCGATATTCTCATCGGAGACATTTATATCGCTTCCGGGCAGTCCAACATGGAGCTTCCCTTGAAAGGTACCGATCATCCGGAGGATGCAAAGAATTATCCCAACATCCGCGTCTTCAAAAACGGCGGCTGGGATGCCGTTACCACGATCAATGCAAGCTCCCTCTCAGCCATCGCTTATTATTTTGCAGAACATCTTTACACGGAACTGGACGAATCCATTCCGATCGGCATCATCAACGCAAGCCGCGGCGCAACCCGTGTAGAATCCTGGACCTGTCCCGACTGCGCGGACAGAGAACCGTATCTGTCTTATCTGAAAGATCCGCACTCCGACGCCAAAAATTACGCGTCGCAAAATGCCAACCACTATTGCTATCACAACTACATTGAACCGCTGGGTGCCTTCCCTGTTGCCGGCGTTCTTTGGTATCAGGGAGAAAGCAACCGCGGAATCGGGGAAGCCAAGTATTACGGGGAACTGTTTCAAAACATGGTGAATTGCTGGCGCAAAGTGTTCCGCGATGAAAGTCTGCCGTTCTACACCGTGCAGATTATGCCGTATGCAGGCGGCGCAGAGGTGGATGAATACAACATTCGTTTCAACCAGGCAGAATGCGCAAAGAATATCGACGGCGTTTATCTTGTCACCATGGCGTCCAAGGCGGACTGCGTATTGAAAAACGGGGGATTGGATATTCACCCGATGAACAAAAAGCCAATTGGCGTAGCACTCGCCCGCGCGGTACTGACTGAACAATATCACAAAAACGGCGAATATCAGGATGCGCTGCTCTACTGCGGTCCGCTGTACGACAAAGTGCATGTAGAGGGAAACAAGATCATCGTTTCCTTCACCAACGTCGGAGACGGCTTGGTCTGCTGTGATAAGACCGGCACTGCGGTGGACAGCTGCACAACTTCCGTCACCGATGTACAGATCTGCGGTGCGGATGGCAAGTGGTACAACGCAACTGCCACGATCGTCGGCAACACCATTGTCGCAACCTGCGATCAGGTGGCAAATCCCGTCGGCATCCGGATGGGACACCGGAATATCCCTGCCCATAACCTGTACAATTCCTTAGACGGCAAGAGCCTGTACTATGCTTCCTCTTTTGAATTGTTTGTAACCGCAGAATAACCGATCTCTACAAAGCAACAGGGCGTCGTCCTTTCTGCACTGCCCCAAATTGTACGGACA
>DLLB01000076.1:24900-29976 GCA_002477905.1 Clostridiales bacterium UBA7573 | reverse complement strand
ATGACATCCCAAAAAGAACATCATCCCGCCCGGAAACGTTTTCATCCAAGCCCGCACGGGATGATGTTCTTTTTGGGATGTCATCTGGTGGATTTGCTTCTGCAAATTCAAGGGGAACCGGACCGTATTTTTGCGTTCAACAAACGCTCCCAAGTACACGGCATTTCGGCGCAGGATTCCTGCACGGCGGTGTTTGAATATGCGCGCGGCGTATCGTTTCTAAAAACCAGCGATGTGGAAAAAGGCGGCTTTTTGCGGCGGCAGTTGGTGGTAACCGGAACGAAAAAAACGATCGAAATCAAGCCGCTGGAATATTATCGCGCGGACTGCCCGTATCCGAAGATGGTAACGGACGCGCGCACCTGCGACAGTGAAGCATGGGCGGCAGACGTGGAGCGCGTGACAAGTCCGATTTTTGACCGTTATGCGCCGATGTTGGAGGCATTCGGCAAGATGGCGGCAGGAGAGATGCAGAATCCGTACACCTATGATTATGAATTTCTGCTCTACAAAACCATTTTGCAATGCTGTGGGGCGCTGTAACCGGCAGTTTCAAAAAAACAAGGTCGATCCAAAAATCGACCTTGTTTTTTTGGTTATTTTGCTACCTGTTGTGCGGCGCGTCCGCTTCATACAGCGCGGCGACGGTCTGCACCAAGGTATGTATCTGCTCCACGGCTTCCGCAGGCGCCATAATCCGCATTTCCGCGCCGAATCCCAGCACCCATGAATAGAACAAGGGGCTGAGCAATACGCGCACCGACACGAAAAAATGTTCCGCGTCTGCCAAACGAAACGTCAGATCTTCTCCGAAGCGGTCGATCACCACGCCGGCAAGGCGATTTGCGCACCGCAGTGTGACCAGCTTTTCTTCACCGCGGTACATGCCGAATTGCTTTTTGGCGTAAGCGGCGGCATCTGCCGTGCCGAATGTGGCTTCTTTGGCGCGCGGCGCGTCTGAAATTTTCATCTTCCGCATTTTATCCACGCGGTAGTGGCGCAATTCTCCAACCGTTTCGTCATATGCGACCAAGTAATAGTTTTCATCCTCCCACATCAGCAAACACGGGCTGACCGTATAGGCTTCCCCGCCGCGCCGGAACACCGGCTCCTTTTTCTCATTCCACGAGAAATAGCAGAACGAAACCTGCCGGTTTGCGCGGATTGCGTGATGCAAGGTATCCACATTATAGTAGATTTCCTCGTTTCCCGTTTTTACGCGCTGATGCAATTCCATCTGCGCGGCAAGGGTGCGCGCTTGGTCCTCTGAGGTCAGCGTTTGCAATTTGCGCAGCAGTTCCTTGCTCTTTTTCTCGGACAGAAAGCGGCTGGACTGCACTGCGTCCATCAAAAGCCGCAATTCCGCGAATTCAAACGTGCGGGACAATAAGCACACCCCGCCCCCTCTGCCGTGGCGGACGGCAATATCCATCCCCGCTTCTTCCAGAGCATGCAAGTCCTCATAGATGCTCCGGCGATCTGCCACGATGTTGTATTCCGATTCCAGACAGGCAATCAGTTGTTTTGCGGTCAGCGCATGCGCCTCATCCGTCTGCTGCAACAGGATGCGGGCAAGGTACAAAAGGCGCAATCTGGGATTTCCCTGCATAGGATTTCCTCCGTTATTTTAGGCTTGACTTTCTTCCCCGCTCTTTGGGAATAGGTGTAGGTCTGTTTTTCAGGGGGCGTTCGGCTTATTCTTTTTCGATCTGAATGGTATGATGCATGGTATAGGAGGCGCCCGGCGCAACGGTACGGATACCGGGCTTCTCCGCTAATTTCTGCCGGCTGTCTACCGGATCCTGAATTCCGCACCACGGCTCCATGCAGATGTATCCCGCGCCGGGCTTTGTCCACAATAAGAAATACTCGCTGTCCGGAAATGTGGTACTGATGGCGCGACCACTCTTACGATGCACAAGCGTTGCTTTGCGTGATTTCAGATCCTGGAATACCAACGCATCCACCGCAAAATACTCCGTTTTCAGAGAAATCCGGTCGCTGTCTTTCAGAATCTGCTTGCCGGTGTGTTTGAGCAGATTGCCGTCTAAATCATAGGCGATCAGGGTTTCTTTTTGCGGGAACACCACATCGTATTCCTCGATTCCCTCCGGCGTTGCGTAAGCTTCATGCGCGCCGATGGAGCAATACATCGGCGTCGTGTCGCGGTTCTCCGCCGTATAGGAGATCTGCAAGGTGTCGTGCTCGATTGCATAGGTCACGCGGAATACAAACTCATACGGATACGCCGCTTGGGTGGTTGCATTCGGATACAGTGCCAGCACCACGCGGGAAGCGCTTTGCGCTTCTACGGTGAAAGGAAGCAGTTTTGCAAATCCGTGTTTGGTCAAAGTATACGATTTGCCATCCAGCTCGTACCGATCCTCTTTCAAGCCTCCGCAAATCGGGAACATGATCGGCGCTCTGCCCGTCCAATAAGCCGGATCGCCGCTCCAGAGATATTCTCTGCCCGCGTAGCGGATGCTTTGCAGTTCCGCTCCCTGCTCCGATACAAAAACCTGTAATTTCTCTCCGCTGATTTTCAGAATTGCCATGTAAAATTCTCCTTTTCTGACGATATTTTAGATAAATATTCTAAATAAAAATTACGCTTGCATCAAATCCTGTGCCAACCGTTTCAGCGGTGCATCGTCTTTGCAGAATTCGTGTTCTCCGGCAAAGCCGACAAAGGAAAGCCAGTCTTGTCCGACGGATTCTGTCAAAGAAAGCAACCGGCGCCACTCCTGCTCTGCCGTTTTATAAGCAAACAACGGATCGGACTTTGCCACTTCCAAACACAGCCGGCGCGGATAGACCAAACACGCGATTTCCGCATTTCCAAATGTTTTCGCCGCATTGTCCCAGCTCCAGTCTGCCCAACCGTTCTGCAAACTGTCGTTAAAGTAAGCGCAGGAAAGCGCGGACAAGATCCGCTCGTCTGCCGCCGCAGTAAACAGCGTATAAAATCCGCCGTAAGACAACCCGACCATGCCGAAATTTTTCACATAGGGCTGCGCTTCCAACCAATCCATGATACGGGTGATGCCGAATACTTCCACCGCTGTAATGGAGCTGCCCACCCGTTTCAGTTTGGCATCCAATTCCACACGGTCATACGGAACTTCATAACATTCCGGATTCCAAAGCAATAGCTGTGGTGCGAATACATGAACGCCCTGTGCCAAAACCCGTGTCAGCATCTCGTTATAATTGGCGGTGGAACCGTACAAACCGGCAATCAATTCCGGCGTTCCCTCGCCCCCATGCTGTACAATGACCAAAGGAAGCCGTGCATTCCCCTTCTGATACAACAGTCCGCTCATCCACACGCCGTCCAAAATTTCAAACTGCATCCGGCTGATCGTATATCCGTTTTCTTCCCCGAGCGTTTGCACTTTCACCGTCGGAAGCGCGGTGGTTTCAAAATCCGAAAGCGGATAGCCGAGCATTTTCCGAAACGCTTGCCGGTAAGATTTTGCTTGCGTAAAAATCTGCTTGGCAAAGACATCGCGTTCGGCGGTACAAATGGTTTCTCTGCGTTTGATCCACTGCGTCAGTCCCGCAAGGTACGCTTGTTTGGCAGGCTGACTTGCCGCTTTGGGTTCCCTCATATATTTCCCCTCTTTCTTGTAGGAATCTGTTCCTACTATAACACAGTTTTCGCGGTTTGTCAATTCTTTTCTAGGGGCTGCATGAACACGCCGTTCAAAAAATAGAACCCCAAAAATCTGCCTTTGTATCTTTCCTACAAAGAAGATTGGTTCGTTTTGGGAAATCCGTATCTTGTTTTCAAGCGGGATTTATGTTATAATAAACTATCTATTTTAATTTGGTAGTTTTACACATACAATATCACCCATTTTGCTCTCAACTTGAATGAACATACACCTTGTTTTTTCAACCGGAATTTGCTATAATCCATGCAATCCGGATTTTGCAGTCCGACAAATTCAAAAAATCTTTTGAAATGAAAAAGGAGTATCCCCCTATGATTTACGAGGAGAATCGTTCTCACAAAAAGTTGGAAAACGCTCTGTTTGCACAACCGAATGCAGAATACCGCGCGGCGCCGTTCTGGGCATGGAACTGTGAACTGGAGCGGGAAGAACTGCTTCGGCAAATCGATATTTTCAAGGAGATGGGCTTCGGCGGTTTCCACATGCACGTCCGCACCGGTATGGCGACGCCCTATTTAAGCGACGCGTTTATGGATCTCATCCGCGACTGCACCGATTATGCGGAAAAACAAGAAATGCTTGCATGGCTGTACGACGAGGATCGGTGGGCTTCCGGTGCGGCAGGCGGAATCGTCACAAAAGATCCGGCATTCCGGCAACGGAGTCTGGTATTTTCACCGGAAGCCATCGCCTACAACCCGATATTGGATCCGATTTTACTAAAACGCTTTGACGTCGTACTGGATGAAGAAAAAACACTGGCTTCCTATCGGGTTTTACAAGAGGGGGAAGAAGCAACCGGTACCCTTTGGTATGCATACCGGGTACTTGCCGAGCCGTCGGCATGGTTTAACGGACAAACGTATTTGGACACGCTGAACCCCAAGGCAGTCCAACGGTTTTTGAAGGTCACACATGAGCGGTATGCGGAAAAGGTCGGCGACCGGTTCGGCAAGACGATTCCCGCTATCTTTACCGATGAACCGCAGTTCAGCCGCAAACAAACGCTTCCTTTTGCGGATTCCAAGCAAACCGTTTCCCTGCCCTGGACAGATGATTTAGACGAAACTTATCAAAAAGCCTATGGCGTTTCCCTGCTGGATCATCTGCCGGAATTGTTCTGGGAGTTGCCGAACGGGGTACCGTCCGTCATCCGGTATCACTATCACGATCATGTCTGCGACCGCTTTACACAGGCGTTTGCCGATCAATGCGGCGCATGGTGCGAAAAGCACGGAATCCTGCTGACCGGACATATGATGGAAGAAGATACCCTGCGCACGCAGACTTCCGCGTTGGGAGAAGCAATGCGTTCCTATCGCTCTTTCCAACTGCCCGGTATTGACATGCTGTGCGCAAGATGGGAGATTACGACCGCCAAACAAGCGCAATCGGCGGT
>DLLB01000076.1:9697-24822 GCA_002477905.1 Clostridiales bacterium UBA7573 | reverse complement strand
CGGTCGGCGCGGTATGGTAAGCGAATTGTACGGCGTTACCAACTGGAATTTTGACTTTCGCGGGCACAAATTGCACGGAGACTGGCAAGCCGCACTCGGCGTCACCGTGCGGGTTCCCCACTTGTCGTGGGTATCGATGAAAGGGGAAGCAAAACGGGATTATCCGGCTTCCATCTCGTATCAGTCCTCCTATTATCCCGAATATCGCTATGTGGAAGATCATTTCGCACGCGTCAACACGGCGCTGACGCGCGGCAAACCCATGGTGCGTATCGGCGTCATCCATCCGGTGGAAAGCTATTGGCTACACTTCGGTCCCGCCGAGCAAACCGCCCTGATCCGGCAACAACTGGATACCAATTTCCGCAATCTTGCCGAATGGTTGCTTTACGGCAGTCTCGATTTTGACTTTATCTCCGAAGCATTGTTGCCGTCACAGTGTGAGAGCGGCAGTGCGCCGCTTCGCGTCGGGGAAATGGCATATGACGTGATCCTGGTACCGGGATGCGAAACGCTTCGCGCCACCACCTATGCACGGTTAGAGGCATTTGCAAAAGCCGGCGGCCATCTGATCCTCTTAGGCGACGCGCCAAAATACGAGGACGCGCGGGCAAGTACCCGCGGGCAGGCACTGTGCAAAATGGCACAACAGATTGCGTTTCTGCGGGCACCGCTGTTGGACGCGTTGCGCCCCTACCGGACATTGGAGCTACGCAACGCAGACGGTACTTACACAGAAAACCTGTTCCATCAGCTACGCCGTGACAACGACGGCGTTTGGTTGTTCCTCGCACACGGCAAAGAACCGCGCAATCCGGATATTTCCGCAAAACAGCGGATTCAGGTTCGTTTACGCGGCACCTTCTTCCCGCAAATCTACAACACGGTGACCGGAGAGATCTTTGCCATCCAAGCAAAACGGGAAGGCGGATTTACCCATCTGTCCCTGGAACTGTATGATTACGACAGCGCGCTTCTGTACTTTGCCGATCAAGAAGAACTTCTTCCCGCAGAAGTACCGCCGACATTTGGGATGCCCATTTCTCTCCCCGTCCCCAAGACCGTGTCGTACACGCTTTCCGAACCGAATGTCTATTTGCTGGATAAAGCGCAATTTGCGTTAGACGGCGGTGATTTCTCCGAAGAAACAGAAATCCTGCGCGGCGACAATGCGTTGCGCGTAAAGCTCGGACTGCCACGACGAAACAGCGATGTTGTGCAACCGTATATTCTGAAAAAACAAGCCCCTACGCACACCGCAACTGTGAAATTTTCCTTTGTCTGCGATTTTGCGGTGGTCGGCGCGGAATTTGCCTTAGAAGATGCCGATGTGGCGACCATCTTCTGTAACGGCGAAGCCGTTCCTTCGGTGGATCGCGGATACTATATCGACCGTTGCATTCGGAAAGTCGCGCTTCCGCCGCTTCACGTCGGAGAAAATGTGATTACGGTGACGGTGCCGTTCGGGGAACGCACCAATCTGGAAGCCTGCTATCTGCTTGGCGATTTCGGTGTTTCGGTTGCCGGAGAAACCCGTCTGATCGTTCCGGCAAAGCCAACCCTTGCATTCGGAGATCTCACCGTGCAGGGACTGGCGCATTTCGGCGGCACTGTCACTTACAAGATTCCGGCCGTGCTTTCACAAAGCGGTACCTTAGCCGTGCGGATCCCGCATTATGTTGCCTCGGTACTGACCGTCTCCTTAGACGGGAAAAAGCAAGCCACGGTTGCTTATCCACCCTATCTTGCAAAGATTCCGGATGTACCGGCAGGAGAACATCTGGTGGAGATCACCGCCTTTCTCTCCCGTTATAACTGCCTCTCTCCGCTTCATCTTGCAGATCAAAAGCTGGACTGGATCGGTCCGAACGCATGGCGTACCACAGCAGACGCATGGACAGAGTCCTATCGCCTGCTTCCTGCAGGTCTGACCAGTGCGCCGCAGATCACGCTCTATCCGACCAATCACGCCGAAACACGGTAAACCATTTCCGCATCCGTTCGTCGTCAAATCTTTCCTTATCAAATCTATTTTTTACAGTAAAGAGGATGATTATGAAGAAAATGCTTTGCTTTGCGCTCTGTCTATTGCTCCCCTTGCTCTCCGCCTGCGGCACCGTTTCCCTTGACGGAACCACCGCACAAACGGACCTCACTACCACGCCTTCCGGAACCCAAACCACCGGCACCACCAAACCGGAGCCCAAAAGACCGTTTTTGGAAACCCCTGCCGTCGGTCCCTATGAAGCATCGGATTGGCGCTCCCATCCCCAAGATTACAAATTGATCGCACTGACCTTTGATGACGCACCGGCATATTCAGACACAAACGCAAATATTACCACCCATATTATTCAAGTGCTGAATCAATATGAGGGGCACGGGACACTGTTTGTAGCCGGCTATGCAGTAGAAAAACACGGTTTCGCACTGTTGCAATACGCGGTGGAACATGGGTTTGAGCTTGGCAATCACACCTATCACCACTATAACATGGTGAAGAAAAACATGTCTCAGACGGAAATCGAAAAAGAATTGACGGATTTAAACATCCTGCTACAGGAAAAAATGCAGTATGAATTGAAATACTGCCGTGCGGGAGAACTTGCCGTAAATCAGACGGTCTTTGCGGCAACCACTGCCGTGGGTATGCCTGTTATCGGAGAGGTCATTTCCACACGCGATTACAGCAGTGATTACGACGCGGATTTTGTCAAGCGCACGGTACTGGAAAATGCCTTTGACGGCGCCATTTTCCTAATGCACACCTGGTCCGGCAGCACCAATCAGGCGATTGAAGGTTTGGTCAAAGCGCTGTATGAGGACGGGTACCGGTTCGTTACGTTAAGCGAATTGTTTGCATTCAATGGTATCCGGGAAATTCCGACCGACAAGCACATTTACGGTGCAACGGATCATGGCGTTCTTGCCAAATAAAAAGAGGAAAAACGCTTCCACGCAAAAACGTGGAAGCGCTTTTTTTGAGTAATTACCGCTTCAGACGCCCCATCAAAAGGGGGGATCAGAATGAAAACTCCCGATCCTTTTCTCCCCACAGATGCCCGATCATCTGCGTCTGAATGGTTCGATTCCGCAAGTTTATCGCAACTGCTTCGGCTTTACATCCCGGATAGGAAAAGGCGATATGCCAGATCCCGTCGATCTGAATGGCGGACTGGGTATGTTCATGCCCGTAGAAACAACCGATCACTTGACCGCCAGCATCCCGAAACGCTTTCAAAATCGCCAGAGCCTCCTCCGACTGTTTCGGCAGATTGGAACCGATCTGCGGAACAAGCGGCGCATGTCCCATCAACAGTACCGCACGGTCGGTTCTGAGCGCTGTCTCTTTCAACCACGCAAGCTGGGCATCCCCGATCGCAAATCCCGTAGGTCTGCCGGTATCCTGTGTATTTAAGACGACAACGCGCACTTTCGCAAAGTCTATATAATAATAGCAGACATTTCCCGGGAAAACCGCACGCGGGCAGGTCTTTTGCACATTCTGCCGGATCAAGGTGTACAGTTCTTCATTGGGAATGTATGCTCCGCCGTGCGCGTCCACATACATGGAATTGGAATCGTGATTCCCAAGGGCAAGTACCACCGGACACGGCGCATCCTCACAATACCGATGAAACAATTCGATCAGATCGGCGCGCATATCTTCCGTCGTATCCTCCGGATACCCTTCTATAAAATCTCCCAAATTTGCGTAAAAATCTAAATCTGCCGCCTTCGCAAACATCCGGACATTATGTCCGATGTCCGGCGCGCAATTATTCTTTCCGCTGGAATTATCAAGATCCACATGGGTATCCGTCTGAATGGCGAACGTCAGATCGGCATCCTGCTTGCGCATACGCCATGCTCCCGTTTTGTCGCTCCAATTCTCTGCAAGTTCCATAAAATCCTCCGCATGCTGTGCATTTTGGCACGTTATTTTCTTCATCATAGCATAAGGAATGGATTCTGTCAAGGCAAAGTTTGGCTTCGCCGCCCCAAAAGTTCTACCGCGGGTAGAATGAAAGCGATCTGCATATCGGGCTTTGCGTCAAAGAAACATCCACACACGGAAAACAACTGCGCCGCAAGGTTCCCCTTGCGGCGCAGTTGTTGGTTATTTTACACTTTTCTGATGATGCTTTTGGGAAATCAGCGACACGACTTTGAAAATGGACTCCGCAATCAGAATTGCAAACGCGATCATACCGGAGATCTGCAATGTCTCCATCAGGTAATAGCGGGTATTCTCGCTGTTTCCCTGCGTGACTGCATACACCATACGATACACACTGGCACCGGGGACCAACGTCAAGAGTCCAGGGATGGTAAACACGGTTGCGGGTGCGCGACGCAGGCGTGCCATGAGATTGGCAAGGACTGCGACGGTAAAAGCGGCGCAGAAAGCGGCAACCGCCACATTTTGCAAACGTGATACGCCTAAATAGCATCCCCAACCGAGCGCACCGATCATCCCATCGATAAAAATATGCTGTTTCGGAATTTCAAATAAGATCGACAATGTTACGGAAGCAATAAACGCGCCGATCATCTGCACCGCAATACTCATGCCAGCACCCCCACGAACAACATCTGTGCGCATCCGAGTCCGAATCCGATCCCCACTGCCAGCGTGGTAGCAGTCACGATCGCTTCGATCAAGCGTGCGCCGCCAGACATAAAATCTTCATTGAGCATATCATGCACGCCGTTAGTCAACGTTACCCCCGGTAACAACGCCATGATCGAACCCGGAATCAAGACATCGGAATTGAGGTGCATCCGCATCAGCGCCGCTACGCCGGTACTGGCGAACGCGATCAAAAATCCCATCACGCAATTTCCGACCGCTGCCGGCATATGCAACCGTTTGTTCAACAAAGTGAATCCTGCAAGCAATACGCCGTTCATCGCCGCAACCACGCAGTCCAGACCATTTCCACCGAGCAACACCGTGAACGCCGCCGGCGTGAACACCGCGCAAACGAATACCAGCCATGCCGGATACCCTTTGCGGTTTGGAATCTGGTGCAGGCGTGCGCAAGCCTCATCCAGTGAAATACTGCCCGCGCAAAACAGGCGGGAGATCTCATTTGCTTCCTTGATGTTCCCCATATGGATCCCGCGCTTGACAATGCGCTTGGTCAGGGTGATGATCTCTCCGGTTGTACTGGTATAGGTGACATTGATAAAGGTGGAAATCGCGTTTACTTCAATATTTTGCGCGCCACCTGCCTGTAAAATCCGGCAAATGGTATCTTCCGCGCGAAAGGTTTCTCCGCCGCTGGACAGGATCACACGCCCCGCAAACAGTGCCGCTTCGGAGAGTTTATCATCGTAATCGTTACACTTCATTCTATTTGGCGAATCGGGTTCGCCGCATCCCTCTTGTTCGTATTTGGCATCACTATTTATACTGTATCACAAGTTTTACAAAAACGCAAGTAGGAATTTATGAACAAATCCCCCGTGCGTGTTTTCACACAGGGGATCGTTTCGTTTTCTTCTATTCAAGCATCCTCTTTACAATGTACAATGATGGCATCGCATCCAAGGGACGAAGTGCCGAGTGCGGCAATCAACTGCGCCCGCGTACCCTCAAAGGAGATATTGAATAATCTTCCACAAAAAGAAAATACTCTGTCCCCGATACTTGTCACACTAGATGGAAGTGTGATAGTCATCAAGCCACTGCAATTCCAAAATGCGGCACTTCCAATGCGTGTCACACCAGATGGAATCGTAATGCTCATCAAGCCACTGCATCCATAGAATGCCATATCTCCGATGCTTGTCACACTGCCATCTGTTGGTATAACACTGCTTTTGCAACCCGCAATCAGGGTTTTGCTTGCAGTTTCAATCAAACAGTTGCCTGCGGCATGGAACACCTCGTTCCCATTTTCCACAAGAATACTGGTAAGGCTACTGCATCCTGCAAATGCGCCGGTTCTGATGTTTGTCACACTGGACGGAATTGTAATATCGGTCAAAGAGCATCCATAGAATGCCTCACTGGCAATCGTTGTCACACTGCCATCTGTTGGTATAACACTGTTTTTACAACCTAAGATCAGGGTTTTACTTGCAGTTTCAATCAAACAGTTGCCTGCGGCATGGAATACTTCATTTCCATTTTCCACGAGAATACTGGTAAGGCTACTGCACCATTTGAATACATTACCGCCAATACTGGTTACGCCTTTCGGAAACACAATACTTGTCAGCCTGCTGCATCTGAAAAATGCACTATCGCCGATACTTGTGACACCTTGCGGAAGCACAATGCTTGTCAGTTTGCTACATCCGGAAAATGCACTGTCGCCGATACTTGTGATGCCTTGCGGAAGTACAATACTTGTCAGACTACTGCATTCGGAAAATGTACTTTCTCCAATACTGGTCACACTTTCCGGAATCGTGATATTTGTCAAACTGTTGCAATGATAGAATGCATTATCCCCGATGCTTGTCACACTGGATGGGAGCGTAATATTCCTTAAACTTTCGCATCTAAAAAATGCACCGTATCCTATGCTTGTGACACCTTGCGAAAGCGTAACACTCGTTAAACCACTGCATTTGGAAAATGCCTGCCGCCCGATACTTGTTACACTGGATGGAAGCACCATATCCGTTAATCGACTACACTCATAAAATGCCTGCATTCCAATATTGGTTACCCCCTCGGGGATTGTAACACTCGTTAAATTACTACAAAATTGGAATGTCATGTCTCCGATGCTCGTGACACCCTGCGGGATTACAATACTCGTTAAACGATCACATTTGTAAAACGCAGCGTCCCCAATGCTTGTCAAACCTTGCGAAAGCGTAATACTCGTTAAACCGCTACATCCGCAGAATGCACTGTTTCCGATACTTGTCACACCTTGTGGGATTGTAAGACTTGTTAAACTGCTACATCCACGGAATGCATCGTCCCCGATACTGGTGACACCTTGCATAATTGTAACACTTGTTAAATTGCTACATCCGTAGAATGCACTGTTTCCGATACTCGTCACACTGGATGGGATTATGATACTTGTCAAATTCCTGTATTCACGAAATGCATAATTTTCAATGCACGTCACACCTTGTGGAAGTGCAAGACTTGTCAGATTACTGCATCCGGAAAATACATAGGTTCCGAAACTGGTCACGCTTTTCGGAAGCGTGATGCTTGTCAGGCTACTGCATTCGGAGAATGCACCGTCCCCGATACTGGTTACGCTTTCCGGGAGCGTGATACTTATCAGCTTGTCGAATCCATAAAATTCACGCTTTTCAATATGCGTCACACCTTGTGGAAGCGCAAGACTTGTCAGACTTTTGCATCTGAAAAATACATTGTCTCCGAAACTGGTCACGCTTTTCGGAAGCGTGATACTTGTCAGGCTACTGCATCCGGAGAATGCACTGTTTCCGATACTCGTTACACTGGATGGAAGCACAATATCCGTTAATCGACTGCACTCCAAAAATGCCTGCATTCCAATGTTGGTTACCCCCTCGGGGATTGTAACACTCGTTAAATTATCGCAAAATTGAAATGTCATATCCCCAATACTTGTGACACCCTGTGGAATTACAACACTCTCTAAATGACCACATTTGTAAAACGCACCTTCTCCAATGCTGGTCACACTGGACGGAAGCGTAATATCCGTTAACCGACTGCATTCGAAAAATGCATACCTCCCGATATTTGTGACACCCTGCGGAAGCGTAATACTTGTTAAACTGCTACATTCGACAAATGCCTGTTGTCCGATACTTGTAACACCCTGCGAAAGCGTAATACTTGTTAAACTGCTGCATTCGAAAAAAGCCTGCTGTCCGATAAGGATCACACCCTGTGGGATTGTAATACTTGTCAGACTTCTGCATCTAGCAAATGCATAATCCCCAATATGCGTGACACTCCCATCGTTCGGAATAACACTGCTATTGCACCCCGCAATCAGCGTTTTACTTTCCGTTGCAATCAAACAGTTCCCTGCGGCATGGAAGACTGTATTATCATCTGCAACCAGAATCTTTGTAAGACTACTGCAATCGGCGAATATACCGGTTCCGATGTTTGTCACATCGGATGGAATTGTAATCCTTGTTAAATCATCACAGTTTGAGAACGCACCTGCAGCGATTCCTTTGGTGCTTTCTCGGAGTTCTACGGTCGTAATGGAATCCTCACATGCAATCGCCCAATTTTCTAAATATGATATTCCATTTTCCTTTTGAAAAATCAAATTATCGCATCCAAAGAATGCACCATCTCCAATGTTTGTCACACTTTCGGGAAGCGTGATATTTGTTAAACTACTGCATCCATCAAATGCAGAGCTTCCGATACTTGTAACACTTGATGGAACCGCGATACTTGTCAAGCTGCTGCAACCCGAAAATGCACTGTCTCCGATACTAATCAAGTTTGGCTGAATGGTTATTTTTGTTAAATTCTTGCAGTTAGAGAATGCACCTCCGGCAATTCCCTTGGTGTTTTTTCGTAGTTTTACGTTCGTAACGGAAGAATCACATTCAATTGCCCAATTATCTAGGTACTCTACACCATATTCCTCTTGATAATTTTCCTGTTTATATAATTTTCCACAATTGTCAAATGCACACAAGCCGATATTCATCACACTGGATGGGATCGTAATACTCGTTAGTTTGCTACATCCAAAGAAACCATAATATCCAATGCTTATTATGCTTTCCGGAAGTGTAACACTCGTCAAATTCGCACATTCATAAAATCCTTGGTCCAGTATCTGTGTGACGGGTTTTCCCTGATACTCGACGGGAATGACAATTTCACTTAGAAGCTTTACTGTTCCTTTTTTCGCCCCAACCCCATAAGTACCGTCAGACAACAATTCATACGTTAAACTGGGCGTTCCTGCTGTGTCTGACTTTTCGTCCGGTTTTCCGGACGCTTCCGTTTGGGACGTTCCGACCGGCGTTCCCTCTTGTGATCCGCAGGAAGATAAAATCCCCATGCAGACCAGTACCAATGCCAATAGAATCGATAAAACAGTTCTTCGCTTCATAGTTTCCTCCCAAAGTTCGATTTATAACGACATTCTATCACAAAAAGCCCAAAATGTCAACAAAATTTCCCATAACTAAAAAAAAAACCAGAACCCACTTGGGGGTTCCGGTTCTTTGTGTTTAAAAATGTCCGATGTCATTGCCGGAAACATTTTGACTCTCCGCTTCCGGTGGAATCCATGCGTCGTCAAAATGCACCATGACATTTTGCGCCTCCAACTGTTTTTGCAGAGTGGGTACATCAATTCGATCAATGCCGCTTTTCGTTTTTCGGGCAAGCGCACAGGCAAGTCCCGCCGCCTGTCCAGTGATGATCGCAGGCGGAATCACACGTAAAACATCCCAACCATACCCCGTTGCAGAGGCAGAGCGACCGGCGGTTATTACGTTGTCATATCCGCTTTTTACAAGCGTTCCATAAGGGACTTCATACAGATATCCTACACGATCAAAGTCGCAGATCGCCGCAATGGAATTTGCACAATGCTGATAGGCACTGTCCACGGTGAAGGTCGCATCTCCATCAATATGCCGTGTCGTGCGGAATTGCGGCATAGTCGGCAGTTGCAAAATGTCCCGTTCCGAGCGGGCATCCTTGCGGATACGCTCTAATAATTCCAGATGATTTTCCACCACATAACGGGAAACCTCTGCGCCGTCCGTGCCGCTCCACAGCGGCTTGCCTTCCGGATGTCCGCCGCCGTAAAGATTGGAAAAGCCGCCGGATTTGTAGGAAGTTAATTTGGCAAAGTTTTTTTCTTTTCCTGTTGCTTCGCAGGATGCAAGCGTTGCGCCGAACGCACAATAGGTATGATAGTTTCCGCCTTGCACAGTGGGAATCCCTGCACGGTACAGCAAATCCGCATCGCCGGTCATATCCGCAAAGAATGCCGCCGTATAATACGATAAACCGGATTTGTTTTCCACAACCACACCACGGCAGTGTTTCTGCTCCATCACAACATCCACCAATTGCGTATCATACAGGATCTCCACGCCGGCTTGCGTCACCCATTCTGTCAAGGCAAGAGAGAAAATTGGAGCCGAATAACGCGTTACATAGCGCGGTTTTCCGATACCTTGTGTGCCGTCGTTCCAACACTGCGGAATGGTGTCATATCCGTAACGAATCGACAAGCGAAGCAATTCTTCCGCCATCCCTTTGATGATCTGCGTTCCTCTGCCGTTGCACATCGGTACAAAGAGATTGATCAAGCCAATGGTAGCAAGTCCGCCGAGGGCAATGGTTTTTTCCAGTAGTAATACTTTCAAGCCGCTTCTTGCCGCGGATACTGCCGCGGCAACGCCTGCCACACCGCCGCCTGCCACGATCAGATCATAGTCACCGCGGTGCGGTATGCTCTTCCGATATTCGATAGATTCCATGACTTTACTCCCCTCTGATTCAAACTTTAAGGACGCAGGCGATCCCGATCACGCGGGAACGCAGTCGCTTCGCGGATATTCTCCAGTTCCATAAGTTTTTCCACGATTCGCTCCATACCAAGTCCGAATCCGCCGTGCGGAGGCATACCATATTTATGCATGGTGAGGTAATCTTCAAAATCGGCAATATTCATGCCGCGCTTTTTCATCTTTTCCACCTGCATATGATAATCATGAATCCGTTGACCGCCGGTTGTAACTTCCAGCCCGTACAACAGCATATCATAGCTGAGCGTATAACGGGGATCTTCCGGATCGTCCATCGCATAGAACGGACGCTTTTTGGACGGATAATGCGTGATAAACACGATGGGCGCGTTATAATTCTCAAGGAAATGCTGCCCGATCCACTTTTCTTCATCCGGATCCAAATCTGTCGGATCTGTCACCGTGGTATTATGCGCTTTGGCATACATCTCTTTTACTTCCGCAAACCGAATCTTCGGGAAGTCGGTCAATTCCGGCAAACGACGGTCTTTACCAAGCACCAAATCCAGTTCGTATGCATATTCCTCATTCAACAGCCGGAACATATACCGGAACAGCCGCGCTTCGATTTCCATCAGATCTTCAAAGGAGTCAATGAAGCCCATTTCAAGATCTAATCCCTGGAATTCGTTGATATGGCGGTTGGTGCTGTGCTTTTCCCCGCGGAATACCGGTCCGACAGTATAAACACGATTGAACACGGCGACCATTGCCTGTTTATACATCTGCGGACTTTGGTTGAGATATGCCTTTTCTCCGAAATAATCCACTTCAAACATATCTGCACCGCCCTCGGCACCAGCCTGTACCAGCTTCGGCGGAACAAATTCTGTAAAGCCTTCCTGCCGCAAAAATGTACGGAACGCATACATCACACCGTCTGCGATCCGCATAATCGCACGGACGCGCGGATTGCGCAACGTAATAATACGGTTATCCAACAAGGTATTCAGTTGCAATTTTGCAACTTTCCGGTCGTTGCTGATCTCAATCGGCAACGGTTCCACACCGCCGCCAACTTTTTGCATATCGTCAATGCGAACATCAAAACCGATTCTGCTCCGTTCTTCAAATACAACCGTGCCTTCCAGGATCACAAAATCTTCCGGCTTGAAATCTTTGATGTCGATTTTGGATTTGTCCGCTTCCCACACGCATTGGAATACAATGCGCGGAGAACGAATATTGA
Source organism: Clostridiales bacterium UBA7573 (assembly GCA_002477905.1). GTDB lineage: Bacteria > Bacillota > Clostridia > Oscillospirales > CAG-272 > UBA7573. Next base: position 13,136 of record DLLB01000076.1, on the reverse strand, counting down.
CAAATGCAAAGCCGCTCATATCTTTGATCCGGTGTACCACGCCCTTGAGCGTCACTTTTTCCCCGTCTTTGAGCGTACCTGCCTTGAAGCGGTCGATGACAAACTGAATGTCCCGTTCGTCTTGGAGTTTATTATAGTTTACATATTCCATCATTCTTGCTTCCTTTCCAAGCATTATTTCATTTTTTCCAGTTCTTCGGTCACGATCTGATTGATGATTTCCGGTTTCGCTTTTCCACCCAAAGCTTTCATCGTCTGCCCTACAAAGAAACCGAATACTTTCGTTTTTCCGCCCAAGTATTCCGCAACCGTTTTGGGATTATCCGCGATCACATTCCGAACCGTCTGTGCAAGCAATGCATCATCCTGCACCTGTTCCAGCTGATGCGTTTTCACATAATCTTCCACATCAAACGCGCCGTTGGCATGGAAGAATGCTTCAAATACATCCCGTCCTTTGGTACGGTTGATCCGCCCGTCGGTAATCATCTTTACGAAATCTGCAAAAGTGGAGGCTTCCAAATGCAGTTGTTCTGCCTCTACTTTTTCTTCTTTCATCAAATACATGAGTTCGCCCAGCATCCAAACCGCAATCTCTTTGGGTTGTTGGCAAAGCTCCACTGTTTTTTCAAATAATGCCGCCAACTCTTTTTTGGCGGTAATTTGCGCGGCATCCTCCGTGCTGAGTCCAAAATCTTTGACATAACGTGCGGCTTTTTCGTTTGCAAATTCCGGCTGTGCTTTCCGCAACGCGTCAATTTCCGCGTCCTCCATGCGAATCGGCGGAATATCCGGTTCGGGGAAGTAACGGTAATCCTGCGCATTTTCCTTGGAACGCATTGCAAAACTTTTGCCTTTGTTATCGTCCCACCGGCGCGTTTCCTGAATGACTTTCCCGCCGCTCTCCAAAACACCGATCTGCCGTTTTGCTTCAAACGCAATCGCACGTTCAATTGCTTTAAAAGAGTTCAGGTTTTTCATTTCGGTACGGGTACCGAATTTCTCCGCTCCCACTTCTCTGACGGAAAGGTTGACATCCGCACGCATAGAACCTTCCTGCATCTTACAGTCGGAAATGCCAAGATATTCAAACGTGGACTTCAACTTTTCCAAATATGCCACAACTTCTTCCGCGGAACGGAAATCCGGCTCGGATACAATTTCAATCAACGGTACGCCGCAACGGTTGTAGTCCGGGAAAGTCGCATCTCCAAACGGGGAGTGAATCAACTTTCCGGCATCTTCTTCCATATGAATCTCGTGAATACGAATGGTCGCGGATTTCCCGCTGCGAGTTACAATATCCACATGCCCGTTTTGCGCGAACGGTAAATAAAGCTGTGAAATCTGATAGGCTTTCGGCAAGTCCGGATAAAAATAATTCTTCCGATCAAATTTATGATAATTCGCAATTTCACAATTTAAAGCAATTCCTGCCTTTACGGCATATTCCAACACTTTTCGGTTCAGCACAGGAAGTGTCCCCGGCATACCGGTACACACCGGACAACAATGTGTGTTAGGTTCTCCACCAAACTGTGTGGTGCAGGAGCAAAAAATTTTGGATTTGGTTGCAAGTTCCACATGGACTTCCAACCCCATGACAAGTTCCCAGTTCATTTATTTCACCTCCGGAAACATGGTATGAAAATCAGTCGTACTCTGATAAGCATAGCCAAGATTCAGAATCTTCTGCTCTCCCAATGCTGCGCCAATCAGTTGTGCGCCAACCGGCATTCCATCCCGATCAAATCCGCAAGGAACAGACAGTCCGGGCAACCCGGCAAGATTGACGGAAACGGTATACACATCCGACAGATACATTTTCAGCGGATCGGCAAGGCTCTCTCCAAGTTTTGGCGCGGTGGTGGGAGCAACCGGACTCAAAATCGCGTCATATTTCTCAAAAATCTGATCAAAGTGTTGTTTGATAAACGCCTTAACCTGCAACGCTTTGCGATAGTAAGCATCATAATAACCGGAAGATAAGACGAACGTCCCCAACAAAATCCGTTTTTTCACTTCCGCGCCAAATCCTTCGCTTCTGGTTGCGGAATACATCTCCGTTAATCCATCATAATCTTTTGCACGGAATCCATATTTGACACCATCAAACCGGGAAAGGTTGGAGCTGGCTTCCGCCGCAGCGATAATATAATAGGTGGGAATAACATAATCCAAGAACGGAAGCGGTACTTCTTCCACAATCGCTCCCTGTTCTTTCAGATTCTGCGCAACCGCAAGCACACGGCTTTTCACGTCTTCACTCAGCCCTTTTTCAAAGCATTGGACAGGAAGCGCTACACGCATACCCTTAATATCCTTGGAAAGGTTCGCCGCGTATTCGGCTTTCGGCAAATGCAAAGAGGTGCCGTCGTAGGGATCGCTCCCGCATATGCAATCCAGAATTGCCGCGCAATCGCGTACATCTTTTGCAAGTGGTCCGATTTGATCCAAGGAGGACGCATATGCAATCAATCCGTATCGAGATACCGTGCCGTAGGTTGGTTTTAGTCCGGTTACGCCACAGTAAGAAGCCGGTTGACGAATACTACCGCCTGTATCAGAACCAAGCGCGCAAACTGCCATATTAGCAGCCACTGCCGCAGCAGCACCGCCGGAAGATCCACCGGGAACCTTGCTCTGATTCCACGGATTTTTGGTTGCACCATAATAAGAAGTTTCCGTCGTAGAGCCCATGGCAAATTCGTCCATGTTGAGCTTGCCGAGCATTACAAAGCCCTGTTCGTTAAGCTTTTCTANNGCCCAAAATAATTGCGCCCGCCGCTTTGAGTTTTTGTATAACCGTCGCTTCATAGGGCGGCTCAAAATCACCTAAAATTTTAGAAGCGCAGGTTGTCCGAAGATCTTTTGTACAAATATTATCCTTGATTGCAATCGGCACACCGGCAAGCGGCGAGGACAAAGTCCCGGCGTCGATTTGTTTTTGCACATTCTCCGCCTGTTTGTATGCTTCTTCTTCATTCAAAGTAATATAAGCATTGATGGCAGGATTTTTTGCCTGTATTTCTTTCCATACCGCTTTCACCGCATCCACAGCAGTGAGTTCTTTTCTGCGGATTGCTTCGCCCAGCGTGACCGCAGTAAAATGCATGATATCCATTCCTTTTCTCCAGTCCTTTCTTTGCAAAACGTTTATTCTACCGTTTTCGGTACGATGAAAGTTTCATCGGAATGTTCCGGCGCGTTTTTCAAAAGTTCTTCTCGCTTGTACGACGGCATCACCGTATCCTCCCGCATTGCATTCACAAGCGGAAATACATGAGAGAGCGGTTCCAGATCCGTGGTATCTAATTGTCCAAGCACATCCATGTATTCCAAAACGTCACTTAGTTTTTCTTTCATTTCTTCTGTCTGCTGCTCATCTAAACAGATGCGAGAAAGATTTGCCACATACGCCACAAGTTCATTGGTAATT
>DLLB01000076.1:9105-9624 GCA_002477905.1 Clostridiales bacterium UBA7573 | reverse complement strand
GGGACATTTTAAAAATAAAAAAGTCTTTCGTCCCACAACAGGGACGAAAGACATACTTCCGCGGTACCACCCAGTTTAGTCAGTTTTGCAAAACCAACTCACTCTCGCGGCGATAACGTACCGCATACGGACGGTTCTACGACAAACGTATCCGTTTGCTTTCTTCCGTCGGCTCCGGGCTGTTACAATCCGGATTTTGCCGCCGCACTTTCACCGATTGCAGCTCGCTGTTGACAAAAAACTCCGAATGGCTTCCCATCCATACCATTTTATCATAGTGTAGCATTTTCCAAGCAATTTGTCAATAGATTTCCCGTTATTTTTTGAAAAATGCAACATTTGTTTTTTTATTCGGAAAGTTGCTCCATTTTTTTGCGAACGATCTGTGCGATCAGCTGCGCACTCTCTTCCATCCCAAGCAAACTTGTAGAAAGCGACAGGTGATAATTCTCAAATTTTCCCCACTTTTCCCCAGTATAAAAATTATAATAAGTCGCACGTTTTTTATCTGTTTTCAAA
>DLLB01000076.1:0-9069 GCA_002477905.1 Clostridiales bacterium UBA7573 | reverse complement strand
AATCAACGCTTCGGCTTCTTTTTCAGAAATACTGTGTCTTTCTGCAATTCGTGCTCTGCGGTGCTCCATATCTCCATACAAAAAGATACTAATCCTCCCCGGAAAATCTTTTAACACGTAATCGGCACAACGACCGATAATCACACAGGATCCTTTTTGCGCAAGCTCCTTAATCACCTGCGTTTGATGTACGAACAAGCGGTCATTGAGCGGCATGGTAAATTTCGATGCCGGATTGACACCAACCAATCCTGTTCCCATCGCGATGGAATATAACAAACTGCCGGAAGCCACCTCATCCACGCGCTCCACAATTTTTTCGTCCATATCTCCGTCTTTTGCCGCCATGGAGATTAATTCCTTGTCATAATGCGGAATAGACAATAATTCTGCCACCCGATTTCCAATATCTCTGCCGCCGCTTCCGTACTGCCTGGCAATCGTTAAAACTACGGAGTGATTCATGAAAAGACCTTCCTTTCTGCTTTAACTGTTCCACTCATAAATTCATTTTCGGAATTTCTTAGAATCCGCAAAAATTATCTTGTAGAGATTATATCACAAAAACGCAAAAAAAGAAACATATTTTTTGAAATTTCGTTATTTTATACAAATATTGATTAGATATGTCTTGCAAATCCTGCATATTTTTGGCATTCCTCACAAGAACAATTTATTTCTGTTTCCATTCTTCCGCCATGCGGTAAATTTCACTTTTGCTTACTCCACGATCCTTGGCACATGCCTTCATCGCATCCATGCGCTTCATACCTTGTTCCATATAATAAGCAATATGTGTGGGAACATCCATATCCCGCCAAAATGCTTGTGCAAACTGTTCTTCTTCGCGAATTCCTTCCACTATCAGCACATACTCTCCCCGCGGTGTGTGCGTTTCATAGTAAGTTAAGGCATCCGCAATCGTTGTGCGCAAGATTTCTTCATTCTTTTTGGTCAATTCGCGACAAAGCGCAATTTTACGATCGCCAAACACCGTGAAAAAATCAGAAAGCGTCGCAATTAAGCGATGTGGCGCTTCATAAAAAATCAAGGTACGAGGATCTTGACACACCTGTTTCAGGCGTGCCAGATGCTCCGTATGCGTTCCGCCAAGAAATCCCTCAAATGCAAAACGGACCGTAGACAATCCGGAAAGCGTCAGTGCCGTAATTGCCGCACAGCATCCCGGCACTGACGTCACCGGAATCTGTTCTTTCGCACATAAACGCACCAAATCTTCTCCCGGATCACTGATTGCCGGCGTGCCAGCATCGGAAATCAAGGCGCAGGATTCACCGTTTTGCAATCGTTTTAAAATTTGCGGACCACGTTGCGCTCGATTATGCTCATAGTAGCTGACCATGGAATTGGTGATTCCAAGACAATTCAATAATTTTGCGCTGTTGCGGGTATCCTCGGCGGCAATAAAATCCACACCGGCAAGAATTTTTTTGGCACGTTCACTGACATCTGCAAGGTTGCCGATCGGCGTTGCTACCAAATACAGCGTTCCCGGACAAATTGCATTTTTTTCTTCCGCATCCGGTATTTGCGAAAAGCCAAGATTTTCTTCATCGAAAGAAATCGGCATGAAAAGTCCCCTCCTCATAAATGGACCGATACTCCTCTGTCATCTGTCCATCCGCATTTCGTAAATATAAGGTACGCGGCAAAAAAGCACCGCCGTGCCCGCCTTTTTTGCCCTCCGCTAAAAGCAAGCTTGGCGCATGCCGGGTATCCGTACAAACCAACACCAGTCGTTTCAACTCCAGATCTGCCATACGCATAGCGCAAATCAGATCGGCAATCCGTTCCGGACGGTAAACGCAGAAAAAACTCCCTCCGAACCGCAAAATCCGACCTGCCGCATAACAAAAATCAGAAATGTCTCCGCATATTTCGTGGCGCGAAAGCGTCAAAGCGTTACGGCAATTGGTTTTGCCACTATTTTGTTTAAAGTATGGCGGATTGGTAAACACCGCATCCAACGGGGCCGGGAAATCGGTTACCCGCAGGTTTTGTACAGTCGTGCATAACACATGTACCCGATCCTCCAGTGCATTGCATCGGATATTTTTTGCAATCAGCCCCTCCGTACCGCCAAGATGTTCTTGCATTTCCACCGCGTAAATCTGTCGATAGAGTCCGCGTTTTGCCGCGAGCAAAGCAAGACAACCACTTCCGCTCCCCAAATCAGCCGCCATACCGTTTACTTCTGCCTTCAAAAAAGCTGCCAGTAATAATGCATCTGTTCCAAACGGCAGTTGATCCGGATGGCGGCATAGGCGCAATCCATCATTGACTACCAGAAAGTCCACAGGGCTTCCTCCTTTGCTTTGCAACATTTTTACTTGAAAACGAAAAAAGACTGCCTGTTCTCCGCATCGTCACCACCATCCGGCATATCCATCCGAAAAAGATAGAAACCGGATATTGGTTTTGGAAAATGCGACTTTGGCATCTTCCATCTGCGCAATCACAAGACAGTCCTTTTACTGTTTGACATCACTCAGCGTCTTTCGGAGCCTCAACAGGGCAAACGCTTGCGCAAGTACCGCAACCAACACACTCGTCGGCTTTGATTACGTATTTGCCGTCCTTCTCCTCAATGCATCCTACCGGGCATTCGCCTGCGCAGGTGCCGCATCCGATGCAATCGTCGGAAATTTTATATGCCATTTTAAATTCACCTCCAACTTGATATTTTGTTTTATCATTATAGCATAGTTCTTTCTGAAAAGTCAATGGCTTTTTTCGTTTTTCTCGTCGCTTTGCGAATTTTTATCTTCCTGTCGTACATTTTTCTCATTTCCATCTGTACCAGCCTGTACTTTTCCATTTTTGGAACGGCTATTCGCTTTAGATGTTTTTTCTTCCGTCACGATTTTTTTCGATGCGCCACGACTATGCCCAACGACCTTGATTTCTTCTCTTGGATAAACATGAATGCTATCTTGTTGTGCATCCAAACGAACTTTCACCAAACCTGTCAGCGGATGTGCATCGACCACGACGCCTGTTCCGTCCGTGGTTTCCACCAAAGAATCCACTTTCGGCGTTCGTTTGAGTTCCTCCTCATAGATCTCATGTTCATACCTTAGGCAACACATCAATCTACCGCAAGTACCGGAAATTTTCGCGGAATTGAGCGACAATCCCTGCTCTTTTGCCATCTTGATGGATACCTGCGTAAAATCCCCTAAAAAGGTACTGCAACAAAACGGTCTGCCGCAGGCACCTAATCCGCCAAGCATTTTCGCCTCATCCCGTATGCCGATTTGCCGCATTTCAATCCGCGTATGATAAACACTTGCCAATTTTTTTACCAAATCGCGAAAATCCACCCGTTCCTCCGAGGTAAAGTAAAACAACAGCTTCCCGCGGTCAAACGCGTATTCCACATCTACCAACTTCATGTCCAATCCAAAATCTGCAATGCAGGATACACAGGTATTGAACGCGTCGATTTCAATATTGTCATTCTCTCGCCGCAACTTTTCATCTTCCGCATTTGCAATGCGCAAGACACTGCGCAACGGCATTACCACTTTGCTGACTCCGATCATCCGATTGGGAACGGCGACCGTCCCATATTCCATTCCATTCGCCGTTTCCACAATGACATGTGCGTTACGGTTATACACGACTCCTTTGGGATCAAAGAAATACAATTTACCAGACTGCTTGAATCGGACGCCAATAATCTCAATCTGCGCTTCTTCCTCTGTCTGTGGGATTTCTTTATCTTTGCGATCCGGCGATTCTTCTGAAATCCTCTCAGAAATTTCCGACTCCTTTTCCGGCATCGATTCCGTTATTTCAGGCGAATCCTCGGTAAAACAAGTAGCGGTCTGATCGGTTACCGAAGCTTCCTCAGAATTCGCCGCGTTGTTTTTTTCATTGTCGGATTTGCGAAAACGATTCGAATTTCCCATATTTTTTTTACGGAAATCCCCCCGTTTGCTTTCCGATTTGCCCCGCGCTTTTTTCTCGGTTTTCTGCGCTTTGGGCTCTCCTTGCGAGATAGCCGCGGTGACTTGCGAAATTGCGTTGTCTTGTTTCTCTGTATGTTCGGACATCATTTTTTCTTCCATTCTCTATTTTCCTTTCTCTGCATCTGTTAAACGGGATAGCCACTTACACCGATCGTTTTCAACAAATGCTGTAACAACCAAGTCAACGCAAGGTACAGATTTGCATTTCCCTGTACCATATCCTGACAAGCCGTTATGGTTCTTGCAAGTTCTGATAGGGTATATGCGGACAGCTGCTGTGCAAGTGTATCCGCACAAGTATCTTCCTCAAAAAAAAGATCCCGCATTTCCACACCTTTTTTTCGCTTTAGAAGATCTCTTACCCCAAGTAACACCAAAGCAAGAATTTCCGATAATTCTTCTCGTTTTTGCGGGAGCGAAATTACAGCCTTGGAGATTGCCGCGACCTGCCTTTTTCCACAAGCCTGTAACAACTGCACCGCAGATTCGTACTGCTGTGCTTCCTTGCCGGATTTCCCACTTTTGGAAAGCATCGCAAGTGCGTTTCCAATCGTTCCGCCACACATTCGCAAGATCCGTTGATACTTCTCTGTGTCGGTTCCGGCAAGTTGTTTTGCTTTCGGAATCGTTTGCAAATACGCGTCTATTTGCGTCTCGGAAAATATCTGCATTCGTAAAGTGGCGGCACGGGAACGCACCGTAGTCAAAAGTTGCGCGCTGTTATCACACAACAGAAAAATATATACGCTGGACGGCGGTTCTTCTAAAATTTTCAAAAGCGCGTTCTGCGCTTGCACTGTCATGCATTCCGCACAAGAAAGCAAGTAAATCTTCACAGACAGTTCACTGGGTTTTAAATACGCGTCTTCTTTCAGCGCCCGGATTGTTTCCACAGAAATCGTCTTTCGATCTGCCGGCAGTGTAAATTCCTTGACATCCGGACAAATTCCATCTAAAATTCGTTCTCTTGCAGAAGGTACCAACACTGCGGCGACTTCTTTTACCAAAGTATGTCTTCCGCTCCCCTGTACCCCTTCTACAATGTAGGCATGCGCAAGCATTTGATTTTCTAGCGCATTTTGCAGGCATTGTTTGACCGCTTGATTTCCATAAATCGTTTCAAACATCCGCCCAACTCCTTTTCCTGCATCCACTGTATGTATTATAGCAGATTCTGTGCCGCTTGTCAAATGCTTTTGCAGTTTCCTTACAAAATCTTTTGAAAAAAGCGATGCGCGTAAAACGTGCATCGCTTATAAATATACATTTTGGAAAGTTAACCGCGTTTTGCAAGAAGATTTTTAATCCGTTCCGCGGGATCGAGCAATTTGCTGATGGTGGAATCATGATTGAGCGTATCGATAAAATAGGCAACATATTTGCACATATTGACTTCTGTATACCACGGACGAGCTAAAATCTCCTTCGGTCTGTAATTGAGATTGGTCGTAAAGATCTGATCGATCTGTCCGTCTGCATATGCTTTGTCAAAAATCTCAAATCCATTGCAGAACAACCCAAATGTAGCAAACACAAAAATTCTGCGTGCATCTCTTGCTTTCAATTGCTTTGCCACATCCAGAATGGATTCCCCTGAAGAAATCATATCATCTGCAATGATGACGTCTTTTCCCCGTACGCTTTTCCCAAGATATTCATGTGCCACAATCGGGTTTTTCCCGTCTTTGACTACAGAATAATCCCGGCGTTTATAAAACATTCCCAGCTCCAATCCAAGAATAGACGCATAATACATACACCGCTGCATTCCGCCTTCGTCCGGCGATACGACCATCAGCTTTTCCGGGGAAAAATCAATATCCGGAATTTTTCTGACCATTGCTTTGATCATCTGATAAGTGGGCTGTACATTGTCAAATCCATGTAACGGGATCGCATTTTGCACACGTTGATCATGTGCGTCAAACGTAATAATATTGGTGACACCCATAGAGACAAGTTCCTGCAGAGCCGTTGCACAATCCAAAGACTCTCGCATACTTCTCTTATGCTGTCTGCCCTCATACAGCATCGGCATGATTACGGAGATACGACGTGCTTTCCCTGCAATCGCGCCAATGGTGCGCTTAATGTCCTCAAAATGGTCGTCCGGACTCATCCGCTGTTCCATTCCGTACATTTTGTACTTCACGCCATAATTAAAAACATCCGCAATCAGATATACGTCCTCGCCGCGCATGGAATCGTGCAATACACATTTTCCCTCGCCGGTTCCAAAACGGGTATAATCCGGATATTTGACAAATCCGGGTTCATATTTTCTCCAATTGCTGAGATAATAGTCCACCTGCTTTGCAAAATCTTCGCTTCCCCGCAATGGGATAATCGAAAGCTCTCCTACCAATGACTCGCTCATGCGTACCTCCAATAATTTTAACTGCATTTCCGCATTGCTCCCGCAATGGGATTCTTACAACACTATTATAGCATAACTTTTTTGAAATTCAATGTTTTTTTTCGTTTTTTTAACAAAAAGCCGCATTTTCGACAGGATGTTGAAAAAATTGTGCCGAATCCGTGCAAAATCGGTCAATTCCGTGCGTTATTTCAGTTCTATTACCGTAACGCCGGAGTCCCCTTCCCCGTATACCCCCAAACGGTAACTTTTAATCCGCGGATCTCGGCGGAAAAACTCCCACAAGGCTTTTTTCAGCGCACCAGTGCCTTTTCCGTGAATGATCCGCACGGTATGCATTCCGCAAACCGCCGCTTCATCCAAATACTTGTCCACTCTGAGCCATGCATCCTCTCCGGTTTCCCCGCGTACATCCAACTCATAAGCAAAATCATGAGAAATTTCCGAGGTACCGGTACTGCGGTTGACGGATTTCTTTTTCGGAAGCAACGTATTTTTGCGATCTTCCCGCAACATAAGATCCGATTCCCGTACACGGGTGCGCAGATTTCCAAGTTGCACCTGCACCAAGTCCTTCTTATCCGGCGGTGATACCACCTCGCCTTCCTGCCCCAAGCTGATTACAACCACCGAATCTCCTGCACGGACATGACGCGGCAACACATAATGCTCCGCCTCCTTTTGCAAAACCGTATCGGTATCCAAATCCGTTTCTTTCAGCGTTCTGCGAATTTCCCGGCGACCATCCTCCAGCTGCTTTGCAAAATCTGCCGCGTCTTTTTGTTTTTTCAAACGTTCCAGTTCCGCAAAAACCATTTCGCTTGCAGCCTTTGCTCCGGCAAGCATACCTTCTGCCTGCGCACGCAAACGCGCCATTTCTTTTTCTGTTGCGGCAGATTCTTTGGCAAGACGTTCTTCCGCTTCTGCTCGTTTTTGTTCCATCGCGGCGCGTTCTTCTTCTGCAATCCGGCGATTTTCTTCCATTTGCAGACGGCTTTGCTCCAATTTTTCAATGACCTGTTCAAATTCTTTATTTTCTGAAGAAACAATGGCATCGGCACGGGAAACAATTTCTTCCGGCAAGCCAAGTTTGCGCGAAATGGCAAATGCATTGGACTTGCCAGGAGTCCCGATAATCAATCGGTACGTCGGTCGCAACGTATACAAATTAAATTCGCAGGAAGCATTTTGCACACGTGCAGTATTCAATGCATAGGCTTTGAGTTCTGCATAGTGCGTCGTTGCGGCGCAAAGCGCACCATGCGCTTTCACATGTTCCAAAATCGCAACTGCAAGCGCCGCGCCCTCCACCGGATCTGTTCCGGCTCCGAGTTCATCAAAAAGCACCAACGTATCGGCATCCATTTCCCGTAAGATCCGCACCGTATTCACCATATGCGCGGAAAAGGTGGAGAGAGACTGCGCAATACTCTGTTCATCCCCAATATCTGCAAGTACTCCGGACAACACACACAATTCCGAACCTTCCGCAAGCGGCAGATGCAGTCCGCTTTGCGCCATCATCGTAAATAATCCAAGCGTTTTCAACGTAACGGTTTTTCCGCCTGTATTCGGTCCGGTAATCACCAGCGTATCATAACTTGTTCCAAGTTCCACATCAATGGGAACCACGGTATCCTTCTGCAACAGCGGATGTCTTGCGCGGCGCAGTAAAATGCTGTGATTTTCATTGAATGCAGGCTGTGTTGCGTCCATACGAAAAGAGAGTTCCGCCTTTGCAAAATGAAATGCCAGTTCTGTAATGTTATAATAATTCAGTTGCAGAACCGTGCCCTGATCCGCCGCAAGGGCAGACAGCTCTGCCAGAATCCGTTCAATTTCCCGCTGTTCCTTGGTTTCCAGCTCCCGCAATTCATTGTTGGCTTCTACCACCGACATAGGCTCGATAAACAAAGTTGCACCGGATGCAGACGTGTCGTGAATCAGCCCCTTAACTTCTCCGCGGTATTCTGCCTTAACCGGAATAACATATCTGCCGTTTCGCGTCGTGACCAAATGGTCTTGCAAAAATTTATCGTGTGATGCGCCGGTAACATATTTTTGCAGAGTTTCTTTAATCCGACGGTTCGCATCCCGCATTTTTCGTCGAATATCTGCCAATGCAGGACTCGCCTCATCCGCGATCAGATCTTCTGCCAAAATCGCTCTTCGAATTTTTTCTTCCAACGGACGGTTCACTTGTAACCGTTCAAAAATACCGTCCAGTACCGTCTCAAACGTCCGATCTGCGGACGCATAATCGTGCAGACGCCTTGCGCAAGAAAATACATCCGCAATTTCAAGTAACTCCTTTGCGGACAATACGGCACCTTTTTCCGCACGTTCCACTGCGGTACTGATCTCATATACTGCCCCAAACGGCGGCATTCCTTTGATGCCAAGCAGACGCTTGGCATCTGTCGTTTGTTTCTGCATTTTCCGGATCCGGAACAGATCCGTTTCCGGATGCAATCGTAAGGCAAGCTGCTTTGCCCCCTCCGTAGGGGCGCAGTCCGCGAGTTGTCCTGCTATGCGATCATATTCTAATATTTGTAATGTCTTTGTATCTATCATATCATTTCCTTCATTGATTTTTCCGATTATTCGCTTATCCCGAACGGGGCGGGGGGATTTTCCGGCAACACCGTCGCAGGTTTCGGCAGATTCGGCAACGCATGATAAAACGCCAACGTCGGG
>DLLB01000021.1 GCA_002477905.1 Clostridiales bacterium UBA7573 | reverse complement strand
AACGTTGTGGACTATGAATAAGGATAGTTAGGAGAAATATCATGAAAGTTGTAGTATGTATCGGATCCTCCTGCCATATCAAAGGCTCCAGACAGATTGTGGAGGAACTGCAGTATCTGATTTCCGAAGCAGGACTTTCAGATAAGGTGGAACTGGGCGGCACGTTCTGCATGGGCAGATGCCAGGAGGGCGTGTGCGTGACGGTGGATGATCGTTTCTATTCCGTCAGCCCGGATACCGTGAAGGACTTCTTCGCAAAAGAAATTCAGGCAAAGGTGTAAACGCATGATATTCGTGCAAGTATGTGTCGGAAGTTCCTGCCATTTGAAAGGTGCACCCGAAATTGTGGAACTTTTGCAAAAATATATTGCCGACAACCATATGGAAGACGAAATTGTACTTACCGGTAGCTTTTGCACCGGTAAGTGCAATCGCGTCGGCGTGACCGTGACGGTAGGCGATGATATTTATACCGGTATCACCAAAGAAACCTTCCGCGATTTCTGGAAAGAAACGATCCTTCCCGCAGTGGAGAAGGCAAAGGAGGCATAACTGTGGCAGATTGTCTGACGCTGAAAAAGTCAAACTGCAAAAACTGTTATAAATGTATCCGGCATTGTCCGGTGAAGTCCATCCGTTTTTCCGCAAATCAGGCGCATATCATCGGCAATGAGTGCATTTTGTGCGGACAATGCTTTGTAGTGTGTCCGCAGAATGCAAAGCAGATTGTGGATGAGACAGAAAAGGTAAAAGTGCTGATTCAATCGGGTGATCCGGTGTATGTCAGTCTCGCGCCCTCTTTTATTGCCAATTATCAAGGTGTGGGCATTGAGGGAATGCGCAAGGCACTGAAGAAACTGGGATTTGCCGACTGCGAGGAAACCGCGGTGGGTGCGACCATTGTCAAGACGGAATATGAGCGGATGCTGGCGGAAGAAGAACGGGATGTGATAATTTCTTCCTGTTGTCATTCCGTCAATTTGCTGGTTCAGAAATATTTTCCCGCAGAGCTTCCGTATCTTGCGGATGTTTTGTCCCCGATGCAGGCGCATTGCGCGGATCTGAAAAAACGGATTCCCAACGCAAAGACGGTATTTATCGGACCTTGTGTTGCGAAAAAGGATGAAGCGTCGCATTACGAAGGAATGGTGGATGCGGTGCTGACTTATGAGGAACTGACGAAGTGGCTGGAGGCTGAGCATATTTCTTTGGAGCCGGATCTGGACGATACGGAATACAGCCGGGCAAGATTTTTCCCGACGACCGGCGGAATTCTGAAGACCATGGCACAGAATGCACCGGGCTATACCTATCTTGCCATCGACGGGGTGGAGAACTGTATGGCGGCACTCCGGGATATTGAAAGCGGCAAAATTCATAAATGCTTTATTGAAATGTCGGCTTGTGTGGGCAGTTGCGTTGGGGGACCGGTCATGGAAAAGTATCACCGGTCGCCGGTGGCGGACTATACAGCGGTTGCGCATTATGCGGGCAAAGAGGATTTTGACGTCGCACAGCCGGACAGCGTGGAACTGCGGAAAGTATTTGAACCCATTGAACGCCGCAACGGTATGCCGAGTGAAAGTGAGATCGCGGAAATCTTGAAAAAGATGGGAAAGACCAGACCGGAGGACGAGCTGAACTGCGGTTCCTGCGGATATAATACCTGTCGGGAAAAAGCCATTGCGATCTACCATGGCAAAGCGGAAATTTCCATGTGCCTGCCGTACTTAAAAGAGAAAGCGGAGAGCTTCTCAGACTGTATCGTCAACAATACCCCAAACGGTTTGATTGTGGTAAATGACGCATTGGAAGTCCAACAGATCAACGCGGCGGCACGCAAGATCATGAATATCCGTGCCGCATCGGATGTTTTGGGCGATCAGGTGATTCGGATTCTGGATCCCTCGCTGTTCCTGAAGGTGTTGGAAACCAAGCGCAGTATCCGCGATCAGCGGGTATATCTTGCGGAGTATAAAAAATATGTGGAACAGACGGTTGTCTATGACAGTGCATATCACATGTTGGTTTGCATTATGCGCGATGTGACCGATGAGGAAACGGAACGCGAGAAAAAGGAAAATATCAGCCGTCAGACCGTAGAAATTGCGGATCGCGTGGTGGATAAGCAGATGCGGATTGTACAGGAGATTGCGTCGTTGCTCGGAGAAACTGCAGCGGAAACCAAAATTGCCCTGACCAAATTAAAGGAGAGTATTTCCGATGAATGATCTTTGCGCCGATATTGGTTACAGAAGCATCAACCACATCGGGGAACAGCTTTGCGGCGATCATGTGGACATTGTGGAGCAAAGTGAGTCGTCTACGGTCATTGTGCTTGCGGATGGACTCGGAAGCGGTGTCAAAGCCAGTATTCTTTCCACTTTGACCAGTAAGATCATTTCCACCATGATGGCAGAGGGACTGACTTTGGAGGACTGTGTGCAGACCATTGCGCAGACTCTGCCGATCTGTTCGGTGCGCGGCGTGGCGTATTCTACCTTTACCATTTTGCATTTGGTGGATAACCGGGAAATGGAACTGATTCAGTATGACAATCCGCTTGTGATTTTGTTGCGGGATGGCAAAAATTTTGACTATCCGAAAAGCGAAATGAACATTGGCGGAAAGAAGATCTATAAATCCGTTATCAAACTGATGGAAAATGATATTTTCGTCGCGATGAGCGACGGATGCCCCCACGCCGGGATCGGACTTGCTTACAACTTCGGATGGAAGCGGGAAGATATTATTTCCTATATGGAGACGGTGTCTGTCGCGGGATATGCGGCAAAAACGCTTGCTACGATCCTGATTGATGAAGTCAATAAGCTTTATGCATCGCGCCCCGGTGATGACGCAACCGCTTGTATTGTCAAGATTCGTAAGCGCGAACCGATGAATATTCTGTTCGGTCCCCCTGCCAATCGCGATGATTGCAATCGGATGATGTCGTTGTTCTTTTCGAAAGAGGGCAAACATATCATCTGCGGCGGTACAACTTCTTCCATTGCGGCGAAATATCTCGGCAAACCCATTAAAGCCAGCTTGAATTTCATCCGAAGCGACGTCCCGCCGACTGCGGAGATTGAGGGCGTGGATTTGGTAACGGAAGGTGTCATCACGGTCAATAAAGTCGTGGAATACGCCAAAGATGCCATCGGGGAGAATAAACTGTATGAAAAATGGGGATGCGGGCAGGACGGCGCGTCGCTGATCTGCCGGATGCTGTTTGAAGAAGCAACCGATATTAACTTCTATGTTGGTAGAGCCGTGAATCCGGCGCATCAGAACCCGGATTTGCCGATTAACTTCAATATCAAAATGAATCTTGTGGAAGAATTGTCCAAATGCTTAAAACAGATGGGCAAACGAATCAAAGTCAGTTATTTTTAAGGAGAACGGAGGAAGCTGTGAGAAAATTTGATACCAAAGTCCAACACTTAAAATATAAAGTTCTCCGAGAGGTTGCAAGAGAAGCGTGGGCGGATCGGTTGCCGGAGTCGGCAATGGATATTCCGAAGACCATCGTCCCCGGAAAGATCCCGACCATGCGCTGTTGCGTATACAAGGAGCGCGCAATTTTAGCGGAGCGTGTGAAAATCGCGATGGGTGGCAATCCTGCCAATCATAACGTGATTGAAGTCATTGACATTGCCTGCGACGAGTGCCCGATGGGCGGCTATGAAGTCACCAATGCGTGCCGCGGATGCTTGGCACACCGGTGCGAGGATGCCTGTCGGTTTGGCGCAATCACGTTTGATTCCAACCATGTGGCGCATATTGATAAGACCAAATGTAAGGAATGCGGAAGTTGCGCAAAGGTTTGCCCGTACAGCGCGATTTACAACTACAAACGTCCCTGTGAAACTGCCTGCAAGGTCAAAGCGATCTCCATGGGGGAGGAAAAGCAGGCGTGCATCAATAACGAAAAGTGCATTTCCTGCGGCGCGTGTGTGTATCAGTGCCCGTTCGGCGCAATCACCGATAAATCGTTTATTCTGAATGTCATTGATATGCTCAAAGGTAGTCACGGCAATCAGAATTATAAGATCTACGCGGTCGTAGCCCCGTCCATCTCCAGTCAGTTTACTTATGCCAAGCTGGGACAGGTCATTACGGGACTCAGAGAACTGGGATTTCATACCGTAGTCGAAGCTGCCCTCGGCGCGGATATGGTTGCCCAGGCGGAATCTAAGGAACTTGCGGAAAAAGGCTTTTTAACCAGCTCCTGTTGCCCGGCGTTTGTGGATTATATCGAAAAGAACTTTCCGGATCTTGTCCCGTTCGTTTCGCATAATCTCTCTCCGATGGCGGCAATTGCAAAGTACATCAAAGAGCATGAAGCGCCTTGTAAAGTGGTCTTTATCGGTCCTTGCACTGCAAAGAAGATGGAAGTGCAGAAAGACAGCGTGAAACCGTATGTAGACGCGGCAATGACGTTTGAAGAATTGCAGGCGCTTTTCGACAGCCGCGATCTGGATATTACCACATTGCCGGAAGGCGTCTTGGATAACGCTTCTTATTATGGCAGAATCTTTGCCCGCAGCGGCGGACTTTCCGACGCGGTGGTAGAGGGATTGAAAGAGCAGGGGTTGGAGGATTTCCTCTTAAAACCCTGTGTGTGCGACGGAATAGAGCAGTGTAAGATCGCGCTTCTCCAAAAGAGCAAAGGAAAACTGGATGCAAACTTTATCGAGGGCATGGCTTGCGTCGGCGGTTGTATCGGCGGTGCGGGATGTCTGACGCATGGCGAAAAGAACAAGGCGGAAGTCGATAAATACGGTAAACAGGCATTCGAAAAAACCATTTCGGACGCGGTGTCCGTGCTGAAACATTAACCCGAAAGAGAAAGGACCGGAGCAAGCGCGCTCCGGTCTTTTCCTTGCACGGCGTTGAAAAATTCATATTTTTACGGTATACTGAATAAGAATTTTGAAAACCGAATTTTGAAATCGGCCGTTGGAAAGAAAGCAGGAGAAACCATATGGCGAACTTTACAAAACAGGCGATCAAGGAATCCTTTTTGAAATTGCTCAACGAGCAGCCGTTAAGCCAGATCAGCGTGCGGGATATTGTGGAGGACTGCGGAATCAACCGCAACTCTTTTTACTATCACTTTCAGGATATTCCGACGCTCATCGGGGAGATTGTCAAAGAAGAAGTGGATCGGGTGATTGCGCAGTATCCGACGATTTCTTCTTTAGAGGAATGCGTGAATCTGGCGTTCGGATTTGCTTTGCGGAATAAAAAAGCGGTGATGCATATCTATCATTCCGTCAACCGGGACATCTATGAAAAAGGGATGATGAAGATGTGCGAATATGTGGTGTCCACCTATTTGGATACGGCGTTTGCACCGGGGACTGTCAGCGAATACGACCGGAATCTGACGGTTTTATTTTTCAAGTGTGAAATTTTCGGACTTTCGTTCGAATGGATTGAAAATGGAATGAAAGATGACGCGATTGCGGATATACAACATATCACGGAGCTATGCCGCGGACTTTCCGACGAATTGATCCGCCGCAGTCAGAATGCAAAATCTGAAAACCAATAAACAGAAAAAACATAAAACAAAAAGGAGATCCAAACCGCATGCGCGGTGGATCTCCTTTGCTTTTGCGTATTCTTCAGCCAAAGAAACAGAAGCGGGGAATTATGCCTCTTTTACGATCGTGGTAATTTCGTTGACATAAAGCACAGACAGCGGAATGCAGAAGCAGTTGCCTTTGACGTAACCTGCATTCTCCAGTGCTTCGTAAACTTTCTTCAGATCTTCATTTGTGGAAATATCTTTGACAAGTCCCTGTACGGTGTTGCTTTCGTTGTAGAACTTTGCCAGATCCTCGGTGGATTTGAATTCGACGATGAGCACGGAAGTGATGCCGTTGCTCTTGGTCAGAAGATGCATTTCTACCGCATATTCTTCCTTACCGAGTTGCTCCTTGATGGTTTCCGCAAGACCGGTGAATGTGGTGTTTTCCGTGTATTCTTTTGCTTCAAATGCCTTTTTCAGTGCGGGATATTTGCTACAGGAGGTCAGAACGGCAAGCGCCATGACCAAAACCAAAGCAATGCTGATGACCTTTGTAATTTTTTTCATAACGATACTCCTTCAGATATACATCTGGATTGACTGCGATGTTTTTTTCAAACAGACCGCCGAAGAATACGGACTTAGTATAACATAAGAATTCACAGATTGTCAATAGGCAAATGCCATGGATTTGACCAAAAACAGACACTGCGGTGCGGATTGTCTGATTTTGCGGCAATCCAAGGGGATTTGCCTGATTTTTTGGCAGATCGATTGAAGTTGCCCATTGTTGCTGACCAAATTTTCTGCTATGATACCGGATGGAAAAACAAAAACGAACCAAGAGGGGGAATCAAGATGCGTAGGTTACGCTCTACCGCACCGATGAAAATTGCCAAGATCGGATATATTGTGATCTCGGTGTTGCTTTGTGCGCTCGGTGTACTTCTGATCGTGATACCGGATCCTTCCGTACAATGGATCGGCAGGATCTTCGGCGTAGTCATGATCGTATTCGGACTGGTGAAGCTGGTCGGATATTTTTCAAGGGATCTGTTCCGGCTTGCTTTTCAATATGATTTTGCCACCGGAATCCTGATGCTGTTGCTCGGTGCGATGCTACTGCTTTATCCGGATTGGATGTTGAGCTTCTTCTGCACGGTGCTTGGCATTCTGATCCTCGCAGACGGGTTGTTCAAGGTGCAGATTGCTTTGGACGCGCGGCATTTCGGAATTACCCGATGGTGGGGCATTCTGTGCACGGCGATCTTTGCCGGCGTCTGCGGCTGTGTTTTGATTTTCCGCCCGATGCAAAGCGTGCATGTTATGATGATCCTGCTCGGAATTGCATTGTTGGTGGAAGGCATTCTGAATCTGACGACCGTACTCACCGCCGTCAAGATCATCCGACATCAGAAAGCGGATGAACCGGATGCCATTGAAGTGAAATTTGAAGAAAGAAAGGACTGATGGAAATGCGTTTCGCAAAAGCGGTTGTGAAATGCCGCATCCCGATTCTGATCGTCGCCTTACTGCTGATGATTCCGTCTGTGTTTGGTATGGTGGGGACCAGAATCAATTACGATATGCTGGACTATCTGCCGGAAGATATGGATACGGTGGTAGGACAGAAAGAACTGCTGGAGGATTTCGGCAAAGGGGCTTTTTCCTTCATTGTAGTGGAGGATATGAAGCCGAAAGACGTGGAAAAGCTTGCGGAGAAAATCCAAACGGTGGAGCATGTGGAAACGGTTTTATGGTATCATTCGCTTGCGGATCTTTCCATTCCGATGGAGCTTTTGCCGGAGGAGATCTACAAGGAATTCAATACAGATCACTCCACACTGGTTGCGGTGTTTTTTGACAGCTCCACTTCCGCGGACGTCACCATGGACGCCATTCGGGAAATCCGCTCCATTTGCGGCAAGCAGTGTTTTGTATCCGGCATGTCTGCCCTGGTGACAGATTTGAAAGACCTTTGCGAAAAAGAAGAACCGGTGTACGTCGGAATCGCGGTCGCGCTTGCGCTGGTTGCGATGATGCTGTTTTTGGATGGATGGCTTGTGCCGGTTGTGTTCCTTGTCTCGATCGGTATGATGATCCTGCTGAATCTGGGAACCAACTATTTCTTCGGGGAAATCTCCTACATCACCAAAGCACTTTCCGCTGTGTTGCAACTGGCTGTTACGATGGACTATTCCATTTTCCTGTGGCACAGTTATAACGAACAGCGGACGATCCGGGAGGATCCCAAAGAAGCCATGGCATATGCCATCAAAGAAACCATGACTTCTGTGGTCGGCAGTTCCATCACGACCGTTGCAGGTTTTGCCGCCCTGTGCTTTATGAGTTTCACACTTGGCAAAGATCTCGGAATTGTGATGGCGAAAGGCGTACTGCTTGGTGTATTCGGTTGTATCACGGTTTTGCCGTCGCTGATTTTACTTTTGGATCGCCCGCTTCAGAAAACCAAACACAGATCCTTGATTCCGGATATGCGGAAGCTTGCCGGATTTGTGACCAAGCGGTTCCCGATTTTTCTTGTGGTATTTGCGCTTCTTCTGGCGCCCGCATTTTACGGCTATCGCAAGACCAATGATGAAGTGTATTACGATATGGGGCAGTGCCTGCCGCAGGATATGGAATATGTGATTGCCAATTCCAAACTGTCGGAAGATTTCCAGATTGCTTCTACCCATATGATTTTGACCGACGCGCATCTTTCCGGAAAAGCCGTTCGTTCCATGATTGCGGAAATGGAGCAGGTGGACGGTGTAAAATATGTCATCGGACTGGAATCGGTGCTCGGTTCCCGCGTACCGGAGGAGATCTTACCGGAAAGTATCGTGCGGATTTTGAAAAGCGATCAATGGGAACTGTTGTTAATCAATTCCGAGTATAAAGTGGCAAGCGACGCGGTCAACGAACAGATCAGCGCGCTCAATGCCATTCTGAAAAAATATGATCCCACCGGAATGCTTATCGGGGAAGCACCGTGTATGAAAGATATGATTGAGACGACCGATCACGATTTCCAGGTGGTAAATGCCGTTTCGATCCTTGCGATCTTCCTCATCATTGCCGTGGTGGAAAAGAGTCTCAGTCTGCCGTTCATTCTGATTGCGGTTATTGAGCTTGCGATTTTCATCAATCTCGGTATTCCATACTATTTCGGGCAGTCGTTGCCGTTTATCGCGCCGATCTGCATCAGTACCATACAGCTTGGTGCAACCGTGGACTACGCCATTCTCATGACCACCCGCTATAAGGCGGAACGTATTGCCGGAAAAGACAAACGGACTTCGGTGACGACTGCACTTGCAACTTCCATTCCGTCTATTCTGGTGTCCGGTATGGGATTGTTTGCCGCGACCTTCGGTGTGGCTGTCTATTCGGATATTGATATTATCAGCTCCATGTGTATGTTGATGGCAAGAGGCGCCGTAATCAGTATGCTCTGCGTCATATTCATTCTGCCGGCACTGCTGATGCTGTTGGATAAACCGATTTGCGCGACCACACTGGATCTACGCAAAATCAAGACTTCTCAAAATCGTTAAGGAGGAATTCATAATGAAGAAACTTACCAAAATCCTGTCTGCCGTTCTTTGCACCACGATGGTCTGCGGCGGCACCGGCGTTGCCGGATACGCTATGGCGGCAGAGAAGAAGTCTGCAAAGACGCCGTCCGCTTCTCAAACCCAAACGGAAATGACAGATACCTCTGCGGCAGCTTATAAAGAAGAAAGCGTGTATGTCCTTGCCGGTGCGGACGGCACCGTGCGCAAGATCATTGTCAGCGATTGGATTAAAAATACGCTTGGCAGCGATCATCTGCGGGATGTGAGCGAGGCTACAGGAATTGAAAACATCAAGGGCGACGAAGGATACACCATGGGCGGGGATAACACCCGTGTATGGGATGCGGAAGGCAAAGATATTTACTATCAGGGTACCATTGAAAAAGAATTGCCGGTAAAATTGCAGGTGACGTATTTCTTGGATGGAAAAGCAGTATCAAGCGAACAGCTTGCCGGCAAAAGCGGGAAAGTCACCATCCGGTTCGACTATCAGAATCAGCAGTATCAGATGGTAGAGATCGACGGGAAAAAGGAAAAAATTTATGTGCCGTTTGTCATGCTTACCGGCGTATTGCTTGACAACGCGACCTTTACCCATGTGGAAGTGAAAAACGGAAAACTGATAAACGACGGAGATCGCACCGCGGTGATTGGGGTGGCATTCCCCGGACTTGCCGAGAATTTAGGACTGCAAGCTGACCAGAGTACAATTCCGACTTATGTGGAGATGACCGCCGATGTGAAAGATTTCAAACTTGGCAATACCGTTACGGTTGCGACCAATGAATTGTTCCGCAAGCTGGATTTTTCCGCAGATGAGGAAGAAACCATGGAGGCACAGTTAAATGCCGCACTGGATGCGGTTACCCGCCTGACAAACGGTTCTTCGGCACTGTACCAAGGCGTCAGCACCTTGCTTGACCGGTGCGGAGATTTGGTCGCGGGGATCGACGAATTGGCAAAAGGACTTGGCGCGCTTTCTGAAAACAGTGCGGCATTAAACGACGGCGCAAAGCAAACTTTCCTGTCTTTGCTTGCCGTTGCAAGCGATCAGCTTGCACAGGCGGGATTACAGGATCTGCCGGTACTTACCATTGAAAATTATCCGGAAATTCTGCAAAAAGTGCTTTCCTCGCTGACGGAGGAAGCAGTGCGTGCTACGGCACGTGCGACCGTGCGGGAAAAAGTAGCGGAAAACCGGGAAATCATCACTGCGGGTGTGACTGCGGCAGTGAAAGCAGAAGTACAGACGCAGGTGACGGCGCAGGTACGCGCGGGTGTCTTGCAAAAAGTATTACAGACGATGGGCATGACGGTGGAGCAGTATCAACAGGCGGTAGCGGCGGGGCAGATTTCCGAAGCCGAGCAGACGCAGGTAAAGACCGCGGTGGACGCACAGATGGAAAGTGACACGGTGCAGGCATTGATTGCACAGAATGTGGACGCAACTATGGCGTCTGACGATGTACAGGCGTTGATTGCGCAGAATACCGAAGCGCAGATCGACCGGATCACGGAAGAAACCATGCAGACCGAAGAAATTGTGGCGCAGACAGACGCCGCCATTGCAAAAGCCGAAGCCGGCGCGGCGCAGGTCAAGGCATTGTTGGAACAGTTGCAGAAATACCATACCTTCTACACCGGACTGTTGGCATATACGGCAGGTGTGGATGAGGCCTATGCGGGAGTTTTGGAGATTCAGAAAGCATTGCCGGCATTGACAGAGGGCGTTGGGAGCCTGAAGGACGGCGCCGGAGAATTGGCGGATGGCATCCAAGGCATGACGCAAAAATGGACCGATGCACTCAAAGAAACCTTCGGAACGGATCTGAAGGGTTTAACATTGCGGCTACGCGCAACGGTAGATGTGGCAAAAACCTACCATTCGTTTGCCGGAATTTCCGAGGAAATGGATGGTTCTGTAAAGTTTGTTTACCGGACGGATGCGGTGAAATAAAACGAAAAGCAAAGGAACGGTATTCGGTGAGAATCTGTAAAACTTTGCCGTAGAGAAACAGCGGTTCTGCCATGAAAAATGGCAGAACCGTTGTTTGCTTGTCCGATTTTTCGATCTGTGATTTTGAAACGATTTTTTCCAAAAGACTTGCTTTTTTTCAAAAGTGTCGGTATAATATACAATCATATGCACAGGAAGGTTTGGTTACAAACAGCTTCCGGTGCGGATTTTCAATCATTTTGAACAGGAGGATAAAGTATGACGATTTCTCCTATCACGCAGGCGGACATTCCCGCCTGTCTTGCAATTTATAATACCTATATCCGAAATACGACGATCACCTTTGAAGAAGCACCGCTTACCGTTGCGGATTTTACTGCACGTGTGGAGGAGATCCTGCCGAAATACCCGTATCTTGTGGGGAAAGAGGGAGAAGACGTGTTGGGATACGCGTATCTTGCACCGTTCAATCCCCGCAGTGCTTATCGCTATACCGCCGATCTTTCGATCTACTTAAATGCGGAGCAGACCGCACGAGGTGTGGGATCCGTCCTGTATCAGGAAATCGAGCGGGAGGCGAT
This sequence comes from Clostridiales bacterium UBA7573, assembly GCA_002477905.1. GTDB lineage: Bacteria > Bacillota > Clostridia > Oscillospirales > CAG-272 > UBA7573. The sequence continues at coordinate 10,443 of DLLB01000021.1, read as the reverse complement.
TCTGCGGGGGTATCGGATGATCGTGTCGCTTGTCACCTCGGAGAATACCCGTAGCGCGCGTTTTCATGAAAAGCATGGCTTTACACTTGCCGGCGAATTGCCGGAAGTCGGTTTCAAAATGGAGCGGTGGCTTGGCGTGCGCTTTTATTACAAACGCATCGGTACTAGGGGATAAGAGCGGGAAGAATGGCGCCTTGCGCTTGCAGAATTTCCCGAATCGTGCATAGATTCGAAGACGCCGGTGTGGTATTTGTCTGTGCGCAAACCGATGCGGCAACTCCGGCGGCTTGCCCGCAAGCCATGCAGACCGCCTGCACCCGAAGGGCACTGTTTGCACCGGTGTCGGAGGATAGGATCCGTCCAGCACAGAGCAGACGCCGTGTCCCCACCGGAAGCAATGCCCCAAGCGGGACCGTTGGCACAACGCCTTCCGCTGGGTAGATCATCCTTATCCCCTGCGTTTTGTGCTGGTCAATGGGATAAAAGGCGTAAGAAATGGCATCTTGATAGACGCGCCCCCGCAGATAATCCGTCTCCGTAACGCGCGTTTGTCCCAAAATGCGCACGCTTTCCCGCACCCCGCAGGTGGGAGCAAAAGACGCGATTTGCATGGACGCACAGGCGGGCAGGGTGCGGAACACGGAAAGCACTTGGGCGAGGTTTTGCCGTGCGGCTTGTTCTAAACGGCTTCTGCCGGCGGAAGTATCCACATCCGCCATCGTCAGGGTGTGGAAATCCAAAACCTGTCGCTGAAAACAGGCGGACAGACGGTAAGGTTCCAAATGAGACGGCAGTCTGCCGTCTGCAATTGCCGCTTTGACCGCCTGTTCCACGGTTTCTTTGGGCACATCGTCCGGTCGGTATCCCGTCAGATGTGCAAACAACGTAGACGGTTGCAATTCCGCGCTTTTTTCCACCGGATATCCCAGTACCCGCGCAAGCGTCGCGTCGCCGGACGCGTCAATAGCGATTTTCGCATGGACGCAGATCGTGCCCTCCAAGCCGGCGCAGAGAAGCGTCACGCCGTCCGCCTCCTCTTTTGCGTCTGCGAGGGATGTGTGAAACAGAATCTCCGTCTCTGATTCCCGGCACAGTTCATCCAACGTTTGCGCATAGGCAAACGGATTCAAATGGGTTTGTTGTTCCCAGTGCCGGTGACAGTCATAAACAACCGGCGCCAGCGCGGTCTTGCCGGCGTCTGCCGCACGGCAAACGGCTTCCCAGCCGATACCGGCAATGATTTGTCTGCCCCATGCAAAAAACAGACCGGGGAAGCAGACGCCCCCGATTGTCATGGTACCGCCGAGAATACCGGTTCGCTCCAAGAGAAGGACGCGCGCGCCTGCACGGGACGCGGCAATGGCGGCAATACTGCCCGCAGTGCCGCCGCCAAGCACGACGACATCCGTTGTGTAAATGGATTTTGGTTGCATCCTCAAAGTCCTCCGTTTCTGTATGGTTTTCAGTATAGCAGAACGGCATGAATTTTGCAATGCACAAGGATCCGGATTTTCTATACGATCGTACACACGAAAGGAAAAACGATGAAACATCGCATTTTGCAGGAAGAAGAAATCGAGCGCACCGCATTTCTGCTGCCGGACGGCTGTCATCCGACCGACGCGCTGTTTTTCTTAACCGCCGGAGAAATTTTTGTCCAAATGCAAGGAAAGACCTTTTCCGCAAAGGCGGGGGAGGTGGTTTGTTTTCCGAAGGGAATGCCGTTCCATCGGGAAGTTTTGCAGAACATGCGCGCATGGTATCTGCTGTTTGCATCCACGGAAGCGCCTGTGCCGGGAAAGTGGTTTTTCACAGATACCGCACGGGTACAGTCTACCGCGGCGTTTTTTGAGAAAACGAGCACGGGAAGCCCACAGCGCTGGCATCTTTGGGAGGATCTTTTTTTACAGCGGGAACTGGAGCAGAATGCGCGCCCTGTCGATGCGCATTTCGCCGAGACGGTAAAACGGTTGTATGAAACGCCGGTCGGCACTTTTACGCCGACGCAGGCGGCGGCTTGTCTGCATTTGTCACGCAGTGCATTTTTCCGGCAGTTCCAACAGGTCTATCAAGAACCGCCGCTTCAGTGGGCAACGCGGATGCGTATGGAAATGGCAAAGCGCTTGCTCCGGAACAGCGATCTTTCGCTGACGGCGATTGCGGCACAATGTGGGTATGACAATGCGTTTTATTTCAGCAGAGTGTTTGTCCGGCACGTCGGTTGCCGTCCGGCGGCATATCGGCACAAATTCTTGCTTTGAAAGCGGAGCGATGTGGATGCTTCCGAAAATCTGTATAAATGCGCTAAAAATCACATGCAAAATCAGATCAGTTTTGCATAAAACACAGAAAGTATTCTTTTTTATTCAAAACTATTGCATATTTATTCTTTTTGGTGTATAATTGTCTCATAAATATTCAATGTCCGTGCATGCGGACAAAACGGAGGCTTCTTATGGACAAGCGCAACATTAAAAAAGTCGTTTTGGCATATTCCGGCGGATTGGACACATCGATTATCATTCCGTGGTTGAAAGAGAATTACAATCAATGCGAGGTCATCGCGGTTTCCGGCAACGTCGGACAGGCAGATGAACTGGAGGGTTTGGAGGAAAAGGCGCTGAAAACCGGCGCGTCCAAGCTGTATATTGAAGATCTGACAGAGCCGTTTGTCAATGAGTTTATCATTCCGACCGTGAAAGCCGGCGCAAAGTATGAAGAATATATGTTGGGAACTTCTTTCGCACGTCCGATCATCGCAAAGCGTTTGGTCGAGATCGCGCTTGCGGAAGGCGCGGATGCCATTTGTCATGGCTGCACCGGAAAAGGGAACGATCAGGTGCGGTTTGAACTGGCAATCAAGGCGTTTGCACCGGATATGCCGGTCATTGCGCCGTGGCGGGAATGGGATCTCAAATCCAGAGAAGAAGAAATCGCATATGCGGAAGCGCACCATGTGCCGCTGAAGATCAATCGGGAGACAAACTATTCCAAAGACAAAAATCTGTGGCATCTTTCCCATGAAGGCTTGGACTTAGAGGATGCGGGCAATGAGCCGCAGTATGAGAAACCCGGATTTTTGGAAATGGGGGTTTCTCCGATGGACGCGCCGGATGAGCCGACTTATATCACGCTGGATTTTGAACAGGGCGTACCGGTAAAACTCAACGAAAAGAGCATGACGCCGAAGGAAATCATCCTTGCGTTGAACGATCTCGGCGGAAAGAACGGCATTGGTTTGCTGGACATTATCGAGAATCGGTTGGTCGGCATGAAATGCCGGGGCGTGTATGAAACGCCGGGCGGTGCGATTCTGTATTTTGCCCATAACTATCTGGAAACCATGACTTTGGACAAAATGACCGCGCACAAAAAAGAAGAACTCGCCATCACCTTTGCGGAACTGGTTTACAACGGGCAATGGTATACGCCGCTCAGAGAAGCGCTTTCTGCGTTTGTCGATAAAACGCAGGAGCATGTAAGCGGCAAAGTTAAGCTGAAGCTTTATAAGGGCAACATCATCAAAGCGGGCGTATGGAGCGATTACGCGCTGTATTCCGAAGAACTTGCCACCTTTGGCGAAGATCATGTGTATAACCAGGCGGATTCCGCAGGGTTCATCAATCTGTATGGATTGCCGATCAAAGTGCAGGCAAAGGTCGCGGCAAAATTGAAAAATAAGAAATAAAAAACGCGTTGCCGTTCATCAGATGCAAAATCCGATGAACGGCAACTTTTTGCGCTTTCTGGAAGCCGGTCTTTTTCCACGCTAAGCCTTCAAAGCATGGGTTCGATTGTTTCTTTTTGGTCTTTTTGTGGGAGAGAATCCGGATTTTGCCGCCGGCACATTGCCCTCCAACTGAAAAAGCCGTATAGATCGTTTACAAAAAAGACTACAAAACAGATGACGACTGACAGATAGGAGGAATCGCTTTGCATGGCAAAGATCCATAAAACGATTAAAACCAAGTCGTTTGCGGCATAGCCGATCGCATAATACGCACTGCGCAGAAAGGTGAGCGCCACTGCAAGAAAACTGGTTGCAACGGAAACCGTGCTGAAAAATAAATTGGTCGTGTGCAGTGCGGCAAGTAATTTGTAACCGCCTCCGGTTATCAGCGCAGTCAAAGCAAAGAGGAGCCCCCATTGCCACAGGCGCACTTTTGCAACCTGCACTTCCGACTTTTTCCCTTGATACGGATGCCGGATCCATGCAATCAGGGAAAAGAGCGCCATCGGTGCGGTCATGCCAAGATAAGTAATCATCTCCCCGTAATAGGCATATTCATAGGAGATCATCCCGTACAGTACGCTGAATCCGATCATGAGAAGCTGACCGATCGGGTTTCCTTTTGCATTCAGAAGCAAAGAGCACGCGCCGACAAGCGACGCGACCAAAACCAAGGGATTTTTGCCGCCGCAAAGAAAAAAGGAAAGCACGATCAGACAAACAGAGCCAAAGAGTAATAAGATCTCCCGCATTGAAAAATAAAACCGTAACTTGCGCATAAACATCCTCCTTGTATAAAAACGAAAAAAGCATTCGCAAGCACATCTTCTAAGGCCTAACGATGTGCTTGGGAATGCTTTCGCATCTCTGCCCGGCGGCAGAGTCTTTTTTATTTTTCACAGTATATCACAGACTTGGCGAAAAGTCAAGTGTTTTCCGACTTTTTCTTTTTGGAGAGCAGCAGTACGCCGCAAAGCATCAACACAGGGAATACGATCGCGCCGAAGATGCCGCGGTGCAGATCGTTTCCAAAGCGGCTGGAAAGGAATCCCGCCAGCGTTGGTCCGCCCGCGCATCCGAGATCCCCTGCCAGCGCAAGCAGGGCAAACATTGCGGTTCCGCCTCCCTTTAAGGAGACGGCGGCAATACTGTAAGTGCCGGGCCATAAAATGCCGACAGAAAACCCGCAGACAGCGCAGCCAAGTAACCCAAAAACCGGAATGGGAACGAAAGCAATACACAGATAAGAGGCAATGCAAAGCAGACAACTGCAAAGCATAAACCGTTGCAAATGCAACTTTTCCCCGTATTTGCCGTAAAGGAGTCGGGATAGCCCCATACACGCCGCGAATGCCATCGGACCGGCTAGATCGCCGATGGCTTTGCTGACGCCCAGTCCTTGTTCCGCAAATGCGGATGCCCATTGGCTGACCGCCTGTTCGCTTGCACCGGCGCAGGTCATCATGACAAGGAACAGCCAGAATTGCTTTTTGCAAAACAGGGATTTGACAGAACTTTTGCCGTCTGCGTCTCCCTCCAACGTGTAAATGGGCGCACGGCAGAACAAAATGGTGTTTGCAATTGGCACACATGCCCAGATCAGCGCAAGAATTTTCCAGTTTCCGATTCCGAATGCCGCGAAAAATGCGGTGGAAAGCAGAATCACACCGACATGTCCCCAACAGTAAAACGAGTGGAGCAAGCTCATGGCTTTTTCTTTATTTTCCGTGGGGCAAGCTTCCATAATCGGGCTGATCAGAACTTCGATCAAGCCGCCGCCGACCGCATAAATGGCAACGGCAATCAGAATGCCGGTAAAGGGTTGTTGGAACAGCGTGGGGAGCACGGTCAAACCGATCAGCCCCGTAGCAGATAAGATATGCGCAATCAGAATGGATGCCCGATAACCGATTTTGGAAATGACGCCGGCAGAGAGCAGATCGACAAATAACTGGATCAGGAAATTCATCGTCACCAGCAAAGTGATCTTTGAAAGCGGGATCTGATAATCGGTTTGAAAGGTGACAAACAAAAGCGGGACAAAATTGTTGACGATTGCCTGTACAATATATCCGATGAAACAGGCGTACATGGTTTTTTGATACATGGATTTCATAACAGAACGCTCCTGTGATGGATCAAGCTGCGATTTTTACAGCGGAATGGAAAGTGTCGGAACACGGTTTTCATTATAACGGAATCAGACGGATTTTGCAAGAGCGGAAAAAATATTTTTTTCCGGAATTCATAAAAATGTGGAAACTGTGAATTTCCTGTAAAAAAACGGCGCGCTTTCTTGCGGGAAGTACGCTTTCTTTGTATAATAGATAATAGAATTTGTAAAAAGAAACAGAAAAGTGTGACAAGGAGGTTCTGACATGGAAATTTCCATTTGCAGAGCAGAACGCAAAGAGATTCCCGCAATTCAGAAATTACTTTCGGAGGTATTGGAGCTTCACGCAAAACTTCGCCCCGATCTGTTCATTTCGGGAAAAACCAAATATACCGCGGAAGAACTGGAGCCGATGCTGGAAAATGAGCAGACGCCGGTTTTTGTGGCGCATAACGAACAAAAGGAAGTGGTTGGATACGCGTTTTGCCAATTGAAAAATCCCCCGTTTTCTACCAATATGAAACCGGTGAAATCTTTATTTATTGACGATCTGTGTGTGGATACCAACTGCCGCGGCGCCCATGTTGGCAGCAAATTGTTTGCTTTTGTCAAAGAATACGCAAAAGCGCAAGGCTGTTATGATGTGACGTTGAATGTGTGGGAAGGCAATGACAATGCGCGCGCATTTTATGAGAAAATGGGAATGTTCGTAAAAGAAACTCAAATGGAGATTCTTTTATAAAAAAGACGATAACTTTTACCCAAAATAGGGGACTTACGCTGAAATTTGCGATTGTACAGGAAGCGGGATTTTTCAATCCCGCTTCCTGTTTGTATCTTTGCAAATTTGTTTACGCACCGACTGCGGAATAGACGGAATGGAGTGTGGCTGTGATGTGCCAACCGAAAAAGGATTCCGCAAGCGCAGAAAATGCGGTGGGGTGATCGCTGACATAAAACCGGACGCGCTGTTCCGCACAAAGGGAGACATCGGGCGGTGTTTGTTCTGCAAGCGGAGGAAGTACCGCACGCATAGAGCGCACTGCCTCTGTCCCGACATCGATCAAGGTGACGCCGGGTAATTGCGGCGCAATGGCGTCGCTTAACAGCGGATAATGGGTACACCCCAGGATCAAGGTGTCAATTCCTGCGGCTTTCAGGGGTGCAAGATAATGGGCACAGACTGCCGCTGTGATGGGATCCTTTGCGGGGAAGCCGCTTTCTACCAAAGGTACAAACAACGGACAGGCGGCGGCATATACGGTCAGATGCGGGTTGATCTTTCGCAGATACTCCGTGTAACGGTTGCTTCGGATCGTTGCCTGTGTTCCGATCACGCCGATTTTTCCGTTTTTGCTTGCGTTTGCCGCCGCTTGCGCGGCGCTTTTTGCCACACCGAACAGCGGAACTTGTGTTTGGGTTTGCAACGTGGGGAGGGCAATGGCACTCACCGTCCCGCAGGCGGCAAGGATGGCGCGGGGGTGAAACGATAATAAAAAGGCAAGATCCTCTTTTGCATATCGTACAATGGTTTGTGCGGAACGTGTGCCGTAGGGCAGACGGGCGGTGTCGCCGAAATAAACGATTTCCTCCCCCGGATAAGCCGCCAGTAAGGTGCGCAGGGCACACAATCCCCCCGCGCCGCTGTCAAATACGCCGATCATGCGGACGGACCTCCGGATACGCTTCCTTTGGGGGCGCGGGGAGATGGAACCGGCGTCGAATCGGTCAGCGTACCGCTCGATGCCTTTTTGCGCGCAAGCGCAAGCTGTACGATCTGTTCGCACAGTTCGCCAAAGGAGATACCGACCGCCGCGGCGCCCTGCGGGAGCAGACTGCCGGATGTCATGCCCGGTAGGGTGTTTGCTTCCAGTACAAACGCCGTGTTATCTGCCGACAGGATCAGATCCACTCTGCCGTAGTCACGCAGTCCCAACGCACGAAACGCCGCGCATGCCGTATGCTCCACGTTGTTCCGCGCCGCGTCGCAAAGCGGCGCCGGACAGATCTCTTGTGTACACCCACTTTGATATTTGTTTTGATAATCATAAAATCCCGTCAGCGGAAGAATTTCCACCCCCGGAAGCGGCGTTTGTCCGAGGATTCCCACGGAAATCTCCCGCCCCGTGAGATATTGTTCCGCAAGCACCGTGTCCCCGCCTGCGAATGCAAGATCCAGCGCGGGCAAGAGCGCCGGTTCGTCCTGTACGATTGTTACACCGATGCTGGATCCGCCGTGGCAGGGCTTGATGACGCAGGGAATTCCAAGTGTAGAGAGAATTTGTTCTGCTGCATCCTTGACACTGGAATCTTTTGAAAATGCCATCCAGGGAGCAGTGGGAATTCCCGCCTTTTGAAAACATTGTTTGCTTTGAATCTTATCCATGGCAAGCGCGGAAGCAGCGGCGCCGCTTCCCGTATAGCAGATGCCGTGCGCATCTAAAATTGCCTGTAACACGCCGTTTTCTCCATTTCCGCCGTGAAGGGCAAGAAACGTGACGTCTGCCGCCTGTAACAAGGGAAAAACGCTTTCTGCGATGACGTCGGTGTGCCCGCCGCCGAGCTTGCGCAACGAGGCAAGATCGGGCGTTGCCCGGCTGAGAGTCGGGACGGGACGGACTTCATAACAAAATGCATGGGCAAGATCTTTGGAAAAACCGAAGTATGGATCACAGAGCGCGACCTTGTGGGAGCGCTCTGTCAAGGCGTTTGCAACCATGATGCCGGAGATGGCGGATACGGCGCGTTCCGTCGAATATCCGCCTGCAAGAACTGCAATCTTCATTTGCCGCTCCTTTCCAAAATGCATTCCTTATCAATTTATGCAGGAAGAAGCGAAAAGATGAAAGAAACGGCAAATTTTTTTACGGATGCGGAACACGCAAAATCGTTTTTACAGATGTTTTTTCCGAAAAAAGAAGCCCTTGCAGAGGCTTCTTTTTCGATATTTGGATAGATCGTACCGGATCCACAAGGGCAAACTGATTTTCGGGAGTATATGGTCAGCTTTGCTTTTTTTCTTCGTTTGCGGGGGAAATTTGCGCCTTTTTCTTTCCGAATAGCAGGAATTTCTTTTCCTCCCCCTTGCAAAGCCGGACAATATTCGCGCGATGCCGCAGGATCACCAAAAGCGATGATAAAACGACAAAGCATTCCGCGTAGAGTGGTGTGATCCGAAAGACGGGGAGCAAAAGCAATACGGGAAACGCTACCGCGAAAGTCATGGAAGAAAGCGACATGAGCTTGACGGTCATGAGGAGCACAAAGAAAATGCCGAACGCAATGAGTGCCGCCCGCCAGTCCACAAAGAAAGAGGTGGCAAGGCAGGCAACCACCGCTTTTCCGCCGTGGAAGCGATACCAAACGGGGAACGCAGTTCCCAGCATTGCAAAAAATCCCGCATATGCCGCGCCAAGCTGGCGCATATCCAGAAAATGCGAGAACAAAAGGGAGCCGACCAACAGCGGAACCGCCGTTTTCAAAATGTCGAACAGAAATACGATCCAACCGGTTGCACCGAATACCCGTTTGAAATTTGTGAATCCCGGATTATGGCTGCCGTAATCCCGGATATCCTTGTGATAAAGCAAATGAGAAAATAAAATCGCACCGTTCAGCCCGCCGGATAAATAAGCGAGCAGAGCAACGCCGATAAATAAGAGTGCGTTCATAACAACCTCCAAACTGAAACTGTTGTCAGTATAGCACAGAATGCCCTGTTTTGCAAGAGATTTTGCAAAGATTGTGCGGAAAAAACGAAAGTGCAGGGCAAAAGGATGCTTTGTGAATATTTTGTAAATACTCTGCGTAAAAAAATCCGGTGCCGGCGGTTTGTGCTACAATAAAGATAATCTTAGATTACGGAAAGAGGAAATGCGATGGCTTTTCACGATGGAATTTCTGGAATAGAGGAGACGGTTTCCTCTTTTTTACTGGTCGGGCAATCCAATATGGCAGGACGCGGGCATCTGAACGAAGTGCCGCCGATTGAAAATCCGAATTGTTATATGTTGCGCATGGGAAGATGGCAGCCTATGTCGGAGCCGATCAATATGGACCGCAGTCTGTTTGGCAACGGTGCGCGGAGCGGGATCGGGCTTTCCGCCAGTTTCGCGGATCGGTATGCCCGTACCTATGGGAGAAAAACCGGGCTGATTCCCTGTGCCGACGGCGGTACTACGGCAGAGCAGTGGCTGCCGGGTGGCGTATTGTTCGATCATGCTGTGTTTCAGGCGCGTCTTGCCATGCGTTCGTCTCATTTGCAGGCGATTTTATGGCATCAGGGAGAAAGCGACTGCACGACTGATGTGGATTTTGACGCTTATCCGGAAAAATTTCTTTGCATTTTACGGGCACTGCGACGGGAACTTGGAGAAGATCTGCCCATTGTAATCGGTGAAATCTCGGCACAGGTGGATCCGCAGATCTGGAAAACGGCAGATCGTGCGCCGCGATTCAATCAACGGCTGCCAAAGCTCGCCAAAGAGCTTGGAAACTGCGCGGTGGCGTCCTCTGCGGGTTTGTCGTTACAGGATGGTATTCATTTTACCGCCGCGGCTTATCGCACTTTCGGCATTCGGTATTTTGAGGCACTGCAAAC
>DLLB01000065.1:50079-58245 GCA_002477905.1 Clostridiales bacterium UBA7573 | reverse complement strand
GCGGTTTCCTTTCCCCATCCGCTTCTGCCGGAAGATGACAGGACCTTTGGAATCCACTTTTACCGCCACTGCCACACACAGCATCGGAATGGCAAGCAACAGAATCAGCAAAAGCGCAACCGTAAAATCAAACAGCCGTTTGGTAAGCCGGTACAACCGTTTTTGTTGCACAGGCTGTGCCGGTTTTATCTGCTGCGATTCCGGATTTTCCTGCTCTGTCATGACAGGATTCGTCTGATTTTCCAACATACAGTTCTCCCAATTTCGGTTTCCCGCGCAGTGCTTGCGCGCTTTTTCATCTATCACACAGCATTTCCATAAGCGGAATCTTTTTGCGCGTTAGATTTTTCCAACCGTTTTTCAGTCGTCCGCGTTCTCCCAGTTGTGGTACACATCCTGCACGTCGTCGTTATCCTCCAACGTCTCCAACAACAAATTCATATGCCGGATATCCGCTTCGTCTTCCAAAGCGACATAGGTAGACGGTACTTTTTCCACTTCCGCGGAAGCGATCTCATATCCCTTGCTCTCCAGACCTTCCCGCACAGCACCCAGATCGTCCGGTTCGGTCGTGATCTCAAACACATCATCCTCCGTTGCAAAATCCGTTGCGCCCACTTCCAACGCATCTTCCATCAATTTGTCCGCATCGATCTTGCCGTTGTCTTCAATAAGAATCGTGCCGCGGTCAGAAAACAAAAAGCTCACACAGCCGTTCTGACCGAGATTTCCACCGTATTTTGCAAAATAGGAACGCACTTGCGGAGTGGTGCGGTTGGGGTTGTCCGTAGTTGCAGTCACGATCACGGCAATGCCGCAGGGACCGTATCCCTCATAAGTGACTTCCTTGTAATCTTCCGCATTGCCGCTGCTGGCTTTTTCGATCGCGCGCTTGATATTGTCGTTCGGTACGTTTTGTGCCTTGGCTTTTGCCACAAGATCACGCAATTTTCCGTTGGAATTGACATCCGCGCCGCCCTCGCGCACTGCGATGGCGATCTCTTTTCCGATTTTTGTGAAAACCTTCGCTTTCTGTGCGTCGGTCTTCTCCTTTTTATGCATAATATTTTTCCATTTGCTATGTCCGGACATGATAGGATTCTCCTTACTTTCAAGTTATTTCAATATATTTTTCAAGATATTAAATACAGGGATGCAAACCAAGACTCAGATTTTTTCGGGGGCTTTCAGGCAGATCAGCGGGAAAGCATTGGACAGCACAATTTTCGTTGCCGCCGTCAGCTTCAAGCGGAACGCACGGACAGCAGGATCGGTCGCACCCAAAATCGAATGCTCGTGATAAAACCGGTTGAAATCCGTGCAAACATCCAAAATATATCGGGTAATCACAGACGGTTCGTATTGTGCAAGTGCCTGCTGTACCTTTTCCGGGAACAGCGACAGTGTTTTGATCAACGCAAATTCCTCTTCCTCCGTTGCAGACGCACAGGGGGCGTTCTTCTCCGCTTCGGTCGCCTTGGAGAGGATACTGCAGGTGCGGGCGTGCGTGTATTGCGCATACGGTCCGGTGTTCCCCTCAAAGGTCAGCACATCTTCCAGCACAAAATTGATGTCCTTGATCCGGTTATTGCTGAGATAGTGGAATACGATCGCGCCGACGCCGACCGCTTCCGCCACTTCTTCCCGATTGGGAAGATCCGGATTTTTCTCCCGAATAATATCCGATGCTTTTTCCACCGCCTGTGCAAATACATCTTTCAGAAGCACCACATTCCCGGTTCTGGTCGCCAGCTTTGCGCCGTTTATACTGACCATGCCGTAAGGCACATGCACCAACCGATCATACCAGTCATATCCCATCAGCTCCACAACTTTGAACCATTGTGCAAAGTGCAGACTCTGTGCGGCGGCAGTGACATACACACAACGGTCAAAATGATAGGTCCGCATCCGATAGACCGCCGCGGCAATATCCCGTGTAGGGTACAGCGTGGAACCGTCTTTTTTCAAGATCAGACAGGGGGGCATGTTATATGCACTTAAATCCACAATGGAAGCGCCGTCATCCAGCTTCAACAAATGCTTTTCCTTTAAGATCTCCACCTGCTCCGGCATTTTATCGGTATAGAAACTCTCGCCGGCGTACGAATCAAACGTGATCCCCAGTTGCCGATAAGTCTTTTCATACTCCGCCAGACTGATTTTAATAAACCATTTCCACAACCGCAGATTTTCCTCGTCATGATGCTCCAATTTGGTAAATTCCGCGCGGGCTTCGTCATTCAAAGCGGGATCTTTCTCCGCTTCCGCATGGAAACGCACATACAACGCCACCAGTTCGTCAATGCCTTTGCTTTCCACTTCTTCGGTGCTTCCCCATTTGCGGAACGCGACAATCAGCTTGCCAAACTGGGTGCCCCAGTCTCCGAGATGATTGATGCCGATGCAGTGATACCCGCAGAAAGCAAACAGATTCTTCAAAGAATGTCCGATGACTGTCGTTCCAAGATGCCCGACGTGAAACGGCTTGGCAACATTGGGAGACGAATAATCCAACACCACCGTTTTGCCTTGGCCCTGCTCGGTTGCACCATATGCTTTTCCTCGGCTTAAAATGGTGTCCAACGTCTGCGCGGCAAATGCGGCGCGATTGACGCGGAAATTTAAATAACCGCCTGCCTGTTCTGCGGAAAAATCCGCGCTTTGCCACGCCTTCGCCAATTCTGCCGCGATGACCGGCGGCGCCTTATGCAAAGTCCGGCTGAGCCGAAAGCACGGGAACGCAAGATCCCCCATTTCAGGATTCGGCGGATATTCAAACATCGCCGCAAGATCCGCCGCGCAAAGTCCGGCGTCCGGCGCGACGGTTTGCAACACCGCGCACAGCTGTGCGGCAAGAAGTTCTTTGGATTCTGTCATGACTCATTCCTGCTTTTTTTCAGATTTCATGTGCGTGGTGCCGTTTGCGGCACTGCAAACACCCACATAACTTTTATAGTTTATCACATTTTCTTTCGATTTGCAACTGTTTTTTCAAAAAATCCGGACAAAAACGCGGATTTCTGCTCTTTTCCGCGTCCGAATGCCCGTTTTTCGCTGCTTGGAAAAGCGAAAAAAATCCAAACCGCAACCGCAAGGCTCTATTCTTACACATATCGTCGTGCGCCGTTGTTTGGAAAAAGCCGGAGAAAAAGTCGGAGAAAAAGCAAAAATCCTCTTGACAAACGCGATCAGATGTGATACAATCTGTAAAGTAATTTGCTTTACAGCAAATCTGCGGAGGCAAGCATGGAACGATCACCCGAAAAAAACAACGCCATGGTCCTGTTGCTCGACTTTTACGGCGAATTGTTGACCGAACGGCAACGGCAGATCGCGGAGTTGTATTACGACGACGATCTCTCGCTTTCGGAAATCTCCCAGAATACCGGCATCACCCGGCAGGGTGTACGGGAAAGCCTGCTCAAAAGCGTCGCGCTGTTGGAAACCTATGAAGAAAAGCTTCATATGTACGCCCGTTTTGCCAAGACAACGGCATGCTTACAGGCGCTGTGCGATGTCATCCGAAAGCTGGAACCGCATCCGGATGCTTCCCTGTGCGATCTGCTTCTTTGCGCACAACAACTTTGCACCTAACGATCCTGCTCCGAAAAAAGCAACCGATCATTTGCACAAAATCCGCTGTGCGCGTTCTTTTTTCTCACTGACCAGACAATTTAAATTGTCCTACTGATAAAATTCGTAAAGATCGGAGGATTTTTGGATGTTTCAAAGCCTTTCCGAGCGGCTCTCCGCCGCCTTTTCCAAATTCAGAAACCGCGGGAAGCTCAGCGAAGCCGATGTGCGCGCCGGCATGCGCGAGATCAAACTGGCACTGTTAGAAGCGGATGTCAACTTCAAAGTCGTCAAAGAGTTCATCGCTTCCGTCACGGAACGCGCTGTTGGCTCTCAGGTTTTAGAAAGCCTTGTCCCTGCACAGCAGGTGGTGAAGATTGTCAATGAAGAACTTACCCGCATCATGGGCAGTACGCAGTCCAAACTGGAAATTTCCCCAAAACCGCCGACTGTGGTGATGATGGTAGGTTTACAGGGTGCCGGAAAAACCACGCACACCGCCAAAATTGCCGCTTTGATGAAAAAACAGGGCAAGTCCCCGTTGCTCGTCGCCTGCGATATTTACCGTCCCGCAGCCATCAAACAACTGGAAGTGGTGGGCGAACAGGTCGGATTACCCGTCTTTACGATGGGGGACAAACAATCGCCGGTCAAAATTGCGGAAGCTGCCATGAAATATGCGCATAAAAACGGCAACGATATGGTATTCCTCGACACAGCGGGCAGACTGCATGTGGATGAGGACATGATGCAGGAATTATGCGACATCAAAAAAGCCGTAAACCCCACGGAAATCTTGTTGGTCGTGGACGCCATGACCGGTCAGGATGCGGTCAACGTTGCACAGACGTTTCACGAGAAGCTGGACATCACCGGCGTGGTGCTGACCAAAATGGACGGCGATACGCGCGGCGGTGCGGCATTGTCTGTGCGGTATATCACCGGAAAACCGATCAAATTTGTCGGTACCGGCGAAAAACTTGATATGATCGAACCGTTCTACCCCGACCGGATGGCAAGCCGGATCCTCGGTATGGGCGATGTGCTTTCTTTAATTGAAAAAGCCGAACAGGCGTTTGACGAAAAGAAAGCGGCGGAACTGGAAGAAAAACTCCGTGCCTCCGCGTTTACTTTGGAAGATTACCTCGATCAAATCCGGCAGGTCCGGAAAATGGGATCGTTAGAACAGCTGATCGGTATGATGCCAGGTGTCAAACCCGGTGCGCTCAAAGACGCAAAAATTGACGAAAAGCAGATCGACCGCATTCAGGCGATCATTCTTTCCATGACGCCAAAAGAACGTGCAAAGCCGGATTTGCTCAACGCGTCCCGCAAGCGACGGGTTGCCGCAGGGAGCGGGACTTCGGTCGAGGAGATCAACAAGTTGCTGAAACAATTCGATCAGATGCAGAAAATGATGAAGCAGTTCAGTTCGGGCAAGATGCCCTTCGGTTTCGGAAAAAAAGGCTCCATGATGCCTTTTTCATAAATTTACTTTACAATATTTTTTTGGAGGAACAAAAAACCATGGTTAAACTCAGACTTACCAGAATCGGCAAGAAAAAGGCGCCCAGCTATCGTGTCATCGTCGCAGATGAAAGATACCCCCGTGACGGTCGTTTCATTGAAGAAATCGGCTTTTACGATCCGATGACCAACCCCGCCACCGTCAAAATTGACGCAGACAAGGCGACTGCTTGGATTGCAAAGGGTGCGCAGCCGACTGACACTGTAAAAGCACTTCTGAAAAAATCCGGAATCATCGGCTAAGCCGAGCCGGAGGCAGATATGGCTGATTTATCTAAAGTGCTGACCGATCTTGCGCGCGCCATCGTAGACGCGCCCGACGCGGTTTCCGTAACCGAAAGTGCAGACGGTGACAATGTTTTGCTGGAATTGCACGTTGCGGAGGACGATATGGGCAAAGTCATCGGACGGCACGGCAGAATTGCACACGCGCTTCGTATGGTCATGAAGGCTGCCGGAACCGTTTCCGGTAAAAAGATCACGGTGGAGATTCGCTGAATCTCCTTTGGAGGCTGTCCTCCCGCACACAAACCGTTCTCACCGCCGTTTTTGGCGATGCAAAATGTGGTGCGCGGGTTGGACAGCCTCTTATTTTTTGAAACAGATGTTTCCGCATTTCCGTTCATTGTGAAAAGCCGATCGCGGCTTTTCGTTCCGCTATGACACGTCGGCAACCGCCGACGGAAAGGATCGCTATGACAAACAGATCTTATCCAAAAGCCACCATTACGCAAAAAGCCGAACGCGCCCTGCGCGGCGGACATCCGTGGGTTTACGGCGAGGAAATCCTGTCCCTCTCCGAACAGCCGGAAAACGGAGCGCTGGTAGATGTTTTTTCGCAAAAGGATCGCTATCTCGGCACGGGATTTTACAATTCGCACTCTAAGATCACCGTGCGTTTACTTTCCCGCAACGCCAATGACCGCTTTGACGAAGCCTTTTTTGAACGGCGTTTACAGTACGCCATTGCTTATCGGAAAACCGTGATGCCGGGGGACGATTTCCGTTGTTGCCGCCTGATTTTCGGGGAAGCCGACGGCATGCCGGGGCTTACGGTGGATCGCTTTGAAGATGTTCTGGTAATCCAAACGCTGTCGCTTGGCATGGAAGTACGCAAACAGATGATTTTTGCGTTGTTGCTTCAGATCTTGCGAAAGGATTTCCAAGTCGGAATCCGGGTAATCTACGAACGCAACGACAGTCCGCTCAGAGAGCGGGAAGGACTTACCCAAGGATGCGGCTATGTCGCAATGGAGGGGCTTGTCACCCAAGATACCGGAAAAGTACAGATTACCGAAAATGGCATTCTTTACGATGTGGATTTTCGGGAAGGACAGAAAACCGGATTTTTCCTTGACCAAAAATACAACCGCGCAGCAGTTGCACGCCTTGCAAAAGGGAAGCAGGTATTGGATTGCTTCACCCATACCGGCGCGTTCGCGCTCAACGCCGCGCGAGGCGGCGCCGCTCACGTCACGGCAGTGGATATTTCCGCCGATGCGGTGGCAATGGCTGCACACAATGCAAAACAAAATGCACTGGATCACAACATGTCCTTTCTTTGCACCGACGTGTTCGATCTGCTGACCGCGCTTGCAAAAAAGAATGACGCCCCGTATGATCTGATTATTTTGGATCCGCCGGCGTTTACCAAAAGTTCCGCAACCGTTGCAAATGCCACACGCGGATACAAGGAGATCAATTACCGCGCCATGAAGCTGTTGCCGCGCGGCGGCTATCTTGCCACTTGCTCCTGTTCCCATTTCATGACAGACGCCCTGTTCTGTCACATGCTCCATGATGCTGCGGCGGACGCGCAGGTTTCTTTGCGGCAGATCGAGGCAAGGCAACAATCGCCCGACCATCCGATTTTATGGAATGTGCCGGAAACGGACTATTTGAAATTTTATTTGTTCCAGGTGGTATAAGGAGGCATTGCGATGAAAACCGGCGAACATCCGGAGGACGGCAAATGCGAAAGCTGTTTGTTTTATGACTACGATCCCGACTGGGATTGCGAAATCTGCACATTATCTATGGACGAGGACGATTGCGCCGCCTTGGCGCAGGAGCGCGTCGTCTGCCCTTACTACCGCTATTATCAGGAATACAAAAGTGTGCAAAAGCAAAATTGACAGGTTCCGGAAGAAAATTCATACAAAAAACGCCGTTGGCTTTTGCCGGCGGCGTTTTTTGTGAAAAAGAGTTTGTCTGATCTGAAAAGTCGGAAAGTGCTTTTTGCGGTCATACGATTTTACAAAAATGTCAGAGAAGCATGGAAATCTGTCAAAGCTCAAAAAGTCAGGAGGTAACCATGTAAAAAATGAGGAAAAGAAAAGGAGTGTTTTCAAACTGTCAAAACCGATCTGCACCCAAGATTCATCTGAAAAAGTCATACGCTGAAAAGGAATACTTTGTGTCAAGAATTCTTCTGAAAGTGTCCGTTTTCTCAATTGCAGATCGTTTTTTCTGAAAAAGTCAAAAGTGTGTCAGAGATCCATTCTGAAACTGTCTGATCCGAAAGGAACCATAGGAAATGCAAACTGTCTGGGATCTCTTGAAAGGTCCGTCTGCTTGACAGACGGCGCAGGGTTCTTTTCCATACTTCTCTATTCCAAAGAAGTCTATTACTATCCAAATCGTTGTCCTACAACCGCGCAAACAGAAACATAACATCGGCTGTACTCAAAATGTCGGAAATCAATCATCAGATTGTCTTTTCTAAATCATTGCTCTTTCTCCTTGGTGCACGGGATTTGCTTTCGTTACATATCGGCAGGACAAGCTTCTGTCCATTGACACAAGCGCGTATATTCCTGCTCGTTCAGTTCTGTCAGCAAGGTATACGTTGGAATACCGAGCCCGTGACCGAGCTTGTCCAGCAGGTCGGCGGATGTATTTTGTGCGTAATGCTCGATACGGCAGATCGTCTTTTGCGAGGTTCCGGCTTTTAGTGCCAGTTCCTCCTGCGAAAGGCGCATCTTCATCCGCATATAGCGTACCTTGTCTCCGATTGCGATTCGAAGATCCATTTTGGTTTCACCTCCTCCGTCCTTCTGGACT
>DLLB01000065.1:37150-49992 GCA_002477905.1 Clostridiales bacterium UBA7573 | reverse complement strand
CAGGGTATATTCGCATTTTTTCAGTTTTTTTACCCCTCTACTCTATATATGACTTTTCTTCCCCCTTTTGTCTCACTTTTTTGCAAAATTTTTTTATTTTTTCGTGAAAAACTTGTTTTTTATAGAAAAAAGGACGGGAAACGCGGTGGTTTCTCGTCCTTTGCACCTTATTGGGTTTTCGTCGCTTCAAAAATCCGTACCATGCCGCGAAAGTTGGCACTCTGCACCGTTTCCTCCGGCAAGCATTTCACACAAACATCGGATTTTGCAAGTTCACGGGAAAGCAAACTGTACATCGCTTCCCGCAATTCCCTGCGCCCGCCAAGCAAAATCTGCCGACATGGCATGGATAAGATCCGACAAATTTCACCGGACAACACCGCGCCAAGGAAAAAGCTGTACACGCTTTGCACATCTGCACCGTACAGATTTTTCAAAACGCGCACCTTGAACAGCGTTTCATGCAATCCCATGGCTTTCTGTGCAAGGTGCCCTTCCCACAATGCCGTTTCCTCCACCGTTTGTACGCCAAAATTCACCGCGTTACGCAAAATGGTGTGATGGGCAAGTGCGGCAAGCATTTCTCCGGTGAGCAAGGTGGTAAAATCCGCAATGCTCCCGTTTGCGTCCGTCAGAATCCGTTTGGAATGGGAACCCGGGAGCACAACCATGGTATCCGGCAAAATTTCCTCGCAAAGCCCGTAAAATTCGCATTCTTCTCCGCGCATCATGTCGGTAGTCAACGGCGTATTTCCGCAGGTCCGTAATCCTGGTAAAAAATGAATCGGGATAGGGGCGATCTTTGGAAAATGAACCGCCTTCATACCGGCATGCAAGGCGTGGATATCTGCGGGAAGCGACAGATGCGGCAAACAGTATAATCCGTTTTCCGACGTAATCATCCCAGCGGCAAGAATCGCGGTAAGATCGGAAAAGGAAGCGTTCTGCTCCGCAAGCAAAGCGACAAATGCATCCTGCAACCATGCCGGAAGTGTTTGCCGCACTACGGCTTCGCTTCCCGCACCGATTTCCACACAACGCTTGCCAAAGCAAGTTTCGCCATTCGTCAACAGGACGCGGGTATTGGTCGTGCCGCCGTCTACCGCAAGGTACAGACTCATACCGTACCTCCCACAAGATCGCAATACGCTTTCGCACAGGCGGTGATTGCGGGATAATCGCCGCGCAGAATGGCGTTTTGATCCACAATATTCGCCCCCAGCCCGAATCCGGACACCCCTGCCGCAAGGTATGCTTTTCCATTTTCAAGAGATACACCGCCGACGGCAAGCAACCGGATCTGCGGAAGCGGCGCACGAACCGCTTTGATATATGCGGGAGACAGCGCGGTGACCGGAAACAGCTTGACAAAATCCGCACCGCATTGATGCGCCCGCACCATCTCTGTCGGGGTAAACGCGCCGGGGATAGAAAGCATCCCTTTGGATTTGGTTGCGGCAATCACAGCGGGATCGGTATGCGGGGAAATAATCAGATCTCCCCCCGCGTCCGCAGTCAGCAGTACCTGACGTTCGTTGAGCACCGTACCGGCTCCGATCAGCATCCGCTCCCCAAAATACGTTTTCAACATCCGGATGCGATCCGCAATTTCCGCATCCGGTGTCTTTCCTGACGCGTCATAGGTAATTTCCATTGCCCGAATGCCTCCGGCATAGACCGCTTCGGCAAACGGGAGCAGCACTTCCCGTGCTAATCCGCGCACAATCACGATCAGTTTTGTCTGTTCGATGATCCGAATTCTCTCAGTTGGTTCTGTCATCCCAAGCAAGCCTCCTGCTCTGATCCGGCACAAGCTGCGCAAGCATTCCGCCGTCTACCGCCAATTCTGCGCCGGTGATATTCTTTGCCTGCTCCGAGCCGAGAAAATATGCCGCATTTGCAATATCCTCAAAATCCGCAATATCCCCGATAGGCGTGTAATTGGGCAGGGAATAACGGCAGTCATTGAGATTTTGTTCCCATCTTGCGGTCTTGATCATCCCCGGTAGCACACAATTGGAACGGATGCCGTATACGCCCCAATCCACGGCAAAGGATTTAGACATTGCCAAAATCGCGCTTTTGGACGCGCAATAAGCGCAACGGTCTTTGGTCACGCGCAGGGCGGAATTGGAAGTGATAAACACAATGGCGCCGCTGTGTTTCTCTTTCATTTGTTGCGCCGCATTACGTGCCATCATGAAATTCCAACCGACGTTTGTTTCCAATACCCGCATAAAGTCCGCCATATCCACAGTCAGACTTTCCTGCCCAATGCCGAGATTTGCGGCATTGAGCACCAACGTGTCTAACAGATAGCCGTTTTTCCGGATCTGCGCAAAAATCTCCTTCCCGTTTTCTTCGTCAAAAATCTTTGTCTCATATCCGTATGCGGCGACAGGATATTCCGCAGAAAGCCGCTCTGCGGCTTCTCTGGCGGCTTCGCCGTTCCGGCTGCCGATCATCACGGCGTACCCCTCTTTGGCAAATCGCCGCGCAATCGCATAGCCGGTACCGTTGGTCCCGCCGGTCACAAATACACTTTTCTGCATAAGGCGCTCCTTTCCCCTTTACCAATCGGCATTGCTGCCGTCCTCAAAATACTGCCGCGGTGTCGTCCATTTTCCGTCGTACAATTTATCCGCAAGCGCTTTTTCATCCAGTTCCACGCACAGCCCCTCTCCTTTCGGCAGTGCGATATACCCGTTCTCGATCTCAAACGGCGTTTTCAGATACCCAACGCCAAGATCGGAGCCGTCCGGATTTCCCGGATGCTCCTGCACCAAGAAATTGGGGATACAGGCATCCAACTGCAAACAGGAGGCAAGAGAAATCGGTCCGAGCGGATTATGCGGCGCAACGGAGGCAAAATACAATTCCGCCATTGCCGCAATCTTCCGTCCTTCAAAAATACCGCCCACATGACAAATATCCGGTTGTACTACGCTGACAGCCTGCTTTTCAAGCAGTTCCCGATATTGCCACTTGCCGAACAACCGCTCGCCTGCGGCGATCGGTATCGTCGTACCATGCGCGATCTTCGCCATGCAATCCACATTCTCCGGCAGACATGGCTCCTCGATGAAAAACGGATCGTACGCCGCAAGTTTTTCCGCAAGTCGCGGGGCAAGCGCGGGACTGACGCGTCCATGGAAATCGATCGCCAGATCCACTCCCTCGCCGATCTCCTTGCGCACCGCAGCAAACCGTTCGACATGCTGCCGCATCTGTGCGGGCGTCTCGATTGTATGGATTGGCGGGATAATGGAATATTTCAGCGCGGTGTATCCGCTTTTCAAGCGGGTGCGGGCAATGGCAAGCATCTGCTCCACGGTATTGCCGTCTTTGATCGCCGCCGCTTTGATATGCGTATACATCCGGATCTTGTTCCTGCAGGCGCCGCCCAGCATCTCGTAAACCGGACAATGATAATATTTGCCCTTCAAATCCCACATTGCCTGCTCGATACCGCTGATGGCAGAAAGCATCAGCGGGCCGCCCCGGTAAAATCCCCCGCGGTATAATGCCTGCACATGATGTTCGATCTGCATGGGATCTTTGCCGATCAGATAGTCCTCAAATTCTTTGATCACCGCTTCCACGGCGTTGGTATGTCCCTCCAAAACCGGTTCTCCCAATCCGACAAGATCGGTGTCCGTATACATTTTCAGAAACATCCACCGGGGTTTGACTTTCAAAAGTTCCAATTTTGTGATCTTCATAAATTCATCCCTTTCCGCGCTTTCTGCGCCCCTATATGCATTATAAAAGATCGGAATCGCAATTTCCATTGCAGATATACACTTTTTGATTGCAAATCCTGCAAAGTTGTGCTATACTGAAAAAGACATCAGACAAACTACCGGAGGAGCACGCCATGGAAGCACCCTTTGACTTACGGATTGCCGCAGACGGCATCCAATTCAAATATGCGCTGGGACCGTCGATCTGGGAGGGCACCGAGGTACACCCCTATCATGAAATCATTTATCTGCTCGGCGGAGACGCGGAACTGGTTTTCGATCAGGATCGAAAGGCGTTACCGGTCGGCGCACTGGTCCTGATCCCCTGTGCGTGTTATCATCAGATGCTTTTACGGGATCAGCATTGCTATCGGCGCAATCTGTTACATTTTCCAAGGGAGCTCCTGCAAAATCAGCCGCTTGCCGGCATGGAAAAGTTGTTTACCGGCGGCGTGCGGATTTTATCCGCGCCCTCTCCGCGCATCCGTGCTTTGTTTACACGTCTCAATGAGATTTCGGAAAAAAGTCCTGTGTCGTCCGTAAAAACCGTTCTTCTGCAAGGGATCTTTTACCAGTTGCTTGCAGAATTATCCTTGTCCGAAGCAGATTTCACTGCATTTCCGCATTTTGACGGCAGTCTTGGTCATCGCATTGCATGCTATCTTGACGCGCACTTGGGAGAAACGCTTTCGCTTACCGAACTTTCGCGGATATTCTGTGTTTCTCCCTCGCTTTTATCCCATGCGTTTCGCGCGGAGATGGATACCTCCGTTTATCGGTATCTCACGCAAAAGCGATTGGTG
This sequence comes from Clostridiales bacterium UBA7573, assembly GCA_002477905.1. Classification (GTDB taxonomy): domain Bacteria; phylum Bacillota; class Clostridia; order Oscillospirales; family CAG-272; genus UBA7573. The sequence continues at coordinate 45,446 of DLLB01000065.1, read as the reverse complement.
CGGGCGCACAATCTGCTCGCGGAGGGGATGCGGGCGGCAGACGTCGCTTCCCGTTGCGGTTATACGGATTATTCAGCGTTTTTTCGGGCTTACCGCAAATTTTTCGGCGTCTCGCCAAGTCAATCTTGAAAGATCATTTCCGCAAAACCGCATAGAAAATCCCCAGCGGCAGGATTGCCTCTGGGGAAATTTTTTTAAGGACAACCCGCAGGAACGGGGTTCCCGTTTTACAAACGCGATCCGGCGTATTTTTTCCAAATCGATTGGCAACAGTGCTTCCGTCTCAAAACTGCATGAAAAAGTGCATGGGAAAAGCGGAACACCAAAACCGGTTTTTCGACTTTACTGCGGCGCTCACACCCTTATGCAAGTGCTTGTTCCAGCACAGCACGGTTGGCTTCCATACAGGATACATACGTCATATGCGCCGCAAGTTGTTTTCGTGTGACAGACTGCATCGCATACAGACGCAGAATCCGGCAATGCGTCTGATGACTGGCATTCATCACGGTTTGGGCAAACACCGGCGTGGAGCCATCCAGAATCAGCACCGTATCCAGCTGCATTTCGTCCAATTCGGCGGCAAGCGCGATCACCGTAGCCGGACTTAACTCCGCTTCTGCGGAACATCCGGAAAACGCGGCGATATACTGCAAATGATAGTCCTTGGCAAGATATAAAAACGGGAAGCGGTCAGCAACCAACACCACCGATTTTGCCGCGTTTTGTACCGTTTGCAAAAATGCCGCGTCGAGTGCCGCAAGTTGTGCGTCGTAAGCGTTTTGCGCTTCGGTATAAGCGGCGGCATGTGCGGCATCCAGTTCGCACAGTTCCGCAGTAATCGCCTCACACAAAACACGCGCGTTTTGTAAGGACAGCCAAACATGCTCGTCGGCCTCCAAAAAATCTTCTGCACATGCCGCATGCGGCTCCGTATGGGCATCCTGCGCATGTTCATGTCCGTGCTTTTGCTTGGGAGAAAGAATCCCCACGTTCGTCTCCGTCAGAACGGCATCCCCCAACACATCCAGCAAGCGCAGGGTTTTGCGCGCGGGATTGCCTTCATTCTGTAACGCGTCGTACAACCACAGATCCGACGCGCCGCCGACAAAGATCAAAAGATCGCATTCCGCGATTTCCACAAGGTCGGAAACGGACGGTTGATAGCTGTGCAGATCCGTCCCGTTATCTGCCAGCAATGTGACATCCGCCAGTTCTCCGGTCAGGTTTTTCACCCAATCATACACCGGAAACACCGTGCATACCACATGCGGTTTTTCGTCCTTTGGCTGTTCTCCGCACCCGGTAACCATCGCGCCCATCGACCAAACAAGTGCGCCGGCAAGCAACATGCAAAGCCATCTTGAAAAAAGTCCTTTGATTTTTCGCATATTCATCCTCTGCAACGCTTGCACCGACCGTACAGCACCGTTTTTTTGCGGTCGATTTCAAATCCGTCCGCATGCAGAATATCCGCTGTCACAGCATTTGCCGTTGTTTTACGCAAATGATAAATGGCGCCGCATACCATACAGGTGAAATGGAGACAGTTCTGACATGCGTCCGTGTCGAAATATTGATACACTCCCTCCCGTTCGCCTTCCGGCACCACACGGGTGACAAGTCCTTGTTCGGTAAACAATGTAAGATTCCGGTAAACGGCGCTGCGGCTCATCCCCTGCGCTTCCATTGCTTCCGTAATTTCATGTACGCGCAAAAGCGTATCTGGATTTGCTTTGAAAAACGCAAGCAACCGTTTGCGCGGCTCTGTCATATATGCCATTTTTGTCCTCCGATCTGCGAATCAGTCGCAAATTCAAGTAGGGCTATTGTATCATAGCCTAATTGGTTTGTCAAGAGGAATTTGCGATTTTTTCGCATTTTAAAAAATAATACAATAAATGCGAAAGGTATTTCCGCCCTGTTCCGGGCGTGCCGATCGCATTTATTTTTATTTCGGAGGGAAAGAAAATGGCTGACCACACGATTATAGAGGATAAGAACAGAAAAGCGCATGACCTCTACTATAAACTGCATAAGTGCTTGAAACGGTCGCTTTCGGGTGAAACAGAAAACGGCGACGACCTATCATGCCACACAAACGCTATTGTGCGTCACCTTGCAAAAAGTATCGAGAGCGGCGAAACGTGGTTTGATGAAAGCGTGGATTGCTGGTGTGACTACTTCCTTGCCGCAGGAATGAACAATTACGAGCGGTACGCAGGAACACCGGACAGGCTTTCGGGCTTTCTTGCTTCTCTGCCGACGCTTGACGGGCCATGGAATGACGCTTTTCGCAAAAAGCATTGCGGCGGGTGTGAAATTGAAAATTGCGCAGACTGCCCGAACGGAAACGTGGAAGAAACAAACATCAAAGAGTGGTTAAAAATGAGGACGGAGAGGGACGAAGAATGAACGAATACAGATACTTAACTTTCGATGACCGAAAACGGCTTGAAAAACTATACGGGAGCGGTGAAAGAATTGTTGTCATTGCTTCCCGTCTTGGGGTGTGTTTTGCCACGATTTACAGAGAACTGAAACGGGGCTATACGGGAAGCAATGACAACAATATGCGCCCCGGTTACAGTGCCGAAATAGCCGAAGCCGCCCTGCAATCCTCCTTTCAGGCGAGAGGGAGAAAGAACACACGGGAGGACAGATTATGAACGCCGCCCTGTTGAGTAGTCAAAACATGAATTGGTGTACACCGCAGGACTTCTTTGATGAACTGAATGCTGAATTTCACTTTACCCTTGACGTAGCAGCAACAGAGCGTTCCGCAAAGTGCGCAAATTTTTTCACGCCCGAAACGGACGGGTTGGCGCAATCTTGGAATGGTGGGGGGCGGTGTTCTGCAATCCACCGTATGGACGTGAAATTCGGAAGTGGGTTCAAAAGGCTTATGCCGAAGCGCAGCGCGGGCAAACGATCGTTTTACTGATTCCGGCAAGGACGGACACCGCCTTTTTCCATGACTACATATACGGAAAAGCGGAAATTCGTTTTGTACGTGGACGGCTGACATTTACGGACGAGAACGGCAATCCGCAAAGAGACAAAAGCGGACGGGCTATGCCTGCACCGTTTCCCTCAATGGTTGTTATTTATAATCATACAGATGAAAGGAATTGAATCAATGGAATCTATTATCGAAAGAAATAAACGAATCGGTGCGGATGTAAAGCGTGCCGCATTTATGGTGAAGCAACAACAATCATACGAGTTCAAGAAAAAGTATGCTGCAATTCGCGCGCGGGAATTCGTTGGAATGTGTGATGAACACGACAAAAATTATCATGTATCGGTTGGCGGGTTGGACAGTATCACGTTGTTTTTGTTTCTACATTCCATCGGAATTTACTGCCCCGGCGTGTCCGCGTCGTACCTTGAAGATCGCGGGAATCAGGCGGTACATAAGGCGTTGGGGGTTATATCTGTTAGCCCGATCAAACGCGAGAATGGAAAGCCGTGGACAAAATCGGCAGTCATTCAGGAATTCGGTTTTCCTGTTTTGTCAAAAGAAATCGCCGCAAAGATCGAACTGTTACAGAATCCGACTGAAAACAATGCAACGGTGCGACATGCGATTATCACAGGAGAAACCGGAGCATATGGCGGCAATCGAAAAAATTCGAGAATGAAACTATCGAAAAAATGGCTGGAAAAATTCGGCGGTTATGAAAACGAGAATGAGGGCGTGAACTATCAAAAGCCGAACTTCAAAGTTTCTGCAAAATGCTGTTACTACCTGAAAGAACGTCCATGCGACCTTTGGGCAAAAGAGCATAATAGCGTTCCCTTCGTCGGTCTTATGGCTTCCGAGGGCGGACGACGTGCAAAGGCTTTAATGGTGAACGGATGTAATTATTGGACAGAGGGGACACAGAGAAGCGCACCGTTTGCCATCTTCGGACGGCAAGACATTCTCAAGCTGGCGCTTGAAATGGATGAATACTATCATGCACATTGGCGTGAATTCGGAGAAGTTGAAATTGATACCATTATTCCGGAAGCATATGGAACAATAGCAACGGACGAAAACGGAAATTTGTACACCACAAGGGCGCAAAGGACAGGCTGTTCCATGTGCGGCTTTGGGATTCATCTTGAAAAGCGTCCGAACCGTTTTGATTACCTTTATCAAACAAACCCCAAAGAATGGGATTATCTTATGTTCCGATGTTGTAAAGACGAGGAAGGAACGCTTTTCGGCTGGGCGCGTGTCCTTGATTATATTGGTGTTAGCTGGACACCGGAAACAAATCCATTAGTTACACTTGACGCAGGCGCAAAGCACTATTAAGGAGGTCTGAAAATGCCGGAAACAGGAATCAGGCAGGAAGTGTACCAAAGAATCATAAACACGTTTTCGCAGAATCTGCGGGAACATCTGATTTCGGACAAGCACTATCCGCACGAAGTGGTAATCCGTACAGAATACGGAGACTGTACGCAAGTTTTGAAAATTCGCTTTGATGACAGTCATCGGGAGGCACATGATGATCATTGAGAATTATAAAACTGTTTGCCCGTACAGCCCGCACGGGGTGGGATTGCTTCGGAGATGAAGCAAAGGAGGCGGACAATGACAGATGTTGATCGTTGCGTGTGTTGCGGTCGGGAAATTCCTGAAGGTGTTCATATCTGCCGCCACTGTTACAAAGTGGCAAGCCAGAATGAAGCGCCACACGCCGAAGAACTTCGGGAAAGTATCAGAAACATTAAAAACTATTGTGCCGAGCGGCGGGGGCGGTTGGGTAAATGCGGAGAATGCCCGATCAAAATCGCCTGTTTGAATATCATTCCGTTATGGGAGGATTGAATATGTGCAAAGCAAAGTGTCCGCAGTGCGGCTTTGAATTTGAAGTGCAGAAACCGCCCACGGTTTCAAATCTGCGGTGGACGCAAGAGGAAGAAACCGCCCTCCTTCGCCTGTATCAGGCGGAGCGCAGAACCATTCCGCAGATTGCGGAGGAACTGAACCGCACGCAGGACGCGGTGCGAAATCATCTGTTCAAACTTCAGGGAGCAGGGAGAAAGCCGGACACCGTAACCGTTGCTGTCACTATGACCGCCGAAGAATACAGCAGAATGCAAGGCGCAGCCGAGAGGGAGAGCAACGCAAAGCACCGTGCCACGGTTGCGGAATCACAGGCGAACCGCATTGCGGGAGCGGCGGCAATGCTGGTGTCCCTTATACGAACGGCAGGCACGCCGCAAACAGACATTGAAAAAGCAACGCAGAGCGTGGAGGCGGAAATCCGTCATATGGCAATGCGGCAAAAGACTTTTATTTGAAAGGGATAGAACATGATCGAACTGATGACAAGTTCACAATTTACAAACTACAAAAAGGCAATGAAGGAACACTGCCCGGATTTCGACCACGGGTGCGATGGCACGCCACTATGTGCAGATAAAAAAAGAATACCGCCCTGTATCTACTATAAGGACGGCGATTGCACACAGCCGCGCATTCTTGAATATCGGCTGATTATCAGGAATGCGGCATACGAGAGGAAAGCCGCAAAACGGTACATAGCAAGGGAGAAACAGAAATGAAAAAATTGCTTGCGGCAGTCAAGGCGTTTTTCAATGTGTTTGCACTCATGCTTGGCGCAGATTGTGAAATCCGCAGAAACGCCGTTGACGACGGAATCTGTGATTTCAGCGGTCAGGGGCGTGACAAATACGGCAGATAGTAAATCAACCGGAATCAGGATGGCAGAAAGAACGCTAAATCACAAAAAAACAACCCGTCCGATAACGGCGGACGGGTCAGAGGGAAACGGCTGTTGCCGCTTGTGCTGAACACATTTATATTGTAGCACAACAGCGGTGAAAAGTCAAGACAGAAGCGGGATATTTTGCCCGCTTGTCGGCCTTGTATTGTATAGTATTTCAACGACGAAAGCAAGGCAAAACAGATTTTTCAAGGAGTGCTGAAACAATGACACAAACAAATGCAATTTTTTCTTCCGAACAGAAGTCAGGTCGCAGTCAAAGTCAAGTCCCGTCGGGTTCATTTTATGAGGTTCTGCAAGCTGTGCGGGATCAGATCAACATTGAATGCTTTTTCCGCGAGGATTGGGATCAGGTAAATGAACTTTTTCTGATAATCGCAGAGATGTACAAACTGCCGCCGCTGGCGGAGGTGCAAATCAACGGTCAGAAACTGCCCGCGTCTTTGGTGCAGGAAGTGTACTTGCTATTGACGGAAGATCACATCCGCAGGGTGATACAGAATTTTGAAGCGGCGACCTATACCGTCAAGTTCAAAAAGACATACATTCGGACGGCTCTTTACAACGTGGTTTTTGAATACGAAAGCGGGAATGTCAACGATTTTCGGACAGATTTTCCGGAATTCCCGACACACCGCCACGGATAACGGGAGGCGGATATGCAGCGAGAAAAACGGACAAGAAGCGGTCGCCTGCTTGAAATAGACTTTTATCCCGTGTTTTCAGACGGCCGGCGAATGCCGACGAGGAAACCGAAAACAGCGCCGACAACAGAAGCACAGGCACGTTACAACCATAATCAAGCCGTAAAAAAGGCCGTGCGGCTTATCAATGAAAATTTTGACACAGGCGACATTCTTATGCACCCAACATACAGACCAGAGGACGCACCGCAAAGCGAGGAAGAAGCAAAACGGGATTTTGCAAACTACATTCGCCGCGTAAAGACCAAACGAGCGGCTGAACTGAAACGCTACACAGCACTGTGCAAGAAATATCCGGATAACGATTCATACAAAAAAGCAAAAAAGAAACTGGAACAGCCATTCGTCTATTATTGCGCGCTGGAGGAAGTCACATACAAGAGCGGCAGAAACAAGGGGCGGAGCAACTGGCACTTTCACTTGTTCATGACGGGCGGGGTTGACCGCGACGCATTGGAGGATTTGTGGCCGTCCCGCTCCCGCGTCAATGCCGACCGTTTTCAACCGGAACGGTTCGGGCCGGAAGCCGCCGCAAAATATATCACAAAGGATTTGCACGGGCAAAGGAAGATCCTCCGGTCAAAGAATCTGCGCACGCCGAAGCCGCCGCAAATACGGGACGGGAAAATCACAGCGCACGGCGTGGAACGCCTTGTGAAACTACGCGCCGACGATCGGGAATATTGGGAACGGAAATTCAAGGGGTATCGTTTTGTGCGTACATATGCGCGATACAACGAATACAACGGTCATTGGTATTTATCCGTGGTAATGTACAAAACGGCAGGAAAAGGCGATTTGCCGCCGTGGGAGGTTGAAGAATGGATAGACGAATAACGCTTGGAAGTCTGTTTGACGGAATCGGAGGTTTCCCTCTCTGCGCCGTCCTTTCGGGAGTAACGCCAATATGGGCGGCAGAGGTTGACGCAGCGTGTGTTGCCCTGACGAAACAGCGTTTTCCCGGTATGCGTCATTATGGGGATGTTTCCAAAATCAACGGGGCGGATTTGCCGCCTGTGGACATTATCACATTCGGTTCACCGTGTCAGGATTTAAGTGTGGCAGGTAAACGGGCCGGTATCAAGAATACAAGCAAAGGCGACGGCGAAACGACCCGCAGCGGGCTTTTCGTCGAAGCAATCAGAATCATTTACGAAATGAGGGAGGCAACACATGGTAGGTATCCAACTTTCATTGTTTGGGAGAACGTACCCGGCGCATTCATTAGTCATCATGGACACGATTTTCAAACCGTGCTTGAAGAAATCACAAAAACCGATATTCCAATGCCTGCAAGTGGAAAATGGGCAAGCGCAGGAATGGTTCGAGGGGGGGCAATCTGCGCCGCTTGGCGATTGTTTGACGCTCAATATTGGGGAGTGCCCCAGCGAAGAAAGCGAATCTACCTTGTCGGAAGTTTTGGAAGTGATTGTGCCGCAGAAATACTATTTAAGCCGGACAGCGTGCGACGGTATCTTGCGCCGAGCGGAGCGCAGAGGGCGGGCGCTGGACGAAATTCTGACGCAGGCGCTGAAAGAAGCCAATTCGTTTTTTGACGGTCGAGGAAACGGAAACGGACGGGTTGCACCGACCATGACGGGAGATCATAACAACCGAATCACTGATTATTCGGCAATCGTCCTACAATCCTTCGGTTTTCACGGCTGGAACAGCGTGACGGCGGCGGGGTTGGAACTGCGAAAGGAGCAAGCACCGACACTAACCGCAAAGAAGCAGGCGGACGCGCTTATAAAAACATACGGTTTCCCGCTTGGATTCAGACCGGAGAATACCCGCCTATACGAAGAAAAAGCGACAACTGTTTGCAACGGTACACGTCCGGGG